>JANEMA010000066.1 GCA_024510845.1 Gammaproteobacteria bacterium
GGCGGGGTGGGTATGCGGGGCACCCTGGGTCAGGGCACCGGCTCGCTGATGGTCAACGTCACGACCCACAGTTCCAAGCCCACCTGGTGGCTGGCCGCCAACTGGCAGCGGAATTTCTGACGGGTAATTGTGGTATACCCGCAGGTATCGCAGCGCAAGGCAACGGACGCAGGGTAGGCGGGCAAGACCACGCCTGGGCGGCTCGCGTGCGCTATCGATAACTATCTGTCGGGACGCCCCATCGAGCAGGCTCGAGAAAGTATCTACGATGCATAGAGACCTGGTGGGGTCGTGATTCCCGCGCTGAAAGATCTGTGCTGCTTGCGGATGGAAGGTGGTTGATCCTGCAGTGCAAAACCCTTGAAAAAGCGTTTTCACTGTGCTGCAGCATCGATCCGTGCAGGCCGCGCTTTCGGTGCCTCATCTGCCAGTGGATTCAAGAAAAGGTTTCTCAAGGTTATGTAGCAGTCGGCTTATCAGGAGGCTGAGTCGAGGGTGCTGGATACACACCATGAGAACACCTTGTGCGAATGCCGGTCCATGATCGCAATCAGATCATGGTGGACTGTTTCAGCTACCGGCAGAGGCTGGATCCTATTGGCAACGTGCCATCGGCGGAGTTGAAAGCCGCGTATTGTCGCCAACAGCCAAAGAGTCTGCCAAGGCGGCCTGACTCAAATAGAACAGCCTTCGGAATATCCGGGCTAGCGCGTTTGCCGGTCGAATGACTGTGCGATATGGGTAGGAGTCCCTGCGGCAGGAGCAGCGGCTCCGTCGCGAATATTGAGCCAAGGGGGCGGGATTCCAGCCAATTCTCACGAAAGCATAATCTGTGCTGAAATAACGCCGACGTCATCGATCTACGGAAGTCCCGATGAACATCCAGAAGATCCTCACCACTCCCTTTGACGATCAGAAACCCGGTACCTCGGGCCTGCGCAAGCGTGTGACGGTCTTCCAGCAGCCGCACTATCTGGAGAATTTCGTGCAATCGGTGTTCGACACACGGGAAACTCTGGCCGGTGGTACCCTGGTGCTCGGTGGCGATGGGCGTTACTACAACCGCCAGGCGATCCAGGTCATCCTGCGCATGGCCGCGGCCAATGGAGTGGCGCGCTGTCTGGTAGGTCAGGGCGGTCTGCTCTCGACCCCGGCGGCCTCCTGTGTCATCCGTAAGCACGGTGCTGCCGGCGGGCTGATCCTGTCGGCCAGCCACAATCCCGGCGGACTCGATGGTGACTTCGGTATCAAATTCAACACCGCCAGTGGAGGGGCTGCCCCCGAAGCCGTCACCGAAGCCATCTACCGGCACAGCCGCGAGATCGTACACTATCGCATCCTGTCCGCTGATGATATCGACCTGGAACGGATTGGCGAGACCCGGCTGGGCGAGATGCCGGTGACCGTTATCGATCCGGTAGCCGATTATGCCGAGCTGGTCGAGACTCAGTTCGACTTCGATGCCATCGCCGAACTGCTGCGTGGTGGTTTCCGCATGGCCTTCGATGCCATGCATGCGGTCACAGGCCCTTATGCCCGGCGTATTATCGAGGAGCGTTTGGGTGCACCCGAAGGCACGGTCCGCAACGGCGAACCGCTGGAAGATTTCGGTGGTGGTCACCCCGATCCCAACCTGACACATGCCGCCGAGCTGGTGGCCCTGACCCGGGGTCAGAACGGACTGGATTTCGCCGCCGCTTCCGATGGTGACGGTGACCGCAATATGATCCTGGGCAGCGATTGCTTCGTCACGCCCAGTGACAGCCTGGCTATTCTCACCGCCCGGCATGTGGTATTTCCGGCTTGGAGGGAGGGCATTCCCGGCGTGGCGCGTTCCATGCCTACCAGCCGCGCCACCGACGTGGTGGCCAAACGGCTTGGCATTCCCTGCTACGAGACGCCCACAGGCTGGAAGTTCTTCGGCAATCTGCTCGATGCCGGACGTATCGCCTTCTGCGGTGAGGAGAGCTTTGGTACCGGTTCGGCTCATGTGCGAGAGAAGGATGGCCTGTGGGCAGTGCTGGCCTGGCTCAACCTGCTGGCCGTCGAACCCCGCCCTGTGGCCGAGATCCTGCGTGACCACTGGCAGCGCTTCGGCCGCCACTACTACACGCGTCACGACTACGAGAGCATCGACAGCACCGCCGCCAGGACCCTGATGGAACAACTGCGCCGCTTCATGCGCGGACTGGAGGGCGAATGCTACGGCCCGCACCGGGTCGGTCATGCCGATGACTTCTACTATGTCGATCCGATAGACGGTTCGATGAGCGAGCACCAGGGCATCCGTTTCCTTTTCGAAGACGGATCGCGCATTGTTTACCGGCTTTCGGGTACTGGTACCGTGGGTGCCACGTTGCGCGTTTATATCGAGCGCCACGAGATTCGGTCCGACCGGCTCGAAGACGATACCCAGCAGGCCTTGGCCGAGCTGGTTCGTGCCTCGCGGGCGATTGCTGACATCGCCCGTCACACGGGGTGCGAAACGCCGGATGTGGTGATTTGAGCCAGGTTTCTTTCCCGGCGAGGGATCCGACCATCATTCGCGACGAAGGCGTCGTATTTCGCAGGAGGTTCGTCCCTGGAGATGGTGAATTCATCCCTCGTTCAGGGCTGCCTTCAGACGGTACAGCAGGTCCAGTGCCTCGCGTGGACTGAGTGCGTCGGGGTCGGCCTGTTCGAGCAGGCGCAGCGCCTCCGGTGTCGTCGGCCCGGAAGGTGGTGGAACGGTGTCAAACAGGCCGAGCTGGGTACTGCCGGCCTCGTTCTGGCGCTCTAGCTGTTCGAGCCGGGTGCGTGCCTCGCGGATTACGTGTCGCGGCACCCCGGCCAGTGCGGCAACCTGCAGGCCGTAGCTCTGGTTGGCGGCTCCGTCCTTGACTGCATGCAGGAAGACGATGCGTTCGTCGTGTTCCACGGCATCGAGGTGCACATTGGCGATGCCGGAATGCTCTTCGGGCAGGCTGGTCAACTCGAAGTAATGGGTGGCGAACAGGGTGAAGGCCTGTAGGCGGGTGGCCAGCTCCACCGCGCAGGCCCAGGCCAGCGAGAGGCCATCAAAGGTACTGGTGCCGCGCCCGATCTCGTCCATCAGCACCAGCGAGTGCTCGGTGGCGTTGTTGAGGATATTGGCGGTCTCTTCCATCTCGACCATGAAGGTCGAACGTCCCCCGGCGAGATCGTCGGAGGCGCCGATGCGCGAGAATACCCTGTCGGCCGGGCCGATGCGCGCGCTGCGCGCGGGCACGAAGCCGCCGGCCCAGGCAAGGATTACGATCAGCGCGATCTGGCGCATGAAGGTGGATTTGCCGCCCATGTTGGGGCCGGTGATCACCAGCATTCGCCGATTGCTGTCGAGGTGCACGTTGTTGGCCACGAAGGGCTGGTCGGAGACTTGTTCGACCACCAGGTGGCGTCCACCTTCGATGTGCAGTCCCGGTTGATCGTCGAATTGTGGGCGTACCAGGTCCAGCCGACGAGCCTGTGCAGCCAGGTTGGTGAGCACGTCGAGCACGGCTAGGCCGCCAGCGCAGGTCTGCAGGGGGATTAGCAGGCCCTGCAGGGTCTGGATCAAGGCCTCGTGGAGCGCCTTCTCGCGGGCCAGGGCGCGTTCGCGCGCCGAGAGTACTCGATCTTCGAATTGCTTGAGTTCGGGGGTGATGAAGCGCTCGGCACCCTTCAGTGTCTGCCGTCGCACGTAATCGTCGGGTGCCTCGGCGGCGCGTGCCTTGCTGATCTCTATGTAGTAGCCGTGTACCCGGTTGTAGCCGACCTTGAGGGTGTCGATGCCGGTATGCTCGCGCTCGCGGGTCTCAAGATCGAGCAGGAACTGATCGGCGTTACTCGACAGTGCGCGCAGCTCGTCGAGTTCGGCGTCGTAGCCCTCGGCCAGCACGCCGCCGTCGCGCAGTACCACCGGCGGGTTCTCGACGATGGCACTCACCAGCAGGGCATGGATGTCGGGATGTTCGCCGATCTCGTCGGTCAGCTCGAGCAACAGTGGATCCTCCAGCCCGGCCAGCCGCTGTTGCAGCGCCGGAAGCTGGCCGAGTGAGTCGCGCAACACCGCCAGGTCACGTGGTCGTGCCGTGCCCAGCGCTACCCGGGCGAGGATGCGCTTGATATCGCCCACGCCGGTGAGCAGACTGGCGATCCCGTCCATGGCGTCCTGGGCAAGCAGGCAGTCGATAGCTGTGTGCCGCGCCTCGACGGTGGTGCGGTCGCGCAGCGGGCGGTTGATCCAGCGTTGCAGCAAGCGGCTGCCCATGGGGGTGGTGCAGTCGTCGAGCAGGCCGGCCAGCGAGTGCCTCCGGTTGCCGGAGACGGCCTGGTCCAGTTCGAGGTTGCGACGAGTTGCCGCATCGATGATCAGTGCCTCGTCGTGGCGTTCCAGGCGGATGCTGGTGAGATGGGGCAGGGCGCTCTGCTGGGTTTCGTGCAGGTATTGCAGCAGGGCACCGGCAGCGCACATCGCCAGCGGGTGCTCATGCAGGCCGAAGCCGGCGAGATCCTGCACCTGGAATTGGCGGCAGAGCAGGTGCTTGGCGGTCTCGTGATCGAAATGCCATTCCGGGCAGCGAGTGATGCCGATCGCATCGCCCGATGGTGCATCGGTGTTCTCGGCGAGCAGCAGCTCGGCCGGGCGCAGGCGTTCCAGCTCGGCGCGCAAGGCGGCCTCGTCGTCCAGCTCGGTGACCGCGAAGCGCCCGCCGGTCAGGTCCAGCCAGGCCAGGGCACAGCGTTCACCCTTGCGGTACAGGGTGGCGAGCAGGTTGTCACGGCGTTCATCCATCAACGCCTCGTCGGACACCGTGCCAGGGGTGACGATGCGTACCACCTTGCGTTCTACTGGCCCCTTGCTGGTCGTCGGGTCGCCGATCTGCTCACAGATCGCTACCGATTCACCCAGTTTTACCAATTTGGCCAGGTAGCTCTCGGCGGCGTGGTAGGGCACTCCGGCCATGGGGATCGGCTGCCCCCCCGACTTGCCACGCTGGGTGAGGGTGATGTCGAGCAGGCGCGCAGCCTTCTTGGCGTCTTCGTAGAACAGCTCGTAGAAATCGCCCATGCGGTAGAACACCAGTCGGTGCGGGTGCTCTGCCTTGATGTGCAGGTATTGCTTCATCATTGGTGTGTGTTGTTCTTTTTTTTCTAATGAACTCATGCTGTTATATGACCCTGCTTGTTGACTCGATTAAGTATTTATAGTTTTTTCATCGTTTCTGTCCAGTCTCACGAAATATCATCCAGTCTCAGGAAGAAGTGTGAC
>JANEMA010000010.1 GCA_024510845.1 Gammaproteobacteria bacterium
AGGCAGTGTCCTGGTTTGTGTCAGAAGTGAATAAACTGTCCGGACTCGTAGCACGTGATTTGTCGAGCCTCATGGTCACCAAGGAGGTACCCCATGAGAAAAATCTGGCCGCCTGGGGCATCACCACCATGGAAGAAACCAACGACTATCTCCGGAAACGCTGTCTGCCGGCCGCTGTCGATGCCATCACGTCAACGCCAAGGCGCGGGTGCATCGTTATCCCGACCGTTCCCTGGCGCTTTTCCACAGACACGAAAGACGGGGCAGTCACTCCCGGAGCCTGCCCTTCGAACCTCTCGACACCCCCCTGCCAGGCATCGGCCAATATCCATTGCCATGCCGGATCCTCATTAGAACTCAAGGCAGACACTTTCATGTATTGCGAAACCGGACGGTTCTGTTCGTTGCCAACAGACGCCCGATCCAGTACGCCAGCAGCATGGTGAGCACCACACTGGCGGAGAACCAATAGATCCCCGGCCCCACCCGTGCCTGCGCCAGTGCCCCGAGCTTGACGGTAACCACGATCAGCGCCACCACAAACACATCCAGCATGGACCAGCGCCCACACTCGGCCAGCCAGTGCAGATGGCGGACATGCGCCCGGCTGCCTTTGCGCCCGAAATTCCAGACCAGCGCCAGCAGCAGGATCTTGACCACGGGGAACACCACGCTGAAGGCCCCAATGAGCACGAACAGACTCCATTCACCCTCGGCACGCAACTGTTGCATGCTCGACCAGAGGCTGACCGTGTTGCGAAAGAAATAGAACTGCTCGACGGTCAGCAACGGTGTGCGCAGACCGATCAGCAACAGCACCAGCGCCACGACCAGCAACAGGTTCACCAGCAGCTTCTGTACCGGGTGGTGCACGGCACGACTGTCACGAAACCCCATGGCCTTCCTCCCCGATGGTTGGCGGCCAGACCAGCGCCTCCCGCCACACGGGGCGATAGCAAATCTCGCCCAGGCACGCCGGCGGTGGTTCGCACCAAGCGAACCCCCCAACTGCCACCAGCCGCCCATCGACGAAGATCAGCGGCACATAGGGTCGCACCCAGGCCGGTATGCCAATTTCCTGGTACAACTTGCGCGCACTTCGATGACCACGACGCCCCGGAGGGCGACAACACCAGCCAGACCCGCCCCAACGCACCCGTACTCGCCCTGCTTCCCAGTAATACGCCGGGATACCCTGCACGGCCGGCAAGGCCAGCAGACGTCCCCGCCCAGACCCCAGATCGATCGATGACGGTGCCTGCCATACCTGCTCGCCGGCCAGCGGCGCCGGCAAGGGGTCGGGAACAGCATACAGACAGCCCCGATAACGGCGCAGACTCACGTCGGCCCAGGACACCTGCGGGGCGCTGCCGGCCTCGTTCTCGATCAGCTGACGCTCGATCGCCTGCAGGCGTCTCCGGTCTGGCAACGGCCAACCTCCTTCGCGCAACCAGGCACGCACCACCTCTGCGCGCATCGGAACGGCCAGTTCACGCAACGCAGCGACAGAGAGTCCACGCGCGGCGCGACATCCGGTCAGAACCTCGGCCACACAGTCATCGAGCAGGTGCCGGGTCTCGCCCAGCAGGGCCGCGCTGCGTGCCAGCGTCTTGTCCGCACCGGGCCAACGTTCGCGCAACAACGGCAATACCCGATGGCGCAGGAAATTGCGGTCGAAGCGCAGATCGGCATTGCTCGGATCCTCGATCCATTCCAGCCCCTGCTGTTCTGCCCATTGACGCAACGCCGCGCGCGAAAAATCGAGCAGGGGGCGCGCCTGCCAGCCGTTCGCCCAACGTCGGCAGCGAGGCATGCTGGCCAGCCCGGACGGCCCGGCACCGCGCAACAATTGCAACAACAAGGTCTCGGCCTGATCATCCCGATGCTGGGCCAGCAGCAGCATCTCGCCAGGACGCAGCACGCCGGCGATGGCACGGTAACGAGCCGCACGCGCAGCCGCTTCCGGACTCTCTCCCGCAGGTATCTCGAGGCTCAGATGCAGCACTTCCAGTGGCACCGCGAGGCGGGAACACACCGTGCGGCAGTGCACCGCCCACTGATCGGCCTCCGGCTGCAGGCCATGGTGCACATACACGGCGCGCAGCGGTGCCGCCAGATGCTGACGCAATGCAGCCGTGGCATGCAGCAACACACTGGAGTCGAGACCACCACTGAAGGCGATCAACCAGCCGGTGGGGTCTGGCAGGCGAGACAGTAACGCTTCGGGGTCGAAGCCCACGGGAGAAATCAGCTGCTGGAGACCACGCCATAGGACATCAGACGCTCGTAACGGTGTTCGAGCAGGCGGTCCATGGATTCGGTGGTCAGATTGTCGAGCGTCTGCACCAGGGCATTGCGCAAGTTGCGTGCCATCAGATCAGAATCACGATGCGCGCCACCCAACGGCTCGGGGACGACCTCGTCGATCAGATCGTGGCTCTTGAGGTGCCGGGATGTGATGGCCATGGCCTCGGCGGCCCACGGCGCCTTCTCGGCGTCCTTCCACAGGATGGATGCGCAGCCCTCGGGCGAGATCACCGAATAGGTGGCATATTCCAGCATCATCAGCTTGTCGGCCACACTGATAGCCAGGGCGCCGCCCGAACCACCCTCGCCGATCACGGTGGCAACGATGGGCGTATGCAGTGCCGACATCTCCCACAGATTGCGGGCGATGGCCTCGGACTGGCCGCGTTCCTCGGCACCGATGCCGGGATAGGCACCGGGCGTGTCGATGAAGGTCACCACCGGGATGCGGAAACGCTCGGCCAGCTTCATCAGCCGCAACGCCTTGCGGTAGCCCTCGGGACGAGGCATGCCGAAATTGCGGTAGATCTTCTCGGTGGTGTCGCGCCCCTTCTGGTGACCGATGATCATCACCGCGCGGCCGTCGATGCGCCCCAGACCACCGACGATGGCATGATCGTCGGCAAAGGTACGGTCACCGTGCAACTCCTCGAAGTCGTCGACGATGCGCTCGATGTAGTCCAGGGTGTACGGCCGAAGCGGGTGGCGCGCCAACTGCGAGATCTGCCAGGGAGTGAGCTTGGCGAAGATGGATTCGGTCAGCGAGCGCGACTTGCCCTCGAGCTTTTCGACCTCTTCCTGAATGTTGATCTCGTTGTCGGTACCAACCAGTCGCAGTTCTTCGATCTTGGCCTGCAGTTCGGCGATCGGCTGTTCGAAGTCGAGAAAATCGAGGTTCATGGGCGATGCTTCGGGTCAGTCTTGATCTGACCGCCTATCTTACAGGTGCCCGCCCTCAGGGGCCAGCAAGCCCCTGTCGGGAGATGCCACCGCAGCCAGCGTCAACCCTCCGACTGCTTGTCATTATCGGCAGAGGCATGACAAGGATTCACAGAAGAAGTCGTGGGGGTGACCTTGATGCTCGGCCTCATGTGCGGGAACAGCAGCACGTCGCGGATCGAGGGCGAGTCGGTGAACAGCATCACCAGACGATCGATGCCGATACCCTCCCCGGCGGTCGGCGGCAGACCATGCTCGAGTGCACGGATATAGTCGGCATCGAAGTGCATGGCCTCTTCGTCACCTGCCTCCTTCTCCTCCACCTGGCGGCGGAAGCGCTCGGCCTGATCTTCCGGATCGTTGAGTTCGGAAAAGCCGTTGGCGATCTCGCGCCCACCGACGAAGAACTCGAAGCGATCGGTGACGAATGGGTCCTCATCGTTGCGGCGCGCCAGCGGCGAGACCTCAGTGGGATAGGCGGTGATGAAGGTCGGATTCTCGAGGCGGTGCTCGACGGTCTTCTCGAAGATCTCGATCTGCACCTTGCCCAGGCCATGACTGTCCTCGAGCACGATACCCCGACGCTCGGCCGCCGCGCGCGCGCGCTCCAGATCGTCGAGATCAGCCTCGCTGATATCCGGGTTGAAATGGAGAATGGACTCCTTCACCGTCATGCGCGCGAAGGATTTGCCGAAGTCGTAGATCTGGCCTTGATATTCGATCAGCTCCGAGCCGATCACATCACGCGCGATCCCCCGCAGCAGCGCCTCTGTGCGATCCATGAGGTGATGGTGATCGACGTAGGCCTCGTAGAACTCGATCATGGTGAACTCGGGATTGTGCCGAGTGGACAGTCCCTCGTTGCGAAAGTTGCGGTTTATCTCGTACACCTTCTCGAAGCCACCAACCACCAGTCGCTTGAGATACAGCTCGGGCGCAATACGCAGGTAAAGCTCC
This sequence comes from Gammaproteobacteria bacterium, assembly GCA_024510845.1. Taxonomy (GTDB): domain Bacteria; phylum Pseudomonadota; class Gammaproteobacteria; order Chromatiales; family Chromatiaceae; genus MONJU. The sequence goes on from JANEMA010000010.1 coordinate 4,204, forward strand.
ATGTCCAGCGCATTGTGATGGGTGACGAAAGGCCGCGCAGCAGCCCCGCCCGGGATCACCTGCATCATCGGCGTCTCCACCTCCAGGAAGCCCGCCGTGTCGAAGTATTTGCGGATATAACGGATGATGCACGAGCGCAGCACGAAGGTGCGCCGACTCTCCTCGTTGACGATAAGATCCACGTAACGCTGACGATAACGCTGCTCCTGGTCGGCCAGGCCGTGCCACTTCTCCGGCAAGGGACGCAAGGACTTGGTGAGCAGCACCGCCTCGTCCAGGTAGATGTACAGGTCGCCCTTGCCCGACTTGTGGATCACACCCTCTCCGCCGACGATATCGCCGATATCCCACAGTTTGATCTGCTCGAACAGATCGGCAGGCAATTTCTTCTTGTCCACATAGAACTGGATAGTGCGTGAACGGCCGGACATATCCTGCACCACCACGAAGGGACCGCGTCTGGCCATGATGCGTCCGGCCACGCTCGCACACTGGCCGAGCTGTTCCAGTTCCTCCTTGCTCTTGTCCCCGTAACGTTCCTGAAGATCGGCAGCCAGGGCATCACGCCGGAAGTGGTTGGGAAAGGCCTGGCCTCGCTCGCGCAGGGCCTCGAGCTTCTCGCGCCGCTGTGCGATGAGTCGGTTTTCGTCTTGCTGTTGTTGTTCAGTCATGGGATTCAATAACCACAAAAGGCACAAAGAACACAAAGAACATTGGGCTGATGACGTTTCCCTCGACCGGGGAGACATCTGTTCCCTTCATGCCCCTTGTATTCTTCAGTGGTGAAAACATTCAGAGCCCGCTCTTCAAGCTGGCCTCGATGAACATGTCCAGGCTACCGTCGAGCACGGCCTGGGTATTGCCGTTCTCGACTCCGGTTCGCAGATCCTTGATGCGCGACTGATCGAGCACATAGGACCGGATCTGACTGCCCCAGCCGATGTCCGACTTGGTCTCTTCGATGGCCTGGGCCTGCTCGCGGCGCTTCTGAATCTCCAGCTCATAGAGCTTGGCCTTGAGCTGCTTCATGGCCTGATCCTTGTTTTTGTGCTGCGAGCGGTCGTTCTGACATTGCACCACGACGCCAGTCGGGTTGTGCGTGATACGCACTGCCGACTCGGTCCGGTTGACATGCTGGCCGCCCGCGCCAGAGGCCCGATAGACATCGATGCGCAGGTCCGCCGGGTTGATCTCGATATCGATGGAATCGTCGATCTCGGGCGAGACGAATACCGCCGCGAAGGATGTGTGACGCCGGTTGCCCGAGTCGAAGGGTGACTTGCGCACCAGACGATGTACCCCGGTCTCGGTACGCAGCCAGCCGTAGGCGTAAGGGCCTTCGAAACGTACCGTAACCGACTTGACGCCCGCCACCTCGCCGGGCGAGACCTCCATCAGCTCGGTCTTGAAACCGTGCGCCTCCCCCCAACGCAGGTACATGCGCAGCAGCATCCCGGCCCAATCCTGCGCCTCGGTGCCACCAGAACCGGCCTGGATGTCGAAGAAGGCATTGGCCGCATCCATCTCGCCGGAGAACATGCGCTGGAACTCCAGCTCGACTACCCGTTTCTCGTGGCCTTCCACATCCCCGGCCACCGCATGGGTGGTATCCCCGTCGTTTTCCTCGACCGCCATCTGCAGCAGGTCGGTGGCATCGTTCAGGCCGACGGTGAGTTCGTCGATACCACCGACCACGCTCTCGAGCAGGACGCGCTCCTTGCCCAGTGCCTGAGCGCGACCGGGATCGTTCCAGACATCGGGAACCTCGAGCTCACCGAGAACTTCTTCGAGACGCTCCTTCCTGGTCTCGTAGTCAAAGATACCTCCTCAGAGCGTCCACACGCCCTCGAAGGTCGGCAATCTTGTTGGAGATGGCATTGATATCGACGTCCTGCATGGCATCCTCACGTTCATGGCGCAACGGGCCCCCGGCCCGGAAGCAGGCTGGCGATTCTACAACATTCGATTGCTCGACGTTTCCGACGAATTTTCCTCTCTCGTCTCTGCGTGGGCAGCGTTCGGCCCGGGAGCGGGTCTCCTTGAACAGCGAACCAAAATTCGACTCGAGGATGGACCTCCCGTAACCCAGGAGCAGTTAAAGACCTCCATACGCTGACCCCTGCTACGCTACAATGCCGGCATGTCCCTCGACCGTCTGCCCCAACTGCTCACCCTGACCCTGACTGCACTGATCGTCTGGTCGGGCATCGCACCGGTGGCGCGCGACGTGTGGATCGCCGAGATCGTGCCCATCCTGCTGGTGTTCGGCGGGCTGATCTGGCTCTACCCGCGATTCCGTTTCAGCAATACCGCCTACCTGCTGATGGCGGTGTGGCTGTTCTGGCACACCGTGGGTGCACACTACACCTTTGCGCACGTTCCCTTCGACTGGTTCAACCAACTGATCGGCTCACAGCGCAACCAGTTCGACCGCATCAGCCACTTCTCGATCGGCTTCTACGCCTTTGCCATGACCGAATGGCTGCTGCGTACCCGCCAGTGCCGGCCACTGCTCGCCAATCTGTTCGGCCTGCTGCTGATCATGGCCGTTGCCGCCGGCTACGAGATCATGGAATGGCTGTTTGCGGCCTACTACGGAGGTGATGCCGGCATCGAGTTCCTCGGCTCCCAGGGTGATATCTGGGATGCCCAGAAGGACATGTTGGCCGATACCCTGGGGGCACTGACCGCACTGGCACTCTACGCCTGGCAGCGCCCCGACCGCCGACTGACCGACTGACCGAACGCTGCCTCATGGACGACCTGCCCGAGCTCGACGCCAGCACCCTGCTGCTGACGGTCAACAACCGCTTGGCACGCACCCTGCGCCAGACCCACGACGCCCGCCAGCACGCCGCCGGCCTGACCGTCTGGGACAGCCCACGCATCCTCTCCTGGAACGCCTGGCTGCACGATCTGTATGACGAACTGGTCGATCACGGTCTGTGCAACCGCACCCTGCTCGATCCCCATCAGGAGAGTCTGCTGTGGGAAGACATCATCCGCCACGCCCAGCGCGAGGATCCGCTGCTCGACGTACCCGCAGCGGCACGCAGCGCCCGTCAGGCCTGGCAACTGCTGCACGACTGGCGACTGCCCCTGTCGGTGCTGGCCGACCGTCACGACGAGGAGGCCGCGCAGCTGCACGCCTGGGGCCGGCGCCTGCGGGAGATCCTGCAACGCAACCGCTGGCTGACCACCGCCGAGCTGCCCGGTGAAGCAGAGCAAGCGCTGACCCACGAGGCAACCCCGCCACTACCCCGGCACCTGCTGCTGGCCGGTTTCGACCAGTTCACGCCCATGCAGCTGGCGCTGCACGAACGACTGTGCGAGTGCGGCTGCCAGGTCGAGAGCTGGCAGCCCCGTCCACTCGACGCGGTGATCCGACGCCTCCCGTGCCGCGATGCCGAGGCCGAATGCCAGGCCGCAGCCTGCTGGGCACGCACCCGGCTCGAGCAGGACCCGACCGCGCGGCTGGCCATCGTCAGCCCGGCCCTGTCGGTCCACCGCGACCGTCTGACGCGTTGGCTGGCCCGCCTGCTCGACCCTGGAGGCCAACTCCCTGGCCACACACCCCACCCGTGCTTCGACATCTCGCTGGGCCGACCACTGGCCGACTGGCCAGTGGTCGGCCACCTGCTTCTGGCACTACAACTGTGCCGCCCCGGCAAGCTACCGCTGCACGAGATCAGCCAGCTGCTGCGATCGCCATTCCTCGGCGGCATGCCCGAAGAGGCCGATGCCCGCGCCGCACTCGACCGCGCGCTCCACGAATCGGGCCACCCGTGGCTCGATCGGCATCGCCTGCTGAGCGAGGCCCGTCGTCGTACACCGGGCGACCCGGCTGCCTGTCCCCGCCTGATCGAACACATCGAAGCCGTTCAGGCCGTGCTCGACGAACTGTCCTTGCAAGACTCGCCCAACGCATGGGCCGGCCATCTGCTGCGCCTGATCGAGGTCTGGGGCTGGCCAGGGCCTCCTCAATTGCTGAACAGCGCCGAGTACCAGCAGGCCCAGCGCCTGCGGCAGGCGGTCAGCGAGTTCTCACACCTCGCCCGGGTACGCAAATATATGAACCTGGAACAGGCGCTGAAGCGCTTCGCCCACCTGTGCCGTGACATCGATTATCAGCCGCAGGGCCACGCAGACGGCGTGCAGGTACTCGGCATGCTGGAGGCCGCCGACCTGCGCTTCGATGGCCTCTGGCTACTCGGCCTGGACGATGCCACCTGGCCGCCGGCCCCCACACCCAATCCCCTGTTGCCTGCCGATCTGCAACGCACCCATGACATGCCACACAGCTCTGCTGCACGTGAACTGCGCTTCGCTCGCAAACTCACCAGACACCTGCTCGGCGGTGCACGCGAGATCTGGGTCAGCCATGCCGAAACCGAAGGCGACGACAATCGCCTCACCCCCAGCCCGCTGATTGCCACCACCGACACACAAGCACCCGACTTCGCACTCACCGACCCCTTGTACAAGACAGCCAGGCACGGCAACAGCGTCCCGCTGCCCTCCCCCGGCTACCTGCCACCTGTGATACCGCCGTGCGGTGGCACTGCACTACTCGACGACCAGAGCGCCTGCCCCTTCCGCGCCCTGGCCAGGCACCGGCTGGGGACCGAGACACTGATCGAGCCCGGCTTCGCACCATCTCCCTGGTTGAGCGGCCAGATGCTGCACCGACTCCTCGAGCATATCTGGAGCGAACTGGGCGACTCAGAAGCCCTGGCCACACAGCCCGCCGAAGTACTGCGCAACCGCCTGCGTGCCCTCGCCGAGAAGACCGTGACCGAGCTGGGCCACGACCGGACCGACCTGTTCGAAGGGCCATTGAAGACTCTCGAGGTCGAACGCCTCACTGAACGGGCCCTGGAATGGCTGGATCACGAGCGCCGTCGTCCCGCCCACTTCCGCGTGGTCTCGCTCGAAGTCCGAGAGACCCTCGATCTGGCCGGGCTGCCGCTGCACGTACGCGCCGACCGCATCGATACGCTCGACGATGGCCGCCACATCATCATCGACTACAAGACCGGCCGCGGTACACGTCTCCCCGACTGGAAGGCCGAACGTCTGCCCGAGCCCCAGGTCCCGCTGTATGCCGTCTACCATCCTCCGGTCGCCGGTGCGGTGCTGGCGCACATTCATCCGGATGGCGAGCAGACGCGCTTCTTCGGGCTTTGCGCGGAAGCAGACCTGCTGCCAAAGGCCAGCGGCAGGATGCAAAACATCCAGATCCCCGACGACTGGGAGAAGACCCTTCAAGACTGGCGTGAACGCCTCGAGAGACTGGCCCGCGAAGTACTCGAAGGCCGCGTGGAGATTGCCCCACGCGATGCCGATACCTGTCGGCACTGTGACCTGGGCGGCTTCTGCCGCATCGGCCCCCCAGGCGGGAGAAAATCGAAATGACCCGCATCGGCGACGCCCGGGCGCGCGAACTGGCACTCGATCCCACCCACTCGTTCATCGTCCAGGCGCCGGCCGGCTCGGGCAAGACCGAGCTGCTCACCCAGCGCTTCCTGCGCCTGCTCACCGGCGTCGAGGAACCCGAGCAGATCCTCGCCATCACCTTCACCCGCAAAGCCGCCGGCGAGATGCGCGAGCGCATCCTCGCCGCGTTGCACAAGGCACGCGACGATCGCCCCGAGGCCGAATGGGCACAACGCACCTGGGAGCTGACCCGTGCCGTGCTGAAGCGCGACACCGAACGTGGCTGGCAGCTCACCGACAACCCCAACCGCCTGCGCGTACTCACCTTCGACAGCCTGGCCGCCAGCCTGGCTCGACAGATGCCGGTACTCAGCCGTCTGGGCAGTGCACCTCACGCTTGTGAAGACGCCCGTCCCCTCTACCGGGAAGCCACACGCCAGCTACTCACGCGCCTGGGCGACGAGGACATCGGCCCCGCCCTGAAGACCGTGCTACGTCACCTGCACAACCGCCTCGGGCGTCTCGAGGAGCTGCTGGTGGACATGCTGAACAAGCGTGACCAGTGGTTGCCGCACCTCGACGCCGACCCCGAGCACATGGCGCAGGTACTGCGTGACCAGATCGAGTACCACATCGCGCTGAGCACGCAACGGATTCCGTCGGATCGGCTCGACGCACTGATACGCCTGGCACACATCGCCGCGCCACGCGTACCGGAAGACAGACTCGCCTGGCTACCGCGCTGGGCCGAGCGCGACACCCCGCCCGGCACAGCCTGGGAAGACCTGCCCTACTGGCTGGGACTGGTGGAACTGGCATTGAACAAGAATACCCCGGTGTTCCGCACGCGACTGACCAAGAACGAGGGCTTTCCGCCCAAGAACCCGGCCAAGGACGAGATGACCGCCTTGTTGCAGACACTGGCCACCAAGCCTGGCCTGGCCAATGCCCTGCACAGTCTGCGTACCCTGCCGCTGGCTCCGCCCGACGCGGAACAGCGCCAGCTCCTCGATGCACTGACACAGGTGCTGCAGCAGGCCGCCGCCGAGCTGCTGCTCGTCTTCCAGACAAGCGGCAAACTCGATTTCGTCGAGATCCAGCAACGAGCCTTGCGCGCCCTGGGCACCCCCGACGCCCCGGGCGAGGCTGCGCTGCGCCTGGACTACCGCCTGCTCCACCTGCTGGTGGACGAGTTCCAGGACACATCCAGCGGCCAATACCAGCTGCTCACCCGCCTTACTGCAGGCTGGGAACCGGACGACGGCCGTACCCTGTTCCTGGTCGGCGACCCCATGCAGTCCATCTACCGTTTCCGCAAGGCCGAGGTCAGCCTGTTCCTGCAGGCCTTCGAGGGACGACTGGGCGAGGTCGCACTCACGCCGCTCACCCTGGCACGCAACTTCCGCTCCCAGGCCGTACTGGTCGACTGGTTCAACAGCACCTTCCGGCAGATCTTCCCGATGGCCCGGGACATCGCGCTGGGCGCCATGCCACACACCCCGTCGGAAGCGGTACACCCAGCCCTGCCCGGCGAGGCGGTGACGGTGCATCCCCTGAACACCTCGGATGCCAGCGTCGAGGCCGAACGAGTGGTCGGGATCGTGCGCCAACGCCTGACCGAGAGCCCTGGCAGCGTCGCCATTCTGGCACGCGCACGCGCGCATCTCGCGGAGATCGCGCGCGCGCTGGGCGAAGCCGGGATCCCCTACCAGGCCGTCAAGGTGGCACCGTTGGCCGACCAGCCCACGGTACGCGACCTGCACGCCCTGCTGCGCTCCCTGCTGCACCCCGCCGACCGCCTGCACTGGCTGGCCCTGCTGCGCTCGCCGCTGGTCGGCCTGTCGCTCGACGACATCGTCCACCTCGCCGAGGGCGAACCGCGTCACCTGTACACCCTGCTCGCGGACCCACAGGCACGCGCGCGCCTGAGCGCCGACGGCCGGCAGCGCGCCGACCGCCTGCACGCCCTGCTAGAGCAGGAGCTGCCCGCCCGCCACCGTCGCCCACTGCGCGAATGGCTGGAAGGCTTCTGGCTGGCGCTGGGCGGCGCGGTGGTCGGAAGACGCGAGGACGCCGAAACCTACCTCGCGCTGGTCGAACAGCACGCCGCCCCCCACGGGATAGAGGACCTGTCCCTGCTGGAAAACGTGCTCGCCGAGCTCTATGCCCCACCGGACACCCGCCCCGAGGCCGAACAGGTACTGCTCACCACCCTGCACCAGTCCAAGGGATTGCAGTTCGACACCGTGATCCTGCCCGGCCTGGGCCGGAAGGCACGGAACGAAGAGTCCCGCCTGCTCTACTGGCATGAACTGCCACACCCCGAAGGCGGCACCGAACTGCTGATTGCGCCCATCCCCCGCCGTACCGGCACCGATCCACTGGTCGACTACCTGAAGACGATCGAACGTCAGAAGGCCGAACACGAGCAGCAGCGCCTGCTGTACGTGGCCGCGACCCGCACCAAATCGCAACTGCACCTGCTGGGACACGTGAAGTTTTCCAGGAGCAAACACAAGGCGGACGAGCCCTATCCGGAAAACAGCAGCCTGCTGGCCACACTCTGGCCGGCCGTCGAACAGCACTTCGCCGAGCTGACACCACCGGAAGAGAGCACCGACGAGGGTACACCCACCCCCCCCGTGAGCGAGCAGCGCATCGCCACCGACTGGCGATTGAGCGCACCATCCGGCATCACCACATCACCCTTCGCATCCGCCGGCGAGGAACCCGGTATCGGGTTCCTGTGGGCAGGCGACACTGCACGCCATGTCGGCACTCTGGTGCACCGCTGGCTGGAGCGCATTGCACACGAAAAGCCAGCACACTGGCCGGTGTCGCGCATCGACGAACTGACTCCCCGCTTCCGCATCGCGCTGGCAACCCTGGGCGTGGCACCCGAGGCGCTGGACGAGGCGGCCGACAAGGTGACCCACGCGCTGCGCCAGACCCTCGAGGACGAGCGCGGCCGCTGGCTACTGGATGCCCACGAGCAAGCCGCCTGCGAGTGGTCATTGACCGTACTCGACGAGCAGGGCAAGCCCCGGCAATACGTCATCGACCGCACTTTCATCACCGATGGCGTGCGCTGGATCATCGACTACAAGACCGGCGACCACCAGGGCGGTGACCTCGACAACTTCCTCGACAGCGAACAAGAACGTTACCGGGCTCAGCTGGAGAACTACGGCCGCATCCTGCGCCTGCGCGAAGATCGGCCGGTACGCCTGGCACTGTATTTCCCCCTGCTGGGAGGCTGGCGGGAATGGGCGCCATAAGCATGTTGGTTCGCCCCGGGTACGGGCCTCCTGCCCACAAGAGCGGCGCCCCACCACGGGCATACCACCTGTTGACCCTGCATGCGACGAAACCGGAAAAGAGAAAAAATAACCGCTGAAGAACACAAAGCACACCAAGCTGTTCAAAAACAGCCCCGATCATCCCCCCACTTGCCGAGAAGACAGGAAAGGAGCATAAATACGCGATGGAAGACCCCTGCCGACCACCCCCTTGCCAGGTGAAGAAGAAAAGCCTGTTTCATCGAATCCTGCCTCGAGGAATCACCTGATGGATATCGCCGAGCTGCGGCGCGAATACCAGTACGCCGGGCTGTCCCGCAAAGATCTCGACCCGGATCCCTTCCACCAGTTCGAACGCTGGTTCATCGAGACCCGAAACGCGGGTCTGGACAACCCCAACGCACTCAGCCTGGCCACCTGCGGTGCCGACGGTATGCCCTCGGTGCGCACCGTGCTGCTCAAGGCCTTCGACCATCGCGGCTTCGTCTTCTACACCAACTACGGAAGCCGCAAGGCCCGGGAGATCGAGGCAAACCCCAAGGCGGCCATGCTGTTCCACTGGCTCGAACTCGACCGCCAAGTGAAGATCCATGGCTCAGTCGGACGGGTAAGCACCCTCGAATCCCTCACCTACTTCCGTTCTCGCCCCCACGGCAGCCAGCTTGGTGCCTGGTGCTCCGAGCAGAGCCGCCCCATCGCCTCACGCACCCTGCTGGAACAGGCCTTCGAATCGATGAAGCGAAAATTCCGGGACGGCGACATTCCCCTGCCCGATCACTGGGGAGGCTACCGAGTCATCCCCGAACGCATCGAATTCTGGCAAGGCCGGGAAAGTCGGCTACATGACCGGTTCGAATATCGGAAGGAAGGTGATGAATGGGAGATACGACGGTTGGCGCCATGAGTTCCTGAATTCACAGAACAACTGCAACGCCTGGAACTGAAGAGAAAATCCGTTGCCACCTGGAATCGAAGCTGTTTCCGAGAGTCGAACACCTGTTTCTTTGAGCTGTTGAGAAAACATCACACCGCGGATTTCCGTTGCCATCGCTTCCTGCTTGACAGTGCTCCACCCAGAGCCTAGAAATTGCCTCATCTTTCTGACCCGGGATTCCCCTCTTGGACGACATACCACTAGGCGCCCTGTTCGGCGCACTGATCCTGTTGCTGATCCTGTCAGCCTTCTTCTCCGGCTCCGAAACCGCTCTGATGACGCTCAATCGCTACCGATTGAAACACCTCGCGCAGGACGGTCACCCGGGCGCGTGGCGAGCCCAGCGCCTGCTGGAACAGCCCGACCGATTGATCGGCCTGATTCTACTGGGCAACAACTTCGTCAACATCCTCGCCTCCTCGCTCGCCACACTGATTGCCATGCGTCTCGGTGGCGAAGGCGCCATCCCCATCGCCGCCGGGCTGCTCACTCTAGTGGTACTGATCTTTGCCGAAGTCGCACCCAAGACGCTCGCCGCACTGCATCCCGAACGTCTGGCCTTTCCCGCCGCCTGGATCTATACCCCCACCCAGCGCCTGCTGTTTCCACTGGTGTGGATCGTCAACCTGACGGCCAATTCGGTACTGCGTCTGTTCGGAGTGGACCCGGAACACCGGGGCACCGATGTACTCAGCCGCGAGGAACTGCGCACCGTGGTCAACGAGGCCGGCAGCATGATCCCGCAACAGCATCAGCAGATGCTGCTCGCGCTACTCGATCTGGAGAACGTGCGCGTCGAGGACATCATGGTGCCGCGTACCAAGACCGACGGTCTCGATATTCAGGATCCCATCTCGGTCATTCTCGACCAGCTGCAGCAGCTGCCCTACACCCGGGTACTGGTGTACGAAGGCAGCATCGACCAAGTGCTCGGCTTTCTGCATTCCCGCAAGATCCTGCAGGCTGCACTCGACCGTGACGGCCTGACCCACGAGGAATTGCGCGCACTGATCCGTGAACCCTATTTCATTCCCAAGGGTACCTCGCTGTACGACCAGCTGCTCAACTTCCAACGCAACCGCCGTCGTGCCGGCCTGGTGGTAGACGAGTACGGCGATATCCTGGGTCTGGTGACTATGGCCGATCTGCTCGAAGAGATCGTCGGTGAATTCGCCACTGACCCGGCCGACAGCCTGGCCGACGTGACCCCGCAGGAGGACGGTAGCTTCCTGGTGAACGGCTCGGCCAGTCTGCGCGAGCTGGTACGCACCCTGCACTGGGGCTTGCCGACCAACGGGCCAAACACCCTCAACGGTCTGATCGTCGAGCACCTGCAGAGCCTGCCCGAGCCCGGCACTTCCGTCATGATCAACGGCTATCCCATCGATATCCTGCAGACCCAGGACAACCGGGTGAAGACCGCGCGTATCCGGCCGGCAGAACGGTGCACTCTCGATGTGGCCAGCGACGAAGAAGACCTCAACTTCTGACTCCGTCCGGCCGCTATCCCGGGAAGAAACAGGACGCAAGGCAACCCAGATAAGCGAAAGGCTTCTGGCGAATCATACCCGGGCGGCCACTGCTGCTCCGCTCATGGCCAGGTAAACTGCCGGACATCTCGCTCTAAACTGTACCGAACACGAAAAAACCACAAAGCACGATCTCAACAGGCATCGATAGCCTCGGACAGGCGACGAACCGGAATCACTTCCAGCCCTTCGACAGGCTTTCGCGGGGCATTGGCTGCGGGTACGATGGCGCGCCGGAAGCCGTGCTTGGCAGCCTCGCGCAGGCGCTCCTGTCCCGAGGGCACAGGCCGGATCTCACCAGCCAGTCCCACTTCACCCAGGGTCACCAGATCACCGTGCAACGGTTGGTCGCGGAAGCTCGAAAGCACGGCCAGCAGCACCGCCAGATCCGCCGCCGGCTCGGTCACCCGCACCCCGCCGACCACGTTCAGGAACACATCCTGGTCATACATACCGATTCCGCCATGCCGGTGCAGCACGGCCAGCAACATGGACAGGCGATTCTGTTCCAGGCCCAACGCCACCCGACGCGGGTTGCCCAGCGGACTCTGGTCGACCAGTGCCTGCACCTCGACCAGCAGTGGCCGTGTGCCCTCACGGGTCACCAGGATGGCACTGCCCGGCACCTGCTCCTCATGGAGTGACAAGAAGATCGCCGAAGGATTGCTCACTTCGCGCAGCCCCTTGTCGGTCATGGCGAACACACCCAGCTCATTGACCGCACCGAAACGGTTCTTGATGGCCCGTACCAAGCGGAAAGGACTGCCACTCTCACCTTCGAAATACAGCACCGTATCGACCATATGCTCGAGCACCCGTGGTCCGGCCAGTGCACCTTCCTTGGTGACGTGCCCCACCAGAAACAGGCTGGTGCCGGTCTGCTTGGCGAAGCGTACCAAGCGCGCCGCCGACTCGCGCACCTGCGTCACCGAGCCTGGCGCCGACTGCAAATCCCCGGCATGAAAGGTCTGGATGGAATCGAGCACCAACGCACGCGGCCCGTGGCACCTGGCCAGATCGATGATGCGTTCGACCTGGGTCTCGGTAAGCAACTGAATTTTCTCGCCAGGCAGGCCAAGACGTTGCGCCCGCAGACTGATCTGCTCGGCCGATTCCTCACCACTGACGTACAACACCGGCATCTGCTCGGCGAGCAGTGCCATCGCCTGTATCAGCAGGGTGGACTTGCCGATGCCCGGATCACCACCGATCAGGGTCACAGAGCCGGGAACCAATCCTCCACCGAGCACCCGGTCGAGCTCACCCAGACCGGTGGCGATGCGCTGTGTCTGCTGTGGCGCAACTTCGGACAAGCAGCGCACCGACCGGGTTAGCGCATCCCCGGCGTAACCGGCAAAGCGTCCCGCCCCAGTGTCCGGGGCAGCCTCTTCCTGGAGAGTGTTCCAGGCTCCACAGTCGGTACACTGCCCCACCCACTTGGGATGGCTGACACCGCACTCGCTGCACAGATAGCGGACCTTGGGCGCTTTGGCCATCTCAGCCTCCGTAGTCGCGCGTCACCCGGGCGGTGACACCGCAGAACAGGGTGTAGGGAATGGTATCCGCCCAGCGTGCCACCTCATCAACCGGCAAGCCATCACCCCAGAGCGTTACCCGGTCTCCCACCCGCGCCTCGGGCAGGCCGCGCAGATCGACCGTCAGCATATCCATGGATACCCGACCGACCACAGGTAACCGGTGACCGCGCAACAGGACCTTCGCCACCCGCCTGATGTGCCGGGGATAGCCGTCACCATAACCGATGCCGACCACACCCAGTGACAGATCCTCGGGCGCACGCCAAGTACCGCCATAGCCGACCGGCTCACCACACGACACGCGGTGTACCGCCAGCAAGGGCACGCTCAGCGTCATTACCGAACGCAGATCGAGTGCATCCGCATCGCGGCCGATCAGCGGCGAGGCACCATAGAGCATCAGGCCGGGGCGCACCCAGTCGGCATGGCTGTCGGGCCAGGCGAGTATGCCTGCCGAGTTGGCGATCGAGCGCGCCAGACCGCATCCGGGCAGCACCAGACGCATGCGCGACAGCTGGGTTTCGGTGGTAGCATCGGCAATATCATCTGCATTCGCCAAGTGGGTCATCAGTCCTGCCAGGCGCAGCCATGGCAGAGCGCGGAATTGCCCGAGCAGCCAACCGGCCTGTGCCGGATCGAATCCCAGGCGATGCATACCGGTATCGAATTTGATCCAGCAATCGAGTGCACCACTGCTCATGTCACCCTGCAGCAAAGCGAGCTGATGCAGATCATGTATCACCAGTGTCAGTGCGTACCGCCGCGCCAGTCCGAGATCATCTGCCGTCAGCGGCCCCTCGAGCACCACCAGAGGAACATCGATACCAGCCTTGCGCAATGAGACCGCCTCGTCGATGCGAGCCAGAGCGAAGGCGTCCACCCGCTCCTGCAATGCCTGCGCCACTGGCAACATGCCATGCCCATAGGCCTGCGACTTGATCACCGCCATCACCCGCCGTCCCGGAGCACGCTCGTGCACCACACCCAGATTGTGCCTTAGCGCAGCCAGGTCGATGCACGCACAGGCACCACCATCCACCTCAGTGATCGAGATCGGCATAGGCGTCATAGGCATAATTGTCGAAACGCGTGTATTGCCCCTGGAAGGTGAGCATCACGGTGCCAATGGGACCGTTACGCTGCTTGCCGATGATGATCTCGGCCTTGCCCTTGTTCGGCGAGTCCTCGTTGTATACCTCATCACGGTAGATGAAGACGATCAGGTCGGCGTCCTGCTCGATGGCACCGGACTCGCGCAGATCGGACATCACCGGGCGCTTGTTGGGCCGCTGCTCGAGTGAGCGGTTGAGCTGCGAGAGGGCGATCACCGGCACGCACAGTTCCTTGGCCAGGGTTTTGAGTCCGCGCGAGATGGCGGAGATCTCGCTGACACGATTCTCCCCGGCGTCGGGCGCCTGCATCAATTGCAGATAGTCGATCACCACCAGGCCAAGCTGGCCGTGCTCCTTCATCAACCGACGGCAACGTGCACGCACTTCGGTGGGGCTGAGCGCCGGTGTGTCGTCGACGAACAGTTTGGCCTGCTGCAACAGGCTGACCGCCGAGGTCACACGCGGCCAGTCATCATCTTCTAGCTTGCCGGTACGCACTGCCTGCTGGTTGATCCGGCCCAACGAGGAAATCATGCGCATGGTCAGGGCTTCGTCCGGCATCTCCATAGAAAAAATGGCCACCGGCAAGCCTGCGCTGATTGCCACATTCTCGGCAATGTTCATGGCGAAGGTGGTCTTGCCCATCGAGGGACGACCGGCAACGATGATGAGATCGGATTTCTGGAGGCCCGATGTCTTGCCATCGAAATCATTGAAACCGGTGGGCACCCCGGTCATCGCCGTGCCGCTGGAGAACAACTCTTCGATACGATCGACCGTGTCGGTAAGCAGCTCACTTATGGGCCGGAATCCCGAGCGTCCCTTGGCCTGCTGTTCGGCGATCTGGAACACCAAGTTCTCGGCCTCATCGAGCAACTGCTCGACCTTGCGCCCTTCCGGCCGATAGCAACTCTCAGCAATGCGGTTGCTGGCCCGGATCAGCTGGCGCATCACCGACTGCTCGCGGACCAGACGCGCATAGGCACCCACGTTGGAGGCTGTCGGTGTATCGTTGGCCAGCATGCCGAGATACGGCAGGCCACCCACATCATCGAGTTCCCCACGCCGTTCCAGTTCTTCGGCCAGGGTGACTACATCCAGCGGCTGACCGGCCTCGCCCAGCGCCGCCACGGCGCGGAAAACCGCTTGGTGTTCGCGGCGATAGAAATCCTCGGCAACGATCTGGTCGGCGACCCGCTCCCAGGCCTCGTCATCGAGCATCAGGCCGCCGAGTACTGCCTGTTCGGCCTGAATGGAATGCGGTGGCAGGCGCAGGGCCCCCATGGCTGCGTCGGCTGGCAGGCTGGCCTGCGACACCGCCTCGAACGACGGTGGAAACTGGTCGGAATCCATGGACATGGGTCTATTGAATCACATTGGCTTCACAAAAGAACGGGGCCGAAACACAGACACCCCGGCAGCTTGCGCGACCGGGGTGTCAGCAGGAGTCACCGATGTCGCCCGGTATCACTCCTCAGCAACCACGTTGACCTTCAGCTCCACATCCACACCGGTATGTAGATGCAGCACCACGGTGTACTCACCAGTAGCACGGAAGACGCCCTCGGGCATGCGTACCTCGGAGCGGGCAATCTCGACACCGGCATTCCGACAGGCCATCACGATGTCGCCGATCCCCACCGAACCGAACAGTTTGCCTTCCTCGCCGGCCTTGTGCGCAACGGTCACGCCATCTTCCAGCGCCTGGATCTGCACCTTGCGTACCTCGACAGCGGCCAGCTTCTCGGCCTCCTGTTTCTCGAGCTCGGCCCAACGCTCTTCGAACATCCTGATGTTCTCAGGGCTGGCAAACACTGCCCGCCCCTTGGGAATCAGAAAGTTACGGGCATAACCCGACTTGACGGTCACCTTGTCGCCCAAAGCGCCCAGATTCTCGACTTTTTCCAGCAGAATGACTTCCATCGTTTCAAACCCCTTACTCGTTTCGCCCGGGTACGAGCGATGCTACTGCCCCTTGCCGGGGCCCGACGAGCCACCGGTGTCACCACGCACCCTGGCCCTGAAATCCAACCAACCATCGGCGTATCCGGCAACAGAAATCGCCATGAGGCTGTGCGGCAGACCGACGATCAACAAAAAGTACAAGCCGAACAACCAGCTCCGTCTGCCACCTGCCAGTGCGACCAGCCCGTGGACCGCGGCTATCCCCTGCAACAGGAACAGCGTCAGGACCACCACCTGCAACTGCCCGGCCAGATTGGGCTGGTCTCCCGCCAGCCCCGCCAACAGCAGAACAGGTACGCCCCACAACCAAGGCCGCGCGACCCGCAACGCGCGGAACTCGCTGCCGAAGGCACCCGCACACCCGGCCAGAAGTGCCTGCCCCCAGCGCCCGAACGTCAGCGCCAGAGCCGCCGACAACGCCCAGACCCCGCCGATGCCACCCGGCATCCAGCCAAGCGTGGCATCCAGCAGCGCCCGCTGCTGATCCTCGGAGACCACCGAGCTGTCCGAGCGGACGACCATATAGTCCTGCAACAAACCGCCCCAGAAGGCCGCCGGGTCACTCAGCAACAGGTACTGCATCAGCACCAAGGCCATACCGGCGAGTACTGCAGCCTCAAGCGCGCGCATCAACGAACCGCTGCGCCCCAGCACCAGCGCCAGCCCCCAGGACGGCAACCACAACATCAGCCCCAACACGCCCAGCACCAATGGCTGGAAAAACAACAGACCACCCAGCAAGACCATGGCCAGAACCGAAATCCCAACCACCAGCAGCCCCTCGCGCGGCCCGTTCCGCAAGGTGGCCAGCATCACCAGACCGTTGCTCAGGATCGACAAGGGACTGAACAACAATGCCAGCAGCGCCGTAACCACCACAGCGATGCCGGCCTGAGCCCTGCCCTGCATCGCAGCGACGAGCAGCCCTTTCACAGGGTTCCCCCACTACGGGGACGGACGCCTCTCACGGCACCCGACACCGGCCATTCAGTGGCTGTCGGTGTACGGCAGCAACGCCAGGAAGCGCGCACGCTTGACCGCAGTAGCCAACTGACGCTGGTACCTGGCGCTGGTCCCGGTAATACGGCTCGGCACGAGCTTGCCTGTCTCGCTGATATTCTGCTTGAGCAGGTTGAGATCCTTGTAGTCGATCTCCTTGATGCCTTCAGCAGTAAAACGGCAGTATTTACGGCGACGATAAAAACGCGACATTTCAACGATTCCTCAGGTTGTTCGGATCAGGAAGCAGCAGCTTCGGGGGCTTCATTCTTGTCATCCTCACGCGCCAGCGGCGACGGCTCGGTGATGGCCTCTTCGCGGCGGATCGTCAGATGACGCAGTACGGCATCGTTGAAACGGAAAGCGCTTTCCAGCTCGGCCAGCGCGTCCTTGCTGCACTCAATATTCATCAGCACATAGTGCGCCTTGTGCAGCTTGTTGATGGGATAGGCCAGCTGACGGCGACCCCAGTCCTCGAGACGGTGGATCTTGCCATTGTCACCCGCCATGAGGGATTTGTAGCGGTCCACCATAGCGGGAACCTGCTCGCTCTGGTCCGGATGAACCAGGAACACGATTTCGTAATGACGCATTGTAGCTCCTCACGGTTTGACAGCCTCCCGCCATCGGCGGTGAGGCAAGGAGAAGCCGGCATGTGCCGGCTCGGAGCGCGCGATTCTAGAGAAAGCAGAAACACAATGCAAGCCGACATCCCGGGCACCACTGGTCCCGGCCCTTTTACGATGCGCGCCTTGCCAAGGCAACGATATTCTCAGGAACCCGTCCCGGCTGCATATCGACACGACCACCCGGCCTTGCCAGAAACCCCAGCTCCTGGCATTCCCTTGTGGGTAGAACCGTTCCTGTGGCGCCTCATGCCCATCAGCCTGGAGGCACACTCGGTGTTCAGTCGATTGTCGATCAAATCATCAAGGCACTCCTCCCCGTAACACTCGATTGACGTCGGAAGATCTGCCCACCCTCCCCTGCAGCCCAGCCGCCATCTCGCTGGAGTCAATGTTCCCGATGCAGGCCAGACAGGCCATGGGTTCCTGACACGGACCGGCGGCTCGACCATTGGCCATGCTTCCGGCTTTCATGGTAACGTAGAGCATTTGAACATGCGAGAGTGGTAGAAGATGCCGGTAAATTCCGCCGACTTGGCCCACTACGAAGGTTTCGAGCCCTATCGTCCCGGTACGGATGAGCCCTACATGAGCACAGGACAGGAAACCCATTTTCGCACCATGCTCGAACACTGGCGCCGCATGCTGATGGAAGAAGTAGATCGCACGGTCGATCACATGAAGACCGAGGCCAGCCAACACGCCGACCCCAACGACCGCGCCACCCGGGAGTCCGACATCGGCCTGGAACTGCGCACCCGGGACCGCGAGCGCAAGCTCATCAACAAGATCAACCAGGCCCTGCGACAGATCGACGAGCACGAGTACGGCTATTGCAAGGAATGCGGCGTCGAGATCGGCCTGCGGCGACTGGAGGCCCGCCCCACCGCCGACCTGTGCATCGACTGCAAGACGGCCCAGGAGCAGAAGGAAAGACATTTCAGCTGAACCGTCACGGTGAATCGCCCGGCCATGCCCCGCTATCGCGGACGTTTCGCCCCATCTCCCACCGGACGGCTGCATTTCGGCTCTCTCGTCACTTCCCTGGCCAGCCGGGTCGACGCCTTGGCTCACGGCGGCGAATGGCAAGTGCGCATCGACGATCTCGACCAGACTCGCTGCCGACCCGGTCTGGAAGACGACATCCTGCGCAACCTCGAGGCCTTCGGCATGCACTGGGATGGAGCATTGCGTTACCAGAACCGAACCACCGCAGCCTATGCTCGAGCACTGAACGAACTGCAGATGCAGGATAAGGTGTACTTCTGCCGTTGCAGCCGCAAGACGGTACGTGAGCAGACACGCAGAGAAGGTGTCGAGGGGCCAATCTATGCCGGTACCTGCCGGAACCTGGAACTTGCCGATGTCCCTGAACATGCCGCCCGCCTGCGCACCGACGACAAGCCGCTCGGCTTTATCGACCGGGTATTTGGCCCTCAGATACAGCGCCTGGCCAGCACCATCGGTGATTTCGTGGTCCGTCGCGCCGATGGATACTTCGCCTATCAGCTGGCCGTGGTGGTGGACGATGCCATGGCCGGAATCACCCACGTGGTACGCGGTGCCGACCTGCTGACATCCACCCCTCGCCAGATTCGTCTGCAACGGCTGCTGGGCATGGCCACTCCGGTCTATCTGCACGTCCCGCTGGTACGGGATCGCAACGGCCACAAGCTCAGCAAACGCGAAGCCGCCCTGCCGGTCGATGAACAGCACCCGCTGACCTCCCTGCTCGCGGCCTGGCGTTGGCTGGGACAGCCAATGCCCGACGGCGATCTTTCCCTGGAAGAATTCTGGCAATGGGCGCCGACCGCGTGGCAAATCGAATGCATGAGGAAACTTCGGGATGACACAACTTCCGGTGCCCTATGAATTGCTCGGTGGCGAGCAAGGTGTGCGCGAACTGGTCGATCGCTTCTACGACTACATGGACAATCTACCGGAGACGAGCACGGTCCGCACCCTGCACGCAAAAAGCCTGCGTGCCTCCCGCGAAAAACTGTTCCTGTTTCTGAGTGGCTGGCTGGGCGGCCCCGATCTGTATGTGCAGAAATACGGTCACCCCATGCTGCGCCGACGGCACCTCCCCTTCTCCATCGGCGTAAAGGAACGCGATCAGTGGATGCTGTGTATGCGCAAGGCCCTGGCCGATATGGACATCGACGAGATCCTGCGCTCACGCCTGGAGCAGGCCTTCATGCAGACCGCGAATCACATGCGCAACCAAACCGAGCAGGAAGCCGACCCGCAGTTGCCGATCGCCCCGGCGCCAAGGAAATAAAGCATGGCAATGGCCCACACCCAGATACCAATGCCCACACCAGCCTCCCCGTGCTCCATCTTGCGGCTGATCCGGCAACGGACCGCCGCATCGGACCGGTACCCTCCTCCAGTAGTTCACCCAGGGCCTCTCCGGCGAGAGTTTTCAGCTTGACAACGTTACTCTCGTTCATGGCTGTGTATGTCTCCTGCTGGTTATTGATCCGCCAAGACCAATCAACAGGGTCTCCGCTTCTTCTGTCAGTCCGTGCACCAAAAATCAGCATGGCTCTGACATCACACCGGTAAGAAAACCCCATCTCGGGTTCACACGTCATGACGAAACGAATACGTTGCCGCTCCTCGAGCGAGAGCAGTCCTCACATGCATGAACCAGCGGGAACGCACCAAAGCCTGGTCTGCCTGGCGCTCACGGCATCCAGGCGAGGAGGCATCCGACCCATGCCTGTTCGTGCCTTGTGACAGTGTTCCTGTCAAAACGGCTTCATCCGCTTCGATGGTCTCGCAGACACGGTACTGGATTTGCTGCACGGCCTGTTCAAGGCACACCACATCCCGGTCAGCGGTACTGCGCAGCACGATCTCCTGCAGCCGCATGTCGAGCACATGCCGGTACAACACGAGCCAAACCAATGCGTGTCGGTATGATGAATCTTGCCACATCCGATACGGACGCCGCTCGGGTCCGGTTGCCAACAGGTGATGGAGGCCTCCATAATCCGCTCCCCCACTTCATCCTGGACGCAGTACCATGTGGTTCCGCAACCTTTCGCTCTACCGCCTCGGCGGTGAACTCGAATCCGACCCTGTCCGCCTTAACGAACAGCTGCAGGCGCAAGGCTTCCTGCCCTGCGGTGGACTGGATACCTATCGTGAGGGCTGGACACCCCCCCTCGGAAAACATGGCGAGCAACTGGTGCATACGACCAACGGGCGGCTGATGCTGTGTCTTCGGCATGAGGAGCGCATCCTGCCGGCGGCCGTGGTCCGCGAGGCGCTCGACGAAAAGGTGGAACGGATCGAAACCGCCGAAGCACGCCCGGTGGGACGCAAGGAGCGCGCCAGACTGCGTGATGAACTCGTGACCGATCTGCTCCCGCGTGCCTTCACCCGTTCGCAACTCACCTTTGGTTACATCGACCCCGCGGCTGGCTGGGTCGTCATCGACACTGCCACGACGAAGCGTGCCGAGGCCTTTCTGAATCTGTTGCGTGAAAGTCTTGGTTCACTGAAGGTGCGCCCGCTGACGGTCAACCACTCCCCGCCCCTGTCGATGACCCGCTGGCTGGAAGGTGGACTGCCCCAACAGTTCATACCGGGAGACGAGTGCGAACTGCGCGAGCCAGTGGAAAACGGGGCGGTGATCCGCGTGCGCAGGCTGGACCTTGCGGGCGAAGACGTGCATACACATCTCGATGCCGGCATGCAGGTCACCCGCCTGGCCGTGGAATGGACAGAGCGAGTGCGTTGTGTGATCGGTGACGATCTGACCATCCGACGCCTGCGCTTCACCGATCTCGTTTTGGACGATGCAGCCGACATTGCTGCCGACGACAATGCAGCCTGCTTCGACGCGGATTTCGCCCTGATGTCCGGCGAACTGTCACAGTTCATCCCCGCGTTGATCCAGGCATTCGGCGGCATCGAAGAAGATTGAACCGCCACCCATATCCTGCGAAAAACAGCCAATTCCCCACTCCGCAGGGTAATTCGCTCTTGCCCTCGTGGCATGCGCAAAAAGGCATCCTCGGGGAAGTCTTTCTACTGTTCCTGCGTCTTTGTCTGAGTTACGGGCCGGCACCAGGGCAATGCCAACACCGGAAATCCCTCCCAATCCGTACTGAATGACACTGTCCGGAGCCGCTCCGGCCCTGTCTTTCTGCGATAATCGGACTATGCTTGGTCCCGATCTCTTCCGACGCGACATCTATACCATCGGCCGCGTCAACAGCGAGCTGCGACAGGTGCTCGAAGGCAGCTTTCCGTCGATCTGGGTACAGGGCGAGATCTCCAATCTCAGCACCCCGCGCTCGGGACACCTGTATTTCAGCCTCAAGGACAGCCAGGCACAGATCCGTTGCGCCTTGTTCCGCAATCGCCGCAACCTGTTGCGTTTCGTACCACGTGACGGTGAACAGGTACTGGCACGCGCCCGCGTCACCCTGTACGAGCCACGCGGAGACTGCCAGCTCGTCATCGAGCACATGGAACCCGCAGGCATCGGGTCCCTGCGTGCAGCCTTCGAGGCGTTGAAGACAAGACTCGAGGCCGAAGGCCTGTTCGATACCGCACGCAAGCGCCCGTTACCCGCCTGTCCGCAGCGCATCGGCGTGATCACTTCGCCCTCGGGGGCAGCTTTGCGAGACATCCTGCACGTATTGAGGCAGCGTTATCCGGCAGCCGAGGTGATCATCTACCCCAGTGCGGTACAGGGTGCCGATGCAGTGGCGGAGCTGCTCCAGGCACTGGCTATTGCGCTGACCCATGCCGAGGTGGATGTACTGATCCTCGCACGTGGAGGCGGTGCCGAGGAAGATCTGGCCGCCTTCAACGACGAGAGACTGGCACGGGACATCGCGACAGCCGGAATCCCCATCGTCTCCGCCGTAGGTCACGAAACCGATTTCACCATCACCGATTTCGTGGCCGACCGGCGTGCACCCACACCTTCCGCGGCAGCTGAACTGGTGACACCCGACAGCCAGATTCTGCGCACGCAATGCAAACGCCTGGAGCAACGCCTGAAGCAGGCGACGCACCGCAACCTGCGTGAAACAAAAAAACGGCTGCGTCTCCTCGAAGAGCGCCTGTCACGCAATCACCCGGGAACGCGCCTGCAACAGCAGCAACAACGCCTGGACGAACTGCAATGGCGCCTGCAGGGTGCCATGCAACGTCATCTGCAATGGCAGAACAAATGCCTGCAACAACGTGCCCGCCACCTGCACCTCCTGAATCCGAAACACATCCTGTCCCGGCTGCGCGAACGCCTGATTCCCCTGCAGTACCGCCTGCAAACCAGCATGCAACATGACCTCGACACCCACAGCCAGCGTCTGGCCGCCCTCTCACGCCAGTTACAGGCCATCAGCCCGCTGGCCACTCTGGAACGTGGTTACAGCATCGTGCTGCGTACCAGCGACGGTCACCTGCTCACCGAGGCCCATCAGGTTGCCAAAGGAGAAGCTCTGGAGATCCGTCTCGCCCGCGGACGCCTGCACGCGCGGGTCACGGAACGAACACAAGAGGAATGAGAATGAGTATGCCGAGCTGAAAGCCCTGCAACCACGCAATCAACGATGCTTGACATGTTTCATCAAGCGTCGACGCTTGCTCACCTGACGCACCGTGAGCTTGTTGCGCTTGCCTTCATAGGGATTCTTTCCGGCCTTGAACTCGATGCGCAATGGCGTGCCATGCAGGTCGAAGGCCTCGCGGAAGCGGTTGACCAGGTAACGCCGGTAGGCTGCCGGTACCTTGTCGACCTGATTGCCATGCACCACAATGACAGGCGGGTTCCTGCCGCCCTGGTGGGCATAACGCAGCTTGATGCGCCGACCGCGTACCATCGGCGGCTGGTGTTCGCTCACGGCCTTTTCCAGGATCCGGGTCAACTCCGGGGTCGAAAGGTCGCGGGTCGCCGCACGGTAAGCGGTATCGACCGCCTCGATCAGGTCCCCCACACCGCTGCCGTGCAGTGCCGAGACGAAGCGCCAGTCGGCAAAACCGAGAAACGGCAGCCGACGCTGCATCTCGACCTTGATGTGCTCGCGCTGATCCGGATCGAGGCCGTCCCACTTGTTGATCACCACCACCAGGGCACACCCGGAATCGAGCACATGACCGGCGATCGTGGCGTCCTGTTCGGCAATGCCCTGGTGGGCATCGAGCACCAGCAGCACCACATTGGCCTGCTCAATGGCCTGCAGCGTCTTGATGACACTGAACTTCTCGATAGCCTCGCCAATGCGTGCACGACGCCGCACGCCAGCGGTATCGATCAAAGTGCAGGGTCGGCCGTCATGCTCGAAGGGGATGAAGATGGCGTCGCGCGTAGTACCCGGCCGGTCGAAGGTGACAACCCGCTCCTCGCCGAGCAGGCGGTTGATCAGCGTGGACTTGCCGACGTTTGGCCGGCCCACCACGGCGATCTGCACACCGGCACACTGCCCCGGCAGGAGTTCGTCGTCCGCCGCGTCTTCCCCGACTTCCGGCAGGGTACGCAAGACGCCATTGATCAGCGAACGCACACCACGACCGTGCGCCGCAGCAACAGGGTATGATTCACCCAACCCCAGGACATGAAACTCGTTGGCCACCGTATCCTGATCCAGGCCATCGATCTTGTTCACGACGAGCGTCACCGGCTTGCCGATGCGACGCAGGCGCTCGACAATGATTTCATCCCCCACGGTGAGGCCGTCGCGCGCATCGACCAGTAGGATCAGGTGATCGGCCTCACCGATGGCCGCCTGCACCTGCTGCTCCATGAGCCCATCGATTCCATTACGATCACCGCTGATACCACCGGTGTCGACCACCAGGTAGGGAAAATCCCCCAGCCTGCCGACACCGTACTGGCGGTCACGGGTCAGTCCTGGCTGATCGGCCACCAGGGCATCGCGGCTACGAGTGAGCCGATTGAACAGGGTAGACTTTCCGACGTTGGGCCGCCCCACCAGGGCGATGACAGGCAGCATGGATCAGCGCACCGGCACCAGTTGCAGGGCGGCCAGCTCACCACCGTCACCCATCACGAAGAGTCTACCATCGGCCACCAGCACACCGTGCGTGATGGGATCACTGCCGACGCGACCACGCCCCACCAGCGCACCGTCCTCGGCGGACAACAGGTGCAAATAGCCATCGAAATCGCCGACGATGACCACATCACCCAGTGCGGCCACATCGGACAACTGGCGGTTCTTCAACACCTCCTGACGCCACCGCGCCGCGCCACTGTCGGCATCCAGCGCCCAGACAAATCCATTGGCATCACTGGCATAGACGTCGTAACGCCCGGCTGCCATTCCACTGTAGGAAGAAAACTTGCGCCGCCAGAGTACGCTGCCAGAAGACTCCTCGACGGCCGCCACCTCACCCTGGTAGGTCACCACGTAGATCAGGCCGTCGATCACCAGCGGGTTGCCATCGATGTCCGCCAGGCGTTCGAGCTCGGAACGGCCACGCGGCACGGCGACCGTCGCCTCCCAGCGCACATCACCGGTACGAATATCCAGATTCACCAGCTTGCCACCGGCCATACCGCAAAGCACGTGGTCGCCACTGGCCACCGGGTCAGCCGTACCACGCAGGGTCAGCACCGGGATCTCGCGCTCGTAGCGCCAGCGTTCCTCGCCGGTGTCCGCATCCAGCCCCTGTACCTTGCCATCGATGGTGTGTACCACCACCCGGCCCAGGGCCACGACCGGCGTGGACAGCTCTTCGCTGCTGACGCTCGTCCGCCATTTCAGACTGCCGTCGTCAGCCGACAGGGCAATGACCTCCGCATCCAGGGTGCCGACCACCACCAGCCCCTCGGCGGCACCCGGCCCACCGGACAAGGGTGCCTCCAGGTCTACCGACCAGAGCGTGCGCCCGGTATCGGCATCCAGAGCCATCACCCGCCCGTCGGCGTCGGCCACATAGAGCCGCCCGTTCACATAATGCGGCACCAGATGCAGACGAAGATCACCGGCTCCGCCTCCGATATCAGTCTGCCAGCGCGCCTCGAGCCGCACCTTTTCGGTGATGTCCTGCAACGCAGCAGGCGGATCGATCTCGGCAGGCGCCAGCCAGTCGCCGATCGAAGAACAGCCCCCCAGGAGCACCCAGGCACCCAGCAGCAAGGCCCGGCGCATTACATGAGTCAAGGTCACGACGCCTCCCCCCCCTTGCCCAGAGCCTGATATTTCATGCGTACCAGTTCATTGGTGGCACCGGCCCGCATGGCCACCTCGTAGGCCTCGCGCGCCGCGGCGGTGTCACCCTTCGCCCGAGCAATGTCACCGCGCAGCTCGGCTACAACCGCCGGCATGAAGTCCTTTTTTATCTCGGAGAGCACGCGTGCCGCGCGCTCCTGTTTGCCGATATCGAGCAGTACTCGAGCCTGCCGAACCCGGGCCAGGTCACCGATCACCGAATCGGGAGCATGCGCGGCGACCCATTGCAGATTCTCTACCGCGGTACCCTTCTCGCCTCTCTCGTAGGCAATCTGGGCAAGTTTCATCGCAGCGAGGCTGGCATAGACCGACTCGGGAAACTCACCGAGCAGATGCTTACCGGCACTCTGCGCCGTGTCCATGTCATCGCCAAGCATCTGCTCATAGAGTATCGAGGCCGCCTCGGCCTGCCCCCGTTGCCAGCCCTGCCAACCCTGCCAGCCGAAGATGGCCGCCAAACCCAGCACCGCTCCGGCGATGACCGAACGCCCGTTCTCCTTCCACCAGTTCCTGATGGCTTCGATCTGCTCTTCTTCCTCCAGATACGCACTCATGTGCCGCTCCTCGATGTCATGACTTGTCGAAAATCTCGGCCAAGCGCCCGACCAGGCAATCCACAGCTACCGCTTCCTGCGGCAGTTTGTTGCGCAGGTGCTTGATACCGATCTCACCACGCGCCAATTCGTCCTCACCGAGCACCAGGGCAATGCGTGCGCCGCTGTGGTCGGCACGCTTGAACTGTGCCTTGAAGGCGCCGTTGCCACAATGCGCCAACACGCGCAACTGAGGCAAGGCGTCGCGCACGCGCTCGGCGAGCACCAGCGCCTCGCGCCGTGCCGCCTCACCCCTTTGCACCAGATAGATGTCGGCACGCGCTGTCTCGGGCAAACGGCCGTCTGCCTCGAGCAGCGCGATCAGACGTTCCACTCCCATGGCGAAACCGACTGCGGGCGTGGAACGGCCTCCGAGCTGAGCGACCAGACTATCGTAACGTCCCCCAGCGCAGACCGTACCCTGGGCACCGAGCCGGTCGGTCACCCATTCGAATACGGTCAGCGAATAGTAATCCAGGCCGCGCACCAGGCGAGGGTTGAACACGAACCTCACACCGGCCGCCTTCAGCAGCGTCTGCAACTGCTCGAAATGCCGCCGCGAACCCTCGCCAAGAAGATCGGCCAGCACCGGTGCCCCGGCAACCAGTTCTGCCATATCGGGGTTCTTGGTATCGAGGATGCGCAGGGGATTGCTGTGCAGACGCCGGCGGCTATCCTCATCGAGTGCATCGTGGTGACACCCGAAATAGGCCACCAGTTCCTGGCGGTAGGCGGCCCGTTCCTCAGCGGTGCCCAACGAATTGAGTTGCAACTCCAGACCATCGATACCGAGTGCCTTCCACAATCGCGCGGTGATGAAAATCAGCTCGGCATCGATGTCGGGGCCGGCCATGCCAAAAGTCTCCACACCGATCTGCTGAAACTGCCGATAACGCCCTTTCTGCGGACGCTCATGACGAAACATGGGGCCCTGATACCAAAGCCGTTGCGTCTGATTGTGCAGCAGGCCATGTTCCAGCACGGCGCGCACACAACCGGCCGTGCCCTCCGGACGCAGGGTCAGTCTGTCGCCATTGCGATCCTCGAAGGTGTACATCTCCTTCTCGACGATATCGGTAACCTCGCCAATGGAACGCTTGAACAGCTCGGTGAATTCCACGATGGGCATCCGGACCTCCTGGTAACCGTAACGGCCCAGGACCTCACGCACGCACGCTTCGAGATATTGCCAGTGTCGCGTCTGGCTGGGCAGCACATCGTGCATGCCCCGGATTGCCTGGATGTTCTTTTCCATGTCGTCGATAGGTCCTCTGCGGCGAACACAGGCAACTACAAAGGGAGCTCAGGGTTCGAGGGTGAAACGCGCCACGTTGCGCTGGATATGTCGCGCCAGGTCGTAAGGCTCGCCATCCACTCGCAACTCCACGGCGCGGGCATTGCCCAGCACCACGGTATAGGGTGGTGTGCCTCCAAGACGACGCTCGGTACCACGCTTCATGATACCGATGAGCTTGTACTCACGGCGGCTGTCACGAATATCCACCCAACTGTCACCGAGGAAACGCACCACCACCTCCGACGACACACCCGTCGGCTCTGGCTCTGACTCTGGCTTTGTCTCCGACACCGTTTCCGCTGCCGGCGGAGAAGCAGCGAACGCAGGCGACTCAGCCTCGACCGTCTCTGCCACCGGGGCATCTGCGACCCTGTCCGACGATTGTCCGGAAGACGCAGCCACTGGCGTCGTCTCGGGCCCTTCCTGCCAACGGGTGAAATAACGGTCCAGATAGCCCTGCCACCACATAAGCATCAGTCCCACAACCACCAGCCAGATGACCACTCCGGGCCAACGCCGACGAAGATGCGGATCAGCCTCCAGTCGCGGGCTCTTGTCGAGAAGGCCCTGGTAATCCTCTTCTGGCCACTGGCGATTGAACTGGGCAAGCACCGATCCGACCGGCAGATTCACCGCCCGTGCGTAGTTGCGAACATAGCCACGCACGAAGACGCGCGCCGGCATTTCCGAGTAGTCGTCGTGTTCGAGGGCATCGACCACATCGGCGGTGAGGTGGATACGTGCCGCCAGCTTAGCCATATCGAGATTGCAGGCCATGCGGGCCGATCTGAGACGCTCGCCCATACCTGGAACCGTCAGCCGGGTCTCTCCCTCGTTCTCTTGCTTTGCAGTAACAGCATTCATTGTAACGTCTCCAGGAAACGGGCCTGTTCGGAATCGGGGAAACGCACCCGCAGCTTCGTAGCATAACCGGCCATCTGTTCCCTGTCTCCGAGCCGTTTCTCGGTACGCACACCGAGCCACAACGAATCGGCAGTATGGGGCGCCACTTCGGCATAGCGTTGCAGGTAAGCGCGTGAGGACAGGAATCGTTTCTGTTCGAAGGTGATGAAGGCCATGCACAACAACGCTGGCGCAAAACGCGGATTGGCGCTCAGGGCGGCACGATAGTCCTTCTCGGCCTGTACCACATCACCCCTTTTCTCCGCACAGGATCCCGCGTTGTACGAAGCAATCCAGGGCGTCGGGTAAAGTGGATCCTTCAACACCCATCGAAAGTAGGGATCGGCCTCGCCATAACGTTTCCGCGCACACAACCATGAACCCAGTGCATTCAACGCATAAGGATCGTGCGGTGCCAGCTCCACAGCCTTCTTGAAGGCCTTTCCAGCAGGTTCCATCTGACCCAGACGCTGACGCACCACTCCCAACAAGGTATAGGCCCCAGCGCACCTGGGGTCCGCCAGTATGGCCTTGCGCGTATTCTCGAGGGCCTCGCCAATCTTGCCTTCGGCCAGGTAAGCACCACCCAGCTCCACGTAGACATCCGCAGGACTGGGACTCCTGAGCGAGGATCCCAGGTCCCCTGTATTGTCCCCACTGGATCCAGCATCCGGATGCATCCCCCGGATCTGGCATCCCGCCATCAGGAACACGAGAGCCAAAACCGTCGCTCCGCGAATCACTGCCCCCCTCATGCGCGCCCTTCCGCCGCAGTACCGCTCCTGCGCAATTGCCGGCGACTGCGGTCGCGTACCTTGCCCACCAGCTGGCCGCAGGCGGCGTCGATATCATCCCCCCGGGTCTTGCGGGTGATGGTGATGATGCCGGCACGGATCAGGCACTGGCGGAAGGCATTGATGCGCTCCGGTGGCGAAGTGCGATAGTCCGTACCGGGAAAGGGATTGAACGGAATGAGATTGACCTTGGACGGAATACCCTGCAACAGACGGATCAGTGCCTTTGCATGGGCAGTGCTGTCGTTGACTCCATCGAGCATGACATATTCCCAGGTGATCTTGCGCCGTTTCTCGCCGGCAATGTAGTCACGGCAGGCAGGGATCAACTCTTCCAGGGGATACTTGCGGTTGATCGGCACCAGCTCGTCACGCAGGGCATTGTCGGGCGCGTGCAGCGAGACCGCCAGACTGATGTTGCTCACCTCGCGCAGCTGGCGCAATGCCGGCACGATGCCAGAGGTGCTCAGCGTTACCCGCGCCCTGGCGATCAGGTAGGCCAGATCCTCTGTCATGAGCCGCATCGCCCGCACCACATTGTCGAAATTGGCCAGCGGCTCACCCATGCCCATCAACACCACGTTTCTCGGCGACTGTCCCAATTCGCGGGTCGCCAACCACACCTGACCGATGATCTCGGCAGTGGTGAGGTTGCGGTTGAAGCCCTGGCGGGCGGTAGAACAAAAAGAACAGTCGAGCACACAGCCCACTTGCGAAGACACACAGATAGTGCTGCGATCCCCGTCCGGGATGCAGACCGTTTCGATACGCTGACCATCATCCAGCTCCAGCACCCACTTGGTGGTACCATCCAGTGAAGGTTGCTCGAAGACGATCTCGGGCAGGCCAATCCATGTCTCCGCGACCAGCCGCTCGCGCAACACCTTGGGCAGATCGGTCATCTGCACGAAATCGGTAACCCCATGCTTGTGGATCCATTTCAACAAATTGCGACCATGAAAGGGTTTGAAACCCATGTTCGCCACCAGGGCTTCCATTTCCTGGCGATCCAGATCCAGAAGATTGGTGCGTTCAGTCTCACCCATGAACGTTCAGTGCGTACGCTCGCACACCCGTTCGGGGAAGAAGAAATCGATCTCGACCGCGACGGTCTCCAGCGCATCCGAAGCATGCACCGAAGACGTCTTCCTGGCCACGGCGTCAGGTTCGATGATCGACAAAGTGCGTTCGATTACCATTACGGACTTCCCGATAATTCATAAAGTCGTGTTGAGGATCAAATATCGAAACGTCTGCGAGACAATCCGGGAACTCCCCCACCCCATCTGCTCATGCAGAAAAACCGCTGGCAGACGGCGTTCCCCGCTCGATTGCCGAATACTGTTTTTCTTGTGAAATCGACCGGTTATTATAGTCGTTCCAGGCAAAGTCCGCCAATTCGGCTCAGGAATACGGCTGCAGATCACAGAACGCTGTCACCGGCAGCAATCGCTCCTCGCGAAAGCCGTGCCCGACATCCGGTACGATCCCGCCCCGCCGACGCCTCAGGTCTGACGGTGCACCTCGAGCACATCGGGGATCTGCGCCAGCTGACCCATCACCCGGGCAAGTTGCGCCATGTCGTCCACCTCTACGGTGACGCGCATACTGGCCGTCTCCTCGCGGCGATCGGACTGGCTGTTGACTCCCAGCACACGGATGTCGGCATTGGCAAACACCGACGTGATATCGCGCAACAGGCCCTTGCGGTCACCGGCATAGAGATGAATATCGGCGATGAATTGCGAACCCTGCTGCCCCTCGGACCAGACCGACGGCAACAATCGCCGACGATTCTCCTCATCCATCTTCTGTATCACCCGACAGTCCTGCCGATGGATGGTGATACCACGTCCACGTGTGACGTAGCCGACGATCGGGTCCGGAGGCACCGGCTTGCAACAGCCCGCCATATGGGCCATGAGGTCGCCCACGCCCTGCACCACCACGGTGCCCGAGGCCACACCCACAGCAAGCCGTTGCACGTGCGCACGCTCGATGATCGCCTCTTCGGGCACCAGACAGACTTCCTCCGGCCGGTCCACGACCTGGCTGTTGGCCGCCTGGATGACCGAAAGATCACCCCGCCCCACCGCGGCCAGCAGCTCGTCCGCCTTGTGAAAGTAAAAACGCCGTGCCAACTTCTCCAGGTCGGGCAGAGGAAGCCCCAGACGCTGGAATTCGCGCTCCAGTGCCTGCCGGCCCATGCTCAAGTGCTGCTCGCGGTCCTGCTGCTTGAACCACTGGCGGATACGTGAGCGCGCCCGTACGGTGACCACGTATCCACTGCGCGGATCCAGCCAATCGCGACTCGGCCCACCCTCACGCGCGGTGATGATCTCCACCCGGTCACCGCTCTCCATTGATCGATTGAGCGGCACCATGCGGCCATTGACCTTGGCACCGCGGCATCGGTGACCAACATCGGTATGGATGGCATAGGAAAAATCCACCGGAGTAGCGCCACGCGGCAGCTCGATGACCTTGCCGTTGGGGGTAAGTACATAGATGCGCCGTGCCTCGTATTCCTCATCTTCGGGAAGCCCCCCGGCATCATTGCCGTTCTGCCGCTCGAGCCAGGCGCGCATCCAGGCAATACGCCGCTCCAGCTCGGAATCCGCACGATCGTTCTCCTTGTAACGCCAGTGCGCGGCCACACCTCGCTCGGCCAGTTCATGCATCTGCCGGGTACGCACCTGTACTTCCAGCGGGCGACCGTCGTCACCCACCACCGCGGTATGCAAGGACTGATAGCCATTGGGTTTGGGGTGCGCGATATAGTCGTCGAACTCGCCGGGAATGGGCCGCCATTCACCATGCGCCATGCCCAACACCTCGTAGCACTGGGATACCGTTTCGACCAACACACGCACCGCACGTACATCCATCACCTGCTCGAAATTGAGGTGCTTCTGCCGCATCTTGTTCCAGATGCTGTAGATATGCTTGGGCCGCCCCATCACCTCAGCATCGATGTCCTGCTCATGGCACAGGCGCTCGATGCGTTCGACCACATCACGGATGAAGGCCTCGCGCTCGCTGCGCTTGCCCTCCAGCCGCGCAGCCAGTTCCTTGTATTCGGCAGGTTCCAGATAACGCAGGCAGAGGTCCTCAAGCTCCCACTTGATCCGCCACACGCCCAGACGGTTGGCCAGCGGCGCATGCACCCATCGCGTCTCCAGGGCAATCAGACGCTGCAGCTCGGGATCGAGCCGCTTGAGTCCACGCATCAGACGCAGACGCTTGGCCAGCAACACCAGCAGGGAACGCACATCGCCGGCCAGATCGAGCAGCAGACGACACAGTTTCTCGACATTCTCAGGATCGTGATGGGCACTGGCAACAGACAGTTCACGGATGCGCCCCACCTGCTCAACCATGTGCTGCACCGACTCGCCGAAGCGCTCACGCACCTCCGCGGGCTCGTAACCGGACTCGCCCTGCCACTCGGAGAGAAGACCCGCGATCAGAGTATACGTATCGAGCTTGAGCCGATCGAGGATATCCGCAGTGTGCAGCAGACCCAACAACATGTCGGTTCCATCGACGAACTGCTGACCGACATGCACCCGCCGTGCCACCGCGACGGCCTCGCGCAGGCGGGCGATCTCGTCTCGCGACCGGCGCTCGGCCAGTCCGTCAATCCAGCGCGCGATGTCGTCGTCGCATGGAACCCCCTCAAGGGGCAGTTGGGTGCTCAAGGAAACCAAAGGAGCCGATTCAATCTTCCCGTTCTTCGATCCACATCATCTGGATGGCCTCCAGGATCTTCTCGCCACAGCGCTCCCTGGTGTCCCTGAAGTCGGGCAGTTCGAGCACCCAGTGCATCAGGTCGACGAAATTGACCTTCGAAGGTTCCACATCGGGGTGCGCCTCGTCCAGATCGACGACTATGTCCGAGACATCGGTCCATTTCAGGCCCATGGCGCTATGCTCCTCAGTTTTCCTTGGCGTAATTGATGGTGTACTTGGGAATCTCGACGACCAGATCCTCGCTGTCCACCACGGACTGACAGGACAGACGAGATTCGGGCTCCAGTCCCCAGGCCTTGTCCAGCAGGTCTTCTTCTTCCTCGCTCAGCTCATTGAGCGATTCATAACCTTCGCGCACGATCACATGGCAGGTGGTACAGGCACAGGACATCTCGCAAGCGTGCTCGATATCGATGTCGTTGGCCAGCGCCATCTCGCAGATGGTAGTGCCTGGCTCGACCTCGATAACCGCCCCCTCGGGGCAGATTTCCTCATGTGGCAGAAAAATGATCTTCGGCATGGTGGCTTTCCTGTCGGCCGCCTCGTGATTCATTCGAACTCGCCGACCTTGTGGCCGGCCATGGCGTTGCGGATATTGCTGTTCATCCGCCTCTCGACGTAGAACTCGCAGGTCTTCTCCAGCTCCTCGGTGGCCCGTCTGATTTCATCGGCATCTGTGGCCGTCTCCACGGTTGCCTGCAACGACACCAGCGCCTGCTCTATCCTTTGGCGCTCCTCGTCGTCGAGCAGTTCATCGCCGTCTGCAGTCAGTGCGGCCTGCAAGGCCTCGATCACACGCGCCGCCTCGACCCGCTGCTCGGCCAGCACGCGAGCAACCATGTCTTCACCGGCATGTTCGATGGAAGTCTTGAGCATGCCGGTGATCTCCTCGTCGGTCAGGCCGTAGGAAGGCTTGACCTCGACACTCGCCCTCACGCCCTGGCTCAGCTCCTCCGCCTCGACATGCAACAGACCATCGGCATCCACCGAGAAGGTGACGCGGATACGCGCCGCGCCAGCCACCATTGGCGGTATGCCACGCAACTCGAAGCGCGCCAGAGAACGGTTGTCGGCCACCAGCTCGCGCTCGCCCTGCACGACATGGATGGCCATCGCGATCTGACCATCCTTGAAAGTGGTGAATTCCTGGGCACGCGCCACCGGGATAGTGGTGTTACGCGGAACGATCTTCTCGACCAGACCACCCATGGTCTCGATACCCAGCGACAGCGGAATAACGTCCAGCAACAGCATCTCGCCCCCGGGCCTGTTGCCCGCCAGCACATCAGCCTGCAGTGCCGCCCCAATGGCGACCACCTTATCGGGATCGATATCTACCAACGGTCCGGTACTGAAGAACTCGCCCACCTTCTCGCGCACACGCAACGCGCGGGTAGAACCGCCGACCATGACGACGTCCTCGATGTCCTCGGGACGCACCCCGGCATCACGCAGGGCACGGCGGCAGGCGGTGATGGTCCTGCGGATCAGCGGATCGACCAGCTGATTGAAGGTGTCGCGATCGATCCGGCCCGCCCAACGGGCACCGTCGGGCAACGTCACCTCGATGTCGGCCGATTCCTGTTCGGACAGGACCTCCTTGGCCACGCGCGCCCTGCCCATCAGTTCGCGCAGATGGCAGGGCGAAGCCTCGCTCCCGATCCCGGCCTGTCCGAGTACCCACTCGGCGATGGCACGATCGAAATCATCACCACCCAGAGCAGAATCACCACCGGTGGCCAATACCTCGAATACGCCCTTGTTGAGCCGCAGGATAGAGATATCGAAGGTTCCACCTCCCAGATCGTAGATGGCGTGCACCCCTTCGGCGCCACGATCCAGGCCGTAGGCCACGGCTGCGGCGGTCGGCTCGTTGAGCAGACGAAAGACATGCAGTCCAGCCAGCTTCGCTGCATCCTTGCTCGCCTGGCGCTGAGCATCGTCGAAATAGGCCGGAACCGTGATCACAACACCAGTCGGTGGACCACCCAGGGTGGCCTCGGCACGCTTCGCCAGCACCTTGAGGATCTCGGCCGAGACCTCGACGGGAGTCACATCGCCCGCCACAGTGCGGAGACGCGGCACCGCGCTGTCGGTATCGACGAACTCATAGGGCAACCGGTCGGCCAGTGTCTCGACGTCCTCTATGCCGCGTCCGATCAGACGCTTCACCGAGGCAATGGTGTTGTGTGGATCCTTGCTCGCCGCAGCACGTGCCTCGTCGCCAACGATCACTCCTTGCGAGGTATAACGCACCACCGAAGGCAACAGACAGCATCCCTGCTCATCAGGCAATGTCCCGGCCACGCCGCTGCGCACCGCGGCGACCAGCGAGTTGGTAGTACCCAGGTCGATGCCCACCGCCAGCCTGCGTTCATGTGGAGCGTCCGACTGGCCAGGTTCGGCAATTTGCAGAAATGCCATCAGCAGGAATCTTCCATTTCGGCCTCGAGTGCCTCGGCCTCGTCATACAACTTGTTCAGAAACTGCATGCGAGACACGCTCTCGTGCACCACTTGCAGCGCATCGGGTGAGCCATCTTCGAACTGTACCGCCAACTGCGCCACTTCCTTGTCGATCATCCGTCGGGTCTCGCGCATCAGCGCATCGAGCTCCGCTTCGGGATCCTGCGCATTGCGCACCGCTGCCAACGCCTCACGCAGTTCCATCTGCCGCATCAGGAAACCGGCATCACGCGTGGTGATGGTCTCACCGTCACTGTCCATGCCGTGCAACTGCAGCAAATACCGAGCTCGACGCA
Source organism: Gammaproteobacteria bacterium (assembly GCA_024510845.1). GTDB lineage: Bacteria > Pseudomonadota > Gammaproteobacteria > Chromatiales > Chromatiaceae > MONJU. The sequence goes on from JANEMA010000010.1 coordinate 39,965, forward strand.
ATGGATCGCGCAGGATTTCGTAGGCCTCGTTGACCCAGGTTGCCTGTTGCAGCGCCATACGCTGCTCCTGATCGGATGCACTGGCGAAACGATCGGGATGCACGGCTCCCTGCAGCTCCCGATAACGTCCGGCCAGCGCCTGACTGTCGAGTACGAACCCCACCGGCAGGCCGAACAGTTCGAAATGGTTGCTGGACAGATCGATCATGGTCCTCTCTCCACCGAACAACACCCGCGGAAGCGTGCGTGCAGGGACGAATCAGGCCGTGTTGTTCAGACGGTAAAACTCTCTCCGCAACCGCACTGATCCTTGACGTTGGGATTGTTGAACACGAACCCCTCGTTGAGCCCTTCCCTGGCATAGTCGAGTTCGGTGCCATCCAGACAGACCAGACTCTTCTCGTCGATGATGACCTTGACACCCTTGTCATCGAAAACCACGTCATCCTCATTGAGTTGGTCCACGAATTCCATCACATAGGCCATACCGGAACAGCCGGAGGTCTTGACGCCCAGACGCACCCCGATCCCGGAGCCCCGGTTGTCGAGAAAGCGCCGTACCCGTTCAGCCGCCATATCGCTCAACGTAATCGCCATATCCGAACCTCCATGAAAACTTCAGTCACCCCGCTTGTTCTGCAAGTCATCGATGGCCGCCTTGATGGCATCCTCGGCCAACACCGAGCAATGCACCTTCACCGGTGGAAGCGCCAGTTCCTCGGCAATGTCGGTGTTCTTGATCTGGCGCGCCCCTTCCAGCGTCTTTCCCTTCACCCACTCGGTGAGCAGCGAACTCGACGCAATCGCCGAACCACAGCCATAGGTCTTGAACTTGGCGTCCTCGATCACACCCTCGTCGTTCACCCGGATCTGCAGGCGCATCACGTCACCACAGGCCGGCGCACCCACCATCCCGGTCCCCACGTTTGGCGCATCCTTGTCCAAGATGCCCACATTGCGCGGATTCTCGTAGTGATCGATCACCTTCTCACTGTACGCCATGAATGCTACCTCCCGACTCCATGCCGTCTCTCGAAATCGTTATCGACATGCCGGACACGAAGTCCGGCATATGCGATGGATCAGTTGCGTGGACGTGCCTCGTTGACCCGTACGTTACGACCGTTGATCGGCTGCTCGTTCAGACCGTCGATCGCTGCCTGGGCCTCACTGTCATTGGGCATCTCCACAAAGCCGAAGCCTTTGGAGCGACCCGTATCACGGTCCATGATCACCTTGGCGCGCGCCACCTCGCCATAGGCCGCGAATGCGTCACGGAGTTCATCGTCGGAGACGCTGTATGCCAAATTACCTACATAGATATTCTTCATCGAACTCTTCTCAATTAGCCGTGCCTTGTCATTTCCGAACTCCGTGATCCGACCAAGTCACCCATCGGATCGCGGACCGCTCCACCCTGACGGCGAAGCCAATTCATTGGTCAGCGAAATGACAGGCCCGTTACAAACCGGCACCCCGATGCACGAAGAACGGCTGTGACCACGCTGGCAGGCCCGTGCCTGCAGTTTTCCATGGCCGGCATGATACCCCAACCCGCCTTTCGACGGCAGACTCAGTGCGCGGCCCACTGCACCGAGTCCAGATCGATGCCCTCCTTGTACATATCCCAAAGGGGGCTGAGCTCGCGCAGGCGTTCGACCTGGCGGCACACCTGCTCGATCACGTAATCGACATCTTCCTCGGTAGTGAAACGGCCGAGAGTGAAACGCAGTGAACTGTGTGCCAGCTCATCGCTGCGCCCCAGAGCGCGAAGCACATAGCTGGGTTCCAGGCTGGCGGAGGTACAGGCACTGCCCGAGGACACGGCGATGTCCTTGAGCGCCATCATCAGGCTCTCGCCTTCGACGAAATTGAAGCTGACGTTCAGATTGCCAGCCACCCGATGCTCGAGGTCACCGTTGACATGGACTTCCTCCATGACACTGAAACCTTCACAGAGCCTGTTGCGCAGATCCAGCAGGCGGGCATTTTCCCCGGCCATCTCTTCTTTCGCAATGCGGAAGGCCTCGCCCATACCCACGATCTGATGGGTGGCCAAGGTGCCCGAACGCATGCCACGCTCATGACCGCCACCGTGCATCTGCGCCTCGATGCGCACCCGCGGCTTGCGGCGGACATACAGCACGCCAACCCCCTTGGGGCCATAAATCTTGTGCGCCGAGAAACTCATCAGGTCGACCGGCAACCTGGCCAGGTCGATGGCCACCTTGCCGGCACTCTGCGCGGCATCGACATGAAAGATCACCTCGTGCTCGCGGCAGATATTGCCGATCGCATCGATGTCCTGGATTACGCCGATCTCGTTGTTCACGTGCATCACCGAGGCCAGGATGGTGTCCTTGCGGATGGCTTCGCGGAAAACGTCAAGATCGAGCAGACCGTTCTCCTGAACATCGAGATAAGTGACATCAAACCCCTCGCGCTCGAGTTGACGACAGGGGTCCAGCACGGCCTTGTGCTCGGTCTTGACCGTGACGATATGCTTTCCCCTCTTCTGATAAAAGTGCGCCGCACCCTTGATCGCCAGGTTGTCCGACTCGCTGGCACCAGAAGTCCAGACAATCTCCCTGGGATTGGCATTCACCAGATCGGCCACCCGTTCACGGGCCTCCTCGACCAACTTCTCGGCAGCCCAGCCAAAAGCGTGCGAGCGCGAAGCCGGGTTGCCGAACACGCCGTCGGGCGTCAGACAACCACACATCTTTCCGGCCACCCGCGGATCGCAAGGTGTGGTGGCAGAATAATCGAAATAGATCGGCAGTTTCATTGTCAATGGCCTCTGACTGCTACTGGGCTCGCTTACTGCCCGTCCTGATAATTTCCGGCGACACCGCAGGCGCCTCGTCTTCCTGTCGGCAGGCCACTTCCCGCACGCCACGCCGCTGCATCAGGTCGTCCAGGCTGATCTGACTGAGATAGTCGTGAATACGGTCGCTCAAGTCGTGCCACAGCTCGTGGGTGAGACATTTCTGATTGTCCTGGCAGTTGTGCGCACCGCCACAGCGGGTGGTATCAACGTTCTCGTCGACTGCGGTAATGACCTCGGACACCGTGATCTCGGTTGCGCCACGCCCCAGCGTGTAGCCACCACCTGGTCCGCGCACACTGCTCACGAGCAGACGCTTGCGCAAGCGAGAAAACAACTGCTCCAGATAAGAAAGCGAAATACCCTGACGCTGGGCGATATCGGCCAGAATGATAGGCCCTTCGCCGTGGTGCAACGCCAAATCCAGCATGGCAGTCACCGCATAACGGCCCTTCGTGGTCAATCTCACAGCCCGACACTCCAGAATTCAACTGCGCCGAACTATACATTGCCGACCAAATTAGTCAAGTATTCCGGGCAACACGCATCACCGGGTTTTCAAGAGCGCGAATCCACCTCTTCCGGAGCCTGTTCCACCCCGTCCTCTTCAAGATGCATCCGGCGCAGCTCCTCGGCAGTGGAAATTATCTCGCAGGCGGACAGTTCAGGGATATCGTCCACCCCTTCGGGCGGCCCGAATCCCGCAGCACGCAACGCCTCACACATCTGCTTCATTCGCGTCTCCATCACGTGCAGATGGTCGAGCATGCAGTTGACTGCATGCGCCACCGGATCGGGGGCATCCCGAGTGGCCCCATAGGCGTCGAAGCCCATCTTACTGGCCAGCTTCTGGCGATGGCTGGTGTCGATCTCCTCGGGCTTGCGCTCTATCAGTCTGCCAGGCACCCCTACCACGGTGGCACCCGCCGGCACGGACTTGACCACCACGGCATTGGAACCGATACGCGCGCCGTCGCCGATCTCGACCGGCCCCAGCACCTTGGCCCCGGCACCTACCACTACGCCACCGCCAAGGGTCGGATGACGCTTGCCTTTCTCCCAGCTCGTCCCACCCAGAGTAACACCGTGATACAGGGTGCAGTCGTCACCGATCACCGCAGTCTCTCCGATCACCACACCCATGCCATGATCGATGAAGAAGCGCCGGCCGATGCGTGCCGCCGGGTGGATCTCGATGCCGGTAAGCCAGCGCGCCAGGTGAGAAACCATGCGCGCCAACCACTTGGCGCCCAGATTCCAGAGGGCATGTGCCAGGCGATGAAACAGCAGGGCATGCACACCCGGATAGGTCATGAGGATCTCGAAGGTGTTGCGCGCCGCTGGATCACGGTCGAACACGACACTCAGGTCTTCTTTCAAATTCTCGAACATCGACTCACAAGGTTCCAGGATCGACCATCAGGAAGCATGCGGCCCACCAGCGCTGCTGGCAATCCCGGGATGATCGGAAGAAGCGGCCTCCGAGGCACGCATCGATTTGGCACCCTGTGCGGCACTGAGAATACCGCGCAGGATATTGACCTCGCGTTGATCGGGCCGTGCGCGATGAAACAGCCGCCGCAGGCGCTGCATGATGCGCCCCTCTCGCCCGGATTGCAGAAAACCGATGTCGTGCAAGGCCTGATCGAGGTGGGCAAACAGACCTTCCATCTGTGCTGCAGCAGCCGGCGGGTCGGCCTCGGCCACGGATACCGGCCGGTCCGCGAGTACCGCCATGCGCAACTCGTAGCTGAGCACCTGCACCGCCATCGCAATGTTGAGCGAGGAATAATCCGGATCGGCCGGAATGTGTACCAGATGGCTGCAACGATCGAGTTCTGCAATGGTCAGACCGGTGCGCTCACGCCCGAATACCAGCGCCACCGTGCCGTGCACCGTCTGCTCGAGGGCCAACGCTGCCATCTCGCGTGGATCCATGGCAGTCCACAGGGTGGAGCGCCTGCGCGCACTGGCACCGATCACCACAGGACAGTCGGCCACCGCAGCCTCCAGGTCATCCACCACCCTGGCCGCAGCCAGCAGATCCTGCCCCCCCGAGGCCCGCGCATCGGCCTCGGGCGAAGGAAAGACCTTGGGACGCACCAGCACCAACTGTGACAGTCCCATGTTCATCATGGCACGCGCCACGGCCCCGATGTTACCCGGGTGCGAGGTCTCGACCAGCACGATACGAATCTGATCCGGCATACGGGAGATTCTAACAGATGGATCGGAAGACTCGCAGGACACGTAACGGGCGCGCTTCCCTGCCTGACAACCGGCCCGACATTGCTTGTCGGCTCCTGCCCCCGGCTCACAGCAGCCTGGAGTTGCCGATTCCGCCGACACCACTGCCGATCGTTGCTTCCCGGGTCGGCCGGGCACGACACGGGAAGGTGGATTCAGCGCAACGACACCATCACCATCCGCCCAAGGGGCTCAGAGCGGAAGACATCGTAGTTCTTCGCTCACAGGGCGATACCGGAGGGTCGAGCGGGCGACGACAGAACTTCCGACGGGAAATATTGGGATCTGTGCCATAAGCTCTGCCCAGAAGGATGGGCCCACAGACCCGACGAGCTGCTGGATCCAGCCATTGGATCTGCGACTACGTGGCTTCAAATGCGATCTGGTGGATACGCTTTCACAGCGGCCCATGAACTCGGCCATGCCGTCCTCCACCGAAGATATGCGCATGCACCGGGACCGTCCGCTGGACGGGTCGCAACCTGCTTGACGCATAACAGAACCTGCGGGGTAGCGGCACCCGACCCGTCGGGCTGATCTGACAAAAGACAGGCTTCCCATCCCTGTTCAGTAACTCCAATCCTCATGCCCCAGCGGCGAACTGTTCAGCTCGTCGCGGCGCAGGCGCCATGAGGGCAGAAAGCAACCCATCAGCCCACGGAAGCGGTCGTTGTGGTGCCATTCCAGCAGGTGCACCATCTCGTGCACCAGAATGTATTCCAGGCAGCGTGGTGGCTTCTTGGCCAGTTCCAGGTTGAGCCAGATGCGCCGGGCTACTGGATTGCAGCTTCCCCAGCGGGTTTTCATCTTCTTGACGCCCCATTGGGCCACCGGGACGCCGATAACAGGCTGCCA
>JANEMA010000011.1 GCA_024510845.1 Gammaproteobacteria bacterium
AGGTCAGGTCATCGACGACAAGTTGCTCAATGCCATGAAGAAGGCCCGGAAGGCCACGATGCGTGTGGCACTACTCAACCATCAAGTGCTGACCCTGCCGGTCTCTCTCAAGGGCTTTACCCGCGCCTATATCGCCCTCAATAAAAAATGACGCACACCTGACTCGGCCATTCACGGTCACCAACACCCGCCGCCGGTAGCCGTGATGGTGGTATTCGTAGAGAAGACCCCTACCGGATACCGAGCACGCAACGCCCTCGTTCCGGCGGGATCAGATTCATGTTGGTGAGTTGTGTACCGGTATGCCATCCGGCCCTGTGCCGATAGCGGGAATCAGCATCCGGGACATTGCACTGCCCCTCCAGGTCTTGCCGCACATCGGGCCTGTGCTCTCTCACAAGATCAGAAAGGCTGATGATGCACTGCACAACCACATGGCACAACCCGGGTTCTATGCCACTTCGGCCTGTGTACCTCGCGGGTGATATCCATAGGGCCACGCCCGCAGGGGTCGAATCCGAAATCTACATCAATCCTGTGAAGAAAACGACGGTGCAGAACCCCTGCTACCCTATGCAGCACCATTGTGCCCGTTCTGCTGTCATGATGGAATCGCAAAGGTCTCCCGACCAAACAACAAACACGGAAATCACCACGAAGAACACGAAGGCTGTTGATGAAGTGCCCATGTTCATCGAACTTTATCACGCATAAAATTTTTGTATCCTTTGTAGTTTTCCTATCCACACTCCATGTTCTTGTTACGTTCTCCATCCTTCAGTATGCTCACCCCATGAATGCCAAAGTGGACACTCTGGCGACGACTCCCGTGACGGTGCTCCGCGGGGTGGGGCCAAGACGAGCACAACAACTGGCCCGGCTGGGCGTCCACACGGTACAGGACCTGTTGTTCCATCTACCGCTGCGCTATCAGGACCGCACCCGGGTGATGCCGGTAGGCAGCCTCCGCACGGGCGACCAGGCAGTGATCGAGGTCACCGTTGATCACGCCGAGGTACGCTTTGGCCGGCGGCGTTCACTGCTGGTACGAGTGTCCGACGGCAGCGGCACCCTGATGTTACGCTTCTTTCATTTTACCGCAGCGCAGAAGCAGGCTTTTGCACGCGGCGTGCGCCTGCTCTGCTTCGGCGAGGCACGCAATGGCCCGGTGATGCTCGAACTGGTGCATCCCGAATACAGCCTGCTGCACGACGGGGAGCCCGTTTCCGTCGAGGAAGCACTGACGCCAATCTACCCTACCACCGAAGGCCTGCACCAGTTGAGCTGGAAAGATCTCACCGGGCAGGCATTGGCACTGCTGAACGAAGGGCGTGCCCTGCAGGAGCTGCTACCCAAAGCGGTGTTGCATGATTACCAGCTGCCCTCCCTGCCCGAGGCGGTAAACCTGCTGCACCGGCCTCCGCCGGATGTCTCCACCCAGTTGCTGTCGGAGAACGGCCACCCGGCGCAACGACGCCTAGCCTTCGAAGAACTGTTGGCTCACCAGCTCAGCCTGCGCCTGTTGCGCCGCCGCGCGCGCGCGCTGGCAGCGCCGCGAATCGTGGCCCCCGGCAACTTGGCACGTTGCCTGCAGGATGCCCTGCCCTTCGAGCCAACCGGCGCTCAGCTGCGAGTAACAGACGAGATCGCCGCCGACTTGGCCTCGGGCCACCCCATGCTGCGCCTGGTGCAAGGCGATGTAGGCAGCGGCAAAACCTTGGTCGCAGCGCTCGCGGCCGCACGTGTGCTGGAAGACGGCTGGCAGGTGGCGCTGATGGTACCGACCGAGCTGCTGGCCGAGCAGCATCGGCAGAACTTGGCGCAATGGTTCACCGCCCCACTGAATATCGAAGTAGGCTGGCTCACCGGTCATTACAAGGGTCGCCGCCGCGAGACAGTGCTTGAGCGCCTGGCAACCGGCGAGCTGGCACTGGTGGTCGGTACCCATGCCCTGTTTCAGGAGGATGCGCGTTTCGCCCGCCTTGGCTTGGTGATCGTGGACGAGCAGCACCGTTTTGGCGTGCACCAGCGGCTGGCGCTGCGCAACAAGGGCAACGAACAAGTACCGCATCAGCTCATCATGACCGCCACCCCCATCCCTCGTACCCTGGCGATGACGGCCTATGCCGATCTCGACCTGTCGGTGATCGATGAACTACCACCCGGTCGCCAGCCGGTAAAAACCGTGGTGGTCAGCGATGAACGGCGCAGCGAGGTGGTAACCCGAGTGGGCGAGAACTGTCGCCAGGGACGTCAAGCCTACTGGGTCTGTACTTTGATAGAGGAGTCCGAGGCACTGCAATGCCAGGCGGCCGAGGACACCGCCCGTGAGCTGGCCGAGACCCTACCAGAGCTACGGGTCGCCCTGGTGCACGGACGCATGAAGGCCGCCGACAAGGAAGGGGTGATGCAGGCCTTCAAGGTCGGCGAGCTCGACCTGCTGGTGGCCACCACCGTGATTGAGGTCGGCGTGGACGTACCGAATGCCAGCCTGATGATCATCGAGAATGCTGAACGCCTAGGGTTGGCTCAGCTACACCAGTTGCGCGGCCGGGTCGGGCGGGGCGCAGCCGAGAGCCACTGTGTGCTGATGTATCACCCGCCGCTCGGGCAATTGGCACGCGAGCGCCTGAGCATGCTGCGCGAAAGCAACGACGGTTTTGCCATCGCCCGCAAAGATTTGGCGTTGCGGGGCCCCGGCGAGGTGCTGGGTACCCGGCAGACCGGGGAGATCCAGTTCCGTATCGCCGACCTAGTACGCGACGAGGCACTGATCCCGCAAGTGCAGGCACTGGCAGACCACCTATTGCGTGAACATCCCGAGCTGACCACACCACTGATCCGCCGCTGGTTGGGCGAGAAGGTGCGTTATGCCGCAGTCTGAGACACCCTGGGAACAAAGTCCCTGCTCCAATCCCACCAACTGCCACATCGCAAACTGATACGCGATGCCAACCACTCGGTGATCACCCGCACGCTCCCTTCACCAGACACTCCGTCGCCTTCGCGTACAAAGACCTTATAGGCACTTTCTCGGGTCTCAGCCACCGGTGGCCCCTGAGATCCCGTTGGCCCACACGTACACCCAGCCCCGCCGGCTCAGCTCCCGCTGTTGCCATTGCCGATAGTCTGCAGCCCAGCACCTCTCGGTGCAGATGACAGTGGCTGCCAACAGCCCCGGTGGCACCTTCACCCAGCAGCACCTCCAGTGCCGGCTGCATCTCCTCGGTCGAGATCCCCTTCAGTACACCAGGGATGAACTCCTCCAGGTGTTTCATCTTCTTCAGGTACAGGAGGCACCAACTCGCTGTTGAACTTCACGCCCTGGCAGCTATTCATTCAAACCACAGCCATCTTTCTGCCCACAATTTGCCCAACGTGCCAAACCAGCAGCTCGACCACTTCTGCATCAATGGCATGCGCCAACAGCTTCTGGCCCCTTCTTTCAGCAAGGCTCTCAGGGCATCTCCGGCTGATGCTTTCAGCTCGATAACGTTACTCTCGTTCATGGCAGTGTACTTCTCCTGTTGATTGTCGATCCGACAAGATCAATCAACAGGGTACAACACCTCTTCCATCTTCCCGTACACCGGAAACCAGCATAGCTCCGATATCAGAAACCAGAAAGTACAGGGCATGCCCAGTGTACGGCATTGGCATTTGTAGCATCCGCCTTATCCTGTGCGCTGTACGCTGCATAGACTGGGATCCCCTGTGGATGGCACGATGATCGAGGCGCAAGCCTCGCTCAAGAGCTACCGACCGAAAGACGAGGACGGAATCAAGGCCGTAATCCCGATATCGATTTTCACGGAGAGAAGCAGTACCGGGATACGCACAAATCCAAGACCGACATCAAGGAATGCCTCGGCTGGGCCAGGACGGTTGACGGGTTGCGCAAGAGCCGGTTTGTGAGCCGCGACAAGGCTGGGCTTCCAGTTCATGCTGAATCGCTGCTACAACCTGGTTCGCATGCGCAATCTCGGGGGGATGGATCGATGACGGAATCGGTAGTCACCAGCGCCCCACCCGAGAACAGGCGCAGGGCGGCAGGCTTGTCAGGGGCGATCAGGCGCAGAGCATCCCTTTCGACGACTAAACTGCTGCGCGCGGCGCCTACACTGAAATCGACCACTGCCACCACACTGACGAAAGGACGGTACATCGTATTGCAGGTCGAAGATCTCCGCGCTGGATCATGCCTCGTGTACCGCTATATGCAATAGGCCGACTCAGGAGACCCCAGACCCGTAAACGGCAACCGGAAAGAACGGATCGCTCATGTCATCCTGCAGTTCCGAAACGCAAAAGGCCGGGCACAGCCCGGCCTTTGGTTCTCTCAGCGAACGATCACTCGGTCTCGACGTCCGCTTCCATATCGTCACTCTCGCCTGCCTCGACGATCGGGCGTTCGACCAACTCGACGTAGGCCATGAGCGCCTTGTCACCGGTGCGATAGCCACATTTGAGAATACGCAGATAACCTCCCGGACGCTCTTTATAACGCGGTCCCAGTTCATTGAACAACTTGGCCACGGCAGCCTGGTCGCGCAGGCGGGCAAAAGCCAAGCGACGCTTAGCCACGCTGTCTTCCTTGGCCAGTGTGATCAGCGGCTCGGCCACACGGCGCAACTCTTTCGCCTTTGGAAGAGTGGTCTTGATCAGTTCGTGTTCAAACAGCGAATTGGCCATGTTGCGGAACATAGCCTTGCGATGAGCGCTGTTACGATTCAGCTGCCGTCCGGATTTGCGATGACGCATGGGTCGACTTCCTATGCAAAAAAGTTACTACGGGGAACGCTTTTCAGCGTGCCATTAGCTCTTCGAGATTCTCCGGTGGCCAGTTCTCCAGACGCATACCCAACGACAGGCCACGGGTGGCAAGCACGTCCTTGATCTCGGTCAGAGACTTCTTGCCCAGATTCGGGGTCTTCAGCAGCTCCACCTCGGTACGCTGAATTAGATCACCGATGAGGAATATGTTCTCTGCCTTCAGGCAGTTGGCCGACCGTACGGTCAGTTCCAGATCATCCACCGGATGCAACAGGACAGGATCGACCGCCGGCACCTCTCCTCCATTTTCCTCAACATCAGTAGCAGTAGTGGTCTGATCAAGATTGACAAAAGCACCAAGTTGATCCTGAAGGATGGTCGCCGAGTGACGCACGGCGTCCTCCGGATCAATGGTGCCATCGGTCTCAATGTCCAGGACCAAGCGATCGAGGTCGGTGCGTTGCTCCACGCGAGCTGCCTCGACGCTGTAAGCGACGCGACGAATCGGGCTGTAGGAAGCATCAAGCTGCAGACGACCGATTGGGCGGTCCTCGCTGACCGCCCTCTCGCGACTGGCGGCGGGCTCGTAACCACGACCACGTTCAACCTTGATGTTCATACTCAGCTCGCCCTTGTCCGTAAGATGGGCGATCCCGAATTCGGGATTGGCGATCTCCACACCATGTGGGAGCTGCAGATCACCGGCGGTCACCGTACCCGGCCCCTTGGCAGTCAGGACCAGCATGGCCTCGTCACGGTCTTCCATAACGATGGCCAGCTCTTTGAGGTTGAGCAGGATCTCAAGCACATCTTCTTGGACGCCATCAATGGCACTGTACTCGTGCAGCACACCTTCAATTTCCACTTCGGTAACCGCACAGCCAGGCATAGACGAGAGCAGGATGCGGCGCAGCGCATTGCCCAAGGTGTGGCCAAAACCTCGCTCCAGCGGCTCCTGGGACACCTTCGCGTGATGATCGCTGATCGTCTCGACGTTGACAATACGTGGCTTGAGGAACTCGTTGACCGAACCCGCCATGGATTACCCTCTTCTGTTTTCTTCCCGGAAGATACCGATCACTTCGAATACAGTTCGACGATCAGTTGCTCGTTGATCTCAGCCGGCAGTTCGGCGCGGTCCGGATAACGTTTAAAAATTCCCTTCACTGCGTTGGTATCCACATCTATCCACTCAGGAAACCCATACTGCTCGGCGAGTGTAAGAGATGCCTTGATACGCTCCTGCTTCTTGGCCTTTTCACGCACGCTGATCACATCAGCCGGCTTGACCCGGTAGGAGGCAATGTTGACCACCTGGCCGTTGACCTCAATGGCCTTGTGGCTGACCAGCTGACGCGCCTCGTTCCGGGTGCATCCGAAACCCATGCGGTAGACTACGTTGTCCAGGCGTGACTCCAGCAGGCGCAACAAATTCTCGCCAGTGGGGCCTTTAACCCGGTCTGCTTCCTTGTAATAGTTGCGGAACTGACGCTCCAGCACACCGTACAGGCGACGTACCTTTTGCTTTTCACGCAACTGAACACCATAGTCGGACAGGCGTCGGCGACGATCACCGGACTGACCTGGAACCTTTTCCATGTTGCACTTGGTGTCGATGGAGCGGACGCGACTCTTGAGGAACAGGTCAGTGCCCTCACGACGCATCAGTTTGCATTTTGGTCCGAGATAACGTGCCATGTTCTAACTCCAGTTACACGCGGCGCTTCTTGGGCGGGCGACAGCCGTTGTGGGGAATCGGGGTGACATCCGAGATGCTGGTGATCTTAAATCCGGCATTATTCAGCGCTCGCACAGCCGACTCACGTCCCGGCCCAGGCCCCTTGACGTTTACATCGAGATTCTTGACACCATACTCCTTCGCCACCTCACCACAACGATCTGCGGCCACCTGGGCGGCAAAGGGCGTACTCTTGCGCGAACCACGAAAGCCGGAACCACCGGCAGTTGCCCAGCACAGGGTATTGCCCTGACGATCGGTAATAGTGACGATCGTATTGTTGAACGAGGCATGCACATGGGCAATGCCATCGGTAACGATCTTCTTGACCTTTTTACGAGCGGTGTTCTTGGCCATCTGCCTGATTCCTGAAAACTTCGCGTTTGCTTAACGTTTGATCGGTTTGCGCGGACCCTTGCGGGTGCGGGCATTGGTCTTGGTGCGCTGACCATGTACCGGCAAGCCACGACGATGTCGGATACCTCGGTTGCAACCCAAGTCCATGAGGCGTTTGATGTTCATCGACACCTCACGACGCAGGTCACCTTCGACCGTGTACTTGCCCACCTCGGCACGCAACTTCTCGAGTTCCCCTTCGCTCAGATCCATCACCTTCCGATTGGGCTCGACACCTGCGGCGTCACAAATGCTTGCTGCACGCGTCGGACCAATGCCGTAAATCGAACGCAACGCGATCACCACATGCTTCCGATCGGGAATGTTGACACCAGCAATACGGGCCATGCTCAAATTCTCCTGAAAACCCTCTCGGCAAATGCCGAGAGAAAGCGTTTTACTGTATCAAAATTCAGGTGCATATTCAATGCCGTTAGCGGTGCCCGATCAACCCTGACGCTGCTTATGACGCGGGTCGGTGCAGATCACACGCACCACACCGTGACGCTTGATAATCTTGCAATTGCGACACATCTTCTTGACCGATGCTCTGACTTTCATAGATCCAACTCCGAATGAAACTTTCACTCAGCGCAACGAACCTGCGCCGCCAACATTCTTGAAATTCGCCTTCTTCATCAGGCCTTCGTACTGGTGCGACATGATATGCGCCTGCACCTGGGCCATGAAGTCCATCACCACTACGACTACGATCAGCAACGAGGTACCCCCAAAGTAAAAGGGCACATTCCATCCCGTACGCAGAAACTCCGGCAACAGGCAGACCACAGTGATGTACATCGCGCCGGCCAAGGTCAGCCGCGACATCACCTTGTCGATGTAAGCCGCCGTCTGCTCGCCCGGACGAATGCCGGGAATAAAGGCACCGGACCGTTTCAGGTTATCTGCCGTCTCCTTGGCATTGAACACCAGCGCGGTATAGAAGAAGCAGAAGAAGATGATGCCCACGGCATAGGCCACCATATACAAAGGCTCACCCGGTGAAACCAGCGCGATGATGTCCTGCAGCCAACGCATGTTCTCGGTGTTGCCCGCCCACTGCGCAAGCGTGGTGGGAAACAGAATAATGCTCGACGCAAAGATAGGAGGAATCACCCCGGCCATATTCAGTTTCAGTGGCAGATGGCTGCTCTGCGCAGCAAACATCTTGCGCCCTTGCTGGCGCTTGGCATAGTTGACTGTGATGCGCCGTTGCCCGCGCTCCACGAAGACCACAAAACCAGTTACACCGATCGCCAAAATCAACAAGAACAGAACAAACAGGGCGTTCATCTCTCCGTTGCTGACCAGCTCGACCACCAATCCGAAGGCGGCGGGCATGCCTGCCACGATACCTGAAAAGATGATCAGCGAAATACCGTTTCCCAAGCCCCGCTCAGTAATCTGTTCACCTAGCCACATCAGAAACATGGTCCCGGTCACCAGCGACACCGTCGCCGTAAACACGAAGCCCAGCCCCTTGGCCACCACCAATCCATCACCGAACTGACCCTGCAAGGCCACCGCGATACCGATTGCCTGAAAAGTCGCCAACACCAATGTTCCATAGCGGGTGTACTGGGTGATCTTGCGCCGACCAGCCTCACCTTCCTTCTTGATTTGTTCAAGCTTGGGGATCACCGCCGACATCAGTTGTACAATGATCGATGCTGATATATAGGGCATGATTCCCAAAGCGAACAGACTGGCACGTTTGAGCGCTCCCCCGGAAAACATGTTGAACATATCCAGAATGGTGCCCTGCTGCTGCTCGAACAGGGCCGCCAACGCCGCCGGATCAATCCCGGGGACCGGAATAAAAGTACCGATGCGATACACGATGATCGCACCCAGCACAAACAGCAAGCGACGCTTCAGCTCGGTGAGCTGCCCAAAGGCAATACCAGCAGCGGGACTCTGGACCATGAGTCACTCAGTCCTCGACCTTGCCGCCAGCCGCCTCAATGGCAGCACGAGCACCCTTGGTCACACGCAGACCCTTGACCGTCACCACGCGATCGACCTCGCCGGAGAAGATGATCTTTGCCCGCGTCTTGTTGCGTGGCAGGATATCGGCCGCGTACAAGGCATCCATATCCACCACATCACCATCGACTCTTGCAATCTCGTCAAGTCGCAACTCGGCGGTGAGCCGGGTCTTGCGCGAGCGGAAGCCGACCTTGGGAAGGCGCCGCTGCAGCGGCATCTGACCACCTTCGAAGCCGATCTGCACCTTGCCGCCGGAACGGGACTTCTGGCCCTTATGGCCACGACCTGCTGTCTTGCCGAGGCCACTACCGATGCCCCGACCGACGCGCTTGCACGCGCGCCTGCTACCCTCGGCGGGTTTGATCGTATTCAGACGCATTTCAGGCTTCCTCCACGACTTGAACCATATAGCACACCTTGTTCACCATACCGCGAGTGGAAGGCGTGTCTTCGACTTCGGCAATCTGGTGCATGCGCCGCAGTCCCAAACCGAGGACGCACTCCTTGTGCCCTTTTCTCTTGCCATGCATGCTGCGCACCAGCTTCACTTTCATCATCTTCTTGTCAGCCATGGCTGATTACCCCAGAATTTCTTCGACGGCCTTGCCACGCTTGGCTGCGACATACTCAGCGTCGCGCATGTTGAGCAGGCCGTTGAGGGTGGCACGAACCACATTGACAGGATTGTTCGAACCAATGCACTTTGCCAGCACATTGTGCACACCAACCACCTCGAAAATGGCACGCATGGCACCGCCGGCAATGATACCAGTACCTTCCGAGGCCGGCTGCATATAGACCTTGGCCGCGCCATGACGGCCAATCAGCGGGTATTGCAGTGTGCCGTCCTTCAGCTCCACCTCAATCATATTGCGGCGCGCGGCATCCATGGCCTTCTGGATGGCCACCGGAACCTCCTTGGACTTTCCGGTACCAAAGCCGATGCGACCATTGCCATTGCCAACGACCACCAAGGCAGCGAAGCCGAACACCCGACCACCCTTGACCACCTTGGCGACACGATTGACCCCGATCAGCTTTTCGATCAGATCATCACCGGCGGACTTGGTTGCATAATTTGCCATGATGCAGATTCCTCAGAACTCAAGACCGGCTTCACGCGCGGCATCGGCCAGGGCCTTCACTCGGCCATGATAACGAAACCCAGAACGATCGAAGGCCACTCGTTTAACACCCTTGGCCTTTACACGCTCGGCGATCGCACGCCCCACCACGGCAGCGGCAACTTTTCCGGTACTACCCTCAATTCCAGCCTTGACCTCCTTGTCGACGGTCGAAGCCGATGCGACGACCTCGGCGCCATTGGGCGCGATCACTTGGGCATAGATGTGACGCGGGGTGCGATGAACCGTCAGGCGGTGCACACCCAACTCGCGGATCTTGGCGCGCGCCCGCTTGGCACGACGCAGACGAGATGCTTTCTTATCCATCCTGTTAATTAACCCCTCTTACTTCTTTTTCGCTTCTTTACGGATGATGCGCTCACCCTCGTAGCGAACACCCTTGCCCTTGTATGGCTCCGGCGGACGGAAGCTGCGAATCTCGGCTGCCACCTGACCTACCTTCTGCTTGTCGCAGCCAGAGACCACCACATCGGTTTGCGAGGGCGTCTCAATGCTGATACCTTCAGGCACCGAATAATCGACCGGATGCGAAAATCCGAGCGTCAGACTGAGCACCTTGCCCTTGGCCTGGGCACGGTAACCGACACCGACCAGTTCCAGCTTCTTCTGAAAGCCCAGGCTAACGCCCACTACCATATTGCTGACCAGCGCGGACATGGTACCGGCCATTGCCCAACCACCATCGACGTCATCGGCTGGACGCACCGAAATAGTGCCATCCTCGATGCTCACCACGGCATCCCGATGCGCGTCCATAGCCAACGCACCCTTGGGGCCCTTGATGCTTACATGTTGACCATCGATCTTGACCTCGACGCCAGACGGGACGGTGATCGGCGCTTTCGCTATGCGTGACATGCCAGATCCCCCTTTAAGCGACGTAGGCGATGACTTCGCCGCCATGACCCCGCTTACGGGCCTCACGATCGGTCATCACACCCTTGGAAGTGGAAACGATGGCGATACCCAGACCTCCGCGCACACACGGAAGATCATCGCGACCCTTGTAAATCCGCAGGCCAGGACGGCTCACACGTTTGACGTACTCGATAACCGGACGACCCTGAAAGTACTTGAGCCGGATCTCCAGCGTGGGCTTGCCATCGATATCGACTTGCTGATAGCTGATGATGTAGCCCTCGTCCTTGAGGACCTTGGCGACAGCCAGCTTCTTCTTGGAAGCAGGCATTTTCACAGACAGCTTGTTCGCCACCTGGCCGTTGCGTATGCGCGTCAGCATATCCGCAATCGGATCTGACATGCTCATGATGAGTCTCCTCTGGGTCAGCCATCGTCTCACGATGCGATACCCGAATGTACAACGAAACATACCCTCCGGGGTCCGGAGGGCCGCTCATTATATATAAATCCGGAGCAGAATCCACCCCGGAAAATATAGATCGTTACCAACTCGCCTTCTTCAGACCAGGCACATCGCCCCGCATGGCCACTTCGCGCAGCTTGTTCCGGCACAGGCCAAACTTGCGATAGACCGCGTGTGGTCGGCCAGACACACGGCAACGACGCTGCTGGCGCACCGGACTGGCATCGCGCGGCAACTTCTGCAGGGCGACCACGGCAGCGTCGACCTCTTGGACGGAACAGCTACGATCATTGATGATGACCTTCAGCTTTGCGCGCTTGGCCGCGTACTTCCGGACCATCTTCTGACGCTTGGCCTCGCGGGCCCACATACTCTTCTTTGCCATGTTCTACTAGTCCGATTACTTGAATGGAAAATTGAAGCCGTCAAGCAGAGCACGGCTTTCCTCATCGGTACGAGCCGTAGTGGTGATGGTGATATCCATGCCTCGCAGGGTATCCACCTTGTCATACTCCACTTCTGGGAAGATGATCTGTTCTTTCACCCCCAGGCTGTAGTTACCCCGGCCATCGAAGGACCGGGTGCTCAGACCGCGGAAATCACGCACCCGCGGCAGAGCAATGTTCACCAGCCGATCGAGGAACTCGTACATACGCTCGCGGCGCAGGGTCACCTTGCAGCCAATGGGCCAGCCCTCGCGGATCTTGAAGCCGGCAACCGACTTGCGCGCGCGGGTGACGACCGGCTTCTGGCCGGCGATATGCACCATATCACCGACGGCAAACTCCATGTTCTTCTTGTCGCCCACTGCCTCGCCGACACCCATGTTGAGGGTGATCTTCTCGATCCGAGGTACCTCCATGATGCTCTTGTAGCCGAACTTCTCCATCAGCTGTGGAACGACCTTCTCTTTGTAGTAATCGTGCAAACGTGCCATCGATATCTGCCTCAGACGTCCACGACTTCGCCGTTGGACTTGAATACGCGCACCTTGCGACCGTCCTCAAGAACCTTGAATCCGACGCGATCGCCCTTGTTGGTCGCGGGGTTGAACAAAGCCACATTGGAGACATGCAGGGGCATTTCCTTATCCACGATGCCGCCGGGCTCCCCCTTGTTGGGATTCGGCTTCATGTGCTTTTTGGCCAAGTTGATGTTCTCGACGACCACACGATCCTCGAGCACGACCAGGACAGTACCACGCTTGCCCTTGTCCTTACCGGCGAGAACGATCACATCGTCGCCTTTACGAATGCGTCGTGCCATGACGATTTCCTCAAAGTACTTCCGGAGCGAGCGAGACAATTTTCATGAAACGCTCGCTGCGCAGTTCGCGCGTTACCGGACCAAAGATACGGGTGCCAATCGGCGCCAGCGCATTGTTCAACAGCACTGCGGCGTTACCGTCGAAGCGAATCACGGAACCGTCGGGACGACGCACGCCCTTGCGGGTACGCACCACAACAGCATTGTAAACGTCACCCTTCTTCACCTTGCCGCGCGGAATAGCGTCCTTGACCGACACCTTGATGATGTCGCCTATTCCGGCGTACCGGCGGTGCGAACCACCCAGCACCTTGATGCACTGGATGCGTTTGGCCCCGCTGTTGTCTGCAACGTCCAGCATGGTTTGCATCTGGATCATGATACTACCCCAACCAGTTTGAATTCAGTTTGGACGCTCGACCAGCTTGACGAAACGCCAGCTCTTGGTCTTGGACAGCGGCCGGCACTGCTCGACCACAACCACGTCACCCACGCAACACTCATTGTTCTCGTCATGTGCATGCACCTTGGTGGAACGACGCACAAATTTACCGTACAACGGGTGCTTGACCCTGCGCTCAATGAGCACCGTGATGCTCTTGTCCATCTTGTCGCTGACCACACGCCCCTGGAGAGTCCGGTTACCTGCCTGCTCGCTCATGCTTCACCTGCCCGACGATTTTCGTTCATGACCGTATTCACCCGCGCGATATTACGGCGTACCGCCTTCATCAGATGGGGACGAGCCAACTGCCCCGTACCCTGCTGCATACGCAGATTGAATTGTTCCTTAAGTAGATCGTGCAGCATCTCACGCAATTCGGTCTGGGACTTTTCACGAAGTTCGTTCACTTTCATCAGAGGACCGTCCGTTTAACAAAAGTGGTGCTCACCGGCAACTTGGCCGAAGCCAATTCGAAGGCACGGCGAGCCAGCTCATCTGAGACACCTTCAATCTCGTAGAGCATGCGACCTGGCTGGATCTGTGCTACCCAGTACTCGACGTTACCCTTGCCTTTTCCCATCCGCACTTCGAGCGGCTTCTTGGTGATCGGTTTGTCAGGGAACACCCGGATCCATAGCTTCCCACCACGCTTCACGGTACGCGTGATGGTACGACGCGCGGCCTCGATCTGGCGCGCGGTGAGGCGCCCACGACCAGTAGCCTTGAGCCCATATTCGCCGAAGCTGACCTTGTTGCCGCTATGAGCCAAGCCGCGGTTGCGACCCTTGTGCTGCTTGCGGAATTTGGTTCGTTTTGGTTGCAGCATGACTTACCTCCGAGCGACTGCGCTCTTACCCTTCGTGCCGGACTTGCCCTTGTCCGCATCCTTCTGCTCATCGCCGAAGACTTCGCCTTTGAAGATCCATGTCTTGATGCCGATGATACCGTAGGTGGTCAGCGCCTCGGCGAAGCCGTAGTCGATATCGGCCCGCAACGTGTGCAGCGGCACGCGACCCTCGCGGTACCATTCGCTGCGCGCGATCTCGGCGCCATTCAGGCGACCGGCGACGTTCACCTTCACACCCAGGGCACCCAGACGCATGGCGTTCTGCACGGCGCGCTTCATGGCGCGGCGGAACATGACACGGCGCTCCAGCTGCTGGGCAATACTCTCGGCGACCAATTGCGCATTGAGCTCAGGCTTGCGGACCTCCTCGATACTGATGTGCACCGGGATACCCATGCGCACCGAGACCTCCTTGCGAAGTTCATCGATGTCTTTACCCTTCTGTCCGATCACCAAGCCCGGACGCGCGGTGTGGA
This sequence comes from Gammaproteobacteria bacterium, assembly GCA_024510845.1. Taxonomy (GTDB): domain Bacteria; phylum Pseudomonadota; class Gammaproteobacteria; order Chromatiales; family Chromatiaceae; genus MONJU. The sequence continues at coordinate 14,400 of JANEMA010000011.1, forward strand.
TCGTAATGTGCGCGTTCTTCGCCGGTCGGTCGATCTGAATACGACTTACCGAGGCTTGCTTGAGACGCTCCTTGAGAAAATCGCGCACCGCCAGATCGATATTGAGAAGATCGGCGTAGTTCTTTCCATCTGCATACCACTTGGAGGTCCAATCGGTAACGATACCGAGACGGATGCCTGTTGGATGTACTTTCTGGCCCATAGTTATGCCCGCTTATTATTCATCCGCCACGATGACGGTAATGTGACTGGTGCGCTTCAGGATGCGGGTACCACGTCCCTTGGCACGTGCACGAAGCCGCTTCATGGTCGAGCCTTCGTCCACATACACCGTCTTGACCTTCAGCTCGTCTACATCGGCACCTTCATTGTTCTCCGCATTGGCGATGGCCGAATCGAGCACCTTCTTCATGAGTACAGCACCCTTCTTCTTGCTGAAGGCAAGAACATTGAGTGCCTGCTCCACAGGCAGGCCGCGGATCTGGTCTGCCACCAGACGACCCTTCTGTGCCGAGATGCGCGCAAAGCGCAGTTTGGCTACAGCTTGCATCGCTTCTCTCCTTAGCGTTTCTTGGTCTTCTTGTCCGCATCGTGGCCGCGATAGGTACGGGTCAGAGCGAACTCACCGAGTTTGTGACCGACCATATTCTCGGTGATCAGCACGGGAATATGTTGCCGGCCATTGTGGACCGCGATGGTCAGACCAACCATGTCGGGGCTGATCATCGATCGACGCGACCAGATCTTGATCGGCTTACGATCGTTGTTGGCGCGTGCGGCTTCCACCTTCTTCTGCAGGTGGAGGTCGATAAAAGGTCCTTTGCGAATGGAACGTGGCATGCCTTTCTACTCCACCGGTTACTTGCGACGACGGTCGCGAACAATAAACTTGTCAGTGCGCTTGTTCGAGCGCGTCTTATGACCCTTGGCCGGCACACCCCAGGGACTGACCGGGTGACGGCCACCAGAGGTACGGCCCTCACCACCGCCGTGCGGGTGGTCGACCGGGTTCATGGCCACACCACGCACCGTCGGCCGAATGCCGTACCAACGCGAGGCACCTGCCTTACCCAGCTTGCCTAGATTGTGCTCCGAATTACTCACCTCACCCAGAGTAGCTCGGCAATCCGCATGTACCTTGCGCATCTCTCCAGATCGCAGACGCAAGGTGGCATAACTGCCCTCACGCGCTACCAACTGCGCCGAGGTACCGGCGCTTCGCGTCAATTGCGCGCCCTTGCCGATCTTCAGCTCGATGCAATGCACAACCGAACCAATGGGCATATTGCGCAGAGTCATGCAATTGCCGACCGCAATCGAAGCATCCTCTCCCGACCGCACCTGATCACCTGCCTTCAGACCCGCCGGAGCGATGATGTAGCGGTATTCGCCGTCCTCATACCTGATCAGCGCGATATTGGCCGTGCGGTTCGGATCGTATTCGAGACGTTCAACGGTGCCGACAACGCCATCCTTGTCACGCTTGAAGTCAATGATACGGTAACGCTGCTTGTGGCCACCCCCTCTGTGCCGGGTGGTGATGTGGCCCTTGTTGTTGCGTCCGCCGGTCTTGCTCTTTTTGTCCACGAGCGCGCGCATCGGTCCACCCTTATGCAGACCTTCACGCTTGACCTGAACGACGTGACGTCGACCGGGAGAAGTGGGTTTTGCTTTAGCTATCGCCATAATCTTGTCCGCTTGACTTGGCTGAAGCGCTCAGGCGCCCTCGCCAAAATTGATGTCCTGGCCTTCCTTCAGACGCACATAGGCCTTCTTCCAGTTCGCCTGCTTGCCCAGACGCTGACCGAAGCGCTTGCGCTTACCCTTGACGTTGAGGGCCTGTACCTTCTCGACGTTCACATCGAACAGCAGCTCGACCGCAGCCTTGATCTCCGACTTGGTGGCATCACGTGCCACTCGTAACACGAACTGGTTGCCGCTCTCGGCGACGCTGACGCTCTTTTCAGACATTACCGGAGCGAGCAGAACCTGCATCAGGCGTTCTTTGCTGAACTTGCTCATGCCAGTTTCTCCTCGAACTGCTTGAGTGCGCCGGCGGTGATGATCACTTTATCGAAGCCAATCAAGCTGACCGGATCGAGCTCATCGTGCACGCCACGGGCATCCACGTGATACAGATTACGGGCCGCAAGCATCAGATTTTCATCCAACTCCTCGACCACGATCAGGGCATCGTCGACGCCCAGTTCCTCAAGCCTACCGACCAGTAGCTTGGTCCTTGGCGCATCAATCAAGAAGCTCTCAACCACCACCAAACGATCCTGACGCACCAGTTCGGAGAGAATGGAGCGCAGCGCACCGCGGTACATCTTCTTGTTGACCTTCTGCTTATAGTTACGCGGCACGGCAGCGAAGGTCACCCCGCCGTGGCGGAACAGCGGACTACGGATGGTGCCCGCACGGGCACGACCAGTACCTTTCTGGCGCCAAGGCTTGGCGCCACCACCACTGACTGCTGACCGGTTCTTCTGCGCTTTGGTACCGGCACGCGCGCCAGCCATGTAGGCGGTGACCACCTGATGGATCAACGCCTCCTTGTAGTCAACCCCGAACACGGCATCGGACACCTGGATGCTCGACCCACCCTGTACATTCAGATCCATGTCTTACCCCTTGTTCTTCAGCTTGATGGCCGGTGTGACGATCACATCACCACCACGCGCGCCAGGGACTGCCCCCTTGACCAACAACAGGTTGCGTTCGGCATCCACGCGCACCACCTCAAGATTCTGCACACAAACCTTTTCGGCGCCCATGTGCCCGGCCATCTTCTTGCCCTTGAACACCCGACCCGGGGTCTGGCACTGACCGATGGAGCCCGGCGCCCGATGCGACAGGGAGTTACCGTGGGTGGCATCCTGGGTGCGGAAATTGTGCCGCTTGACCCCGCCCTGAAAGCCCTTGCCCTTGGAGATACCACGCACGTCCACTCTCTGGCCGGCATCGAAGAGGCTCACATCGACGGTGCCACCAACTTTCGGAACCTCGCCATCGTGGCCGTCCAAACGAAATTCCCACAGACCGCGCCCGGCCTCAACGCCGGCTTTCATAAAGTGTCCGGCCATCGGCTTGTTGATACTCGAAGACTTCCTGCTCCCCGTAGTCACCTGAATGGCACTGTAACCATGGTTCTCGACGGTACACACCTGGGTGACACGGTTCGGATCGACTTCAATGACGGTGACGGGCACCGACTGTCCATCGTTTGTGAAGATGCGAGTCATGCCGGCCTTGCGTCCTACAATTCCAATCGTCATTGCCCTCACCTCAGTTCAGCTTGATCTGGACGTCCACACCGGCGGCAAGATCCAGCCTCATCAGTGCATCGACGGTCCTGTCGGTAGGATCGACGATCTCCATCAGTCGCTTGTGAGTGCGAATCTCGTACTGGTCGCGCGCGTCCTTGTTAACGTGCGGGGAAATCAGCACGGTATAGCGTTCCTTCCGGGTCGGCAGGGGAATCGGGCCGACCACCTGGGCACCACTACGCTTAGCGGCCTCGACGATCTCCCTAGCCGACTGATCGATCAGTCCATGATCGAACGATTTGAGACGAATTCGAATACGTTGATTGGTCATTGCTTCATCACTCGAAAATACGGATCAGTCGATCATTCGATGATCTTGGCGACCACACCGGCGCCGACAGTACGGCCACCCTCGCGGATCGCGAAGCGCAGGCCTTCTTCCATCGCGATCGGTGCAATCAGCTTCACCGTCATCTTCACGTTGTCGCCTGGCATCACCATCTCCACGCCTTCCGGCAGATCACAAGCCCCGGTCACATCGGTGGTGCGGAAATAGAACTGCGGACGATACCCATTGAAGAACGGTGTGTGACGACCACCCTCGTCTTTGCTCAGAACATAAACCTCGGCCTCGAAGTGCGTGTGTGGCTTGATCGAGCCCGGCTTCGCCAGTACCTGACCACGCTCTACTTCGTCACGTTTGGTACCTCGCAACAGCACACCCACGTTGTCACCCGCCACGCCTTCGTCCAGCAGCTTGCGGAACATCTCGACACCAGTACAAGTCGTGGTCTGCGTCTCGCGCAGACCCACGATCTCCACTTCGTCGCCAACATGAATCCTGCCGCGCTCCACGCGACCAGTCACTACGGTACCGCGACCCGAAATCGAGAACACATCTTCGATCGGCATGATGAAGTCACCATCAATCGCCCGCTCCGGGTCCGGTATGTAGGTGTCCAGCGCCTCAACCAGCTTGTCGATCGACGGGGTACCAATCTCCGAGGTGTCGCATTCCAGCGACTTCAGCGCCGAGCCAGTGATCACCGGCGTGTCGTCGCCAGGAAAGTCATAGGAATCGAGCAGCTCGCGAATCTCCATCTCCACCAGCTCCAGCAGCTCTTCATCATCGACCATGTCGGCCTTGTTCATGTACACGATGATGTACGGCACACCCACCTGACGTGACAGCAGGATGTGCTCGCGCGTCTGTGGCATGGGACCGTCAGCCGCTGAAACCACCAGAATGGCACCATCCATCTGCGCCGCGCCGGTAATCATGTTCTTCACGTAGTCAGCGTGACCCGGGCAGTCCACGTGCGCATAGTGGCGATTGTCCGACTCGTATTCCACGTGGGCCGTCGCAATCGTGATTCCGCGCTCGCGTTCTTCCGGGGCATTGTCGATCTGGTCGTACGCCCGCGCCTCACCACCGAATTTCTTCGCCTGGTGGGTGGTGATCGCCGCGGTCAGCGTCGTCTTTCCATGGTCAACGTGACCAATGGTGCCAACGTTGACGTGCGGCTTTGTACGTTCGAATTTTTCCTTGGACATCTTTTCTGGCCCCTTAACTGATTTGCCTGACAAATCTTTGCGGAGTGATTGCCGAATTACTGCTCGCCACCTAGCCTAGTACCGGTTGATCACCTTCTCGGCAACGGTCTCGGGCACTGCCTGGTACCTGGCGAATTCCATACTGTAGTTCGCGCGACCCTGGGTCGCGCTGCGCAACGCGGTAGCATAACCGAACATCTCGGCCAGCGGCACCTCGGCGCGAATGATATTTCCTACCGGCGCATCTTCTATGCCGGAAATCATGCCCCGACGCGCGCTCAGGTCGCCCATCACATCACCCATGTGCTCTTCTGGCGTGGTGACTTCGACCTTCATGATCGGCTCCAACAGCACCGGATCGGCATCGCGCACGCCGTTGCGCAGCGCCATCGAACCGGCAATTCGAAAAGCCTGCTCACTGGAATCCACTTCATGACAGGAGCCATCAAACAGGGTGACCTTGATTCCCACCAACGGATAACCTGCGAGCACACCCCCTTCCATGGCGTCCTTAACACCCATCTCCACCGCCGGGATGTACTCCCTGGGAATCACACCACCAACGATGCTATTCACGAATTCAAACCTTGTCTCGGCATCTTCACCCAGCGGTTCAAGCTTCAACCATGCATGACCGTATTGCCCACGCCCGCCCGACTGCCGGACGAATCGCCCCTCCGCCTCAACCGCCTTGCGGATAGTTTCGCGACAGGCCACTTGGGGCGCCCCTACGTTGGCCACAACACCGAACTCCCGCTGCAGGCGATCGACGATGATCTCCAGGTGCAGCTCTCCCATCCCGGAGATAATGATCTGCCCCGATTCCTCATCGGTACGCACCCGAAAGGACGGATCCTCCTGAGCCAGCTTACCCAAAGCGACGCCCATCTTTTCCTGGTCCGCCTTCGTCTTGGGCTCCACCGCAATTGAGATGACCGGCTCAGGGAACTCCATGCGCTCCAGCGTGATCACCTGTTTCGGCTCACACAGAGTATCCCCCGTAGCGACATCCTTGAGACCCACAGCCGCCGCGATGTCACCCGCGCATACCTCGTCGATCTCCTCACGGTGATTGGCGTGCATCTGCAACAGCCGACCGATCCGCCACTTCTTGCCCTTGACCGGGTTAAATACCATATCCCCGACTTTCACCACTCCCGAGTAGCACCGCAAGAAGGTCAGCGTACCCACATAGGGGTCGGTTGCAATCTTGAATGCCAGCGCCGCGAAGGACTCGTCATCCGACGGATACCGCCGACCCTCGCTTCCATCCGGCAATTCACCCTTGATCGCCGGCACATCCTCCGGCGACGGCAACAACTCGATCACCTTGTCGAGCAACGCTTGAACACCCTTGTTCTTGAAAGCCGAACCGGCGCATATCGGCACCACATCCAAGCTCAAGGTACGCTTGCGCAGCCCATCAAGGATCTGCTCCTCGGACAGATCGCCTTCTTCCAGATAGGCGTCCATCAGCGCCTCATCAGCATCGGCGACGGACTCGAGCAAACGCTCACGCCATTCGTCACAAAAATCCTTCAGCTCGCCAGGAATCTCCTGGTAACCGAAATCGACACCCATGCTGTCTTCCGACCAGACGACCGCCTTCATCTTGATGAGGTCGATCACTCCGGAAAATTCTTCTTCCACGCCAACCGGAACCTGCACCGGTACCGGATTGGCACCGAGTCGGTCGCGCAACTGCTCGACCACTCTAAAGAAATCGGCCCCGACTCGGTCCATCTTGTTGACGAACGCCAGCCGTGGCACCTCGTACTTGTTAGCCTGGCGCCACACCGCCTCGGACTGGGATTCGACCCCACCAACAGCACAGAGGACGAATACTGCCCCATCCAAAATCCGCAGCGATCGCTCCACCTCAACGGTGAAATCGACATGACCCGGCGTGTCAATGATATTGATACGATGCTGCGGGTACTGTTTCGCCATACCGGACCAGAAGCAGGTCGTAGCCGCAGAGGTAATGGTGATCCCCCGCTCCTGCTCCTGCTCCATCCAGTCCATGGTCGCAGCACCATCATGCACCTCACCGATCTTGTGAGATACCCCAGCGTAGTATAACACGCGCTCGGTGGTGGTCGTCTTACCGGCATCGATATGCGCCATGATTCCAATATTGCGATACCGATCGATGGGCGTGCTGCGTGCCACGATCTACACCCTTATCATCTTGTCACGGCACACCCCAGTGACACCCGAAACTACCGAAACTACCAGCGGTAATGGGAGAAGGCCTTGTTAGCCTCTGCCATGCGATGCGTATCTTCCTTCTTCTTGACGGCAGCGCCCTTCTTGGCCGTGGCATCCATCAACTCGCCTGCCAAACGAGCCGCCATGGATTTCTCGCTGCGCTTGCGCGCTGCCTCGATCAGCCAACGCATCGCCAGCGCATTGCGGCGCACGGGACGCACCTCGACAGGCACCTGATAGGTGGCACCACCCACACGGCGAGACTTCACCTCAACCATGGGGCGCACATTGTCCAGCGCCTGCTCCAGCAAACCCATAGGATCTCCATCGCGCTTCTCGGTAATCACGTCCAACGCACCATACATGATGCGCTCGGCAACCGATTTCTTTCCATCCACCATCACCATGTTGATGAACTTGGCCAACACCTGACTGCCGAACTTAGGATCCGGCAAGACTTCGCGCTTTGCTACCACCCGCCTTCTTGACATTGCTCTCTTCTCTCGTTATTTCGGCATGTCGCCGGAGATACTTCGATGTTTCGATCAGTATGGTCAGGACTTGGCCCGCTTGGCTCCGTACTTGGAACGACCTTGGCGACGCTTCTCGACACCCGAGGTATCCAAAGCCCCGCGCACCACGTGATAACGCACACCAGGAAGGTCCTTGACCCGTCCACCGCGAATCAACACCACGCTGTGCTCCTGAAGGTTGTGACCTTCACCACCGATATAACTAGTCACCTCGTAACCATTGGTCAGGCGCACGCGCGCAACCTTTCGCAGCGCCGAATTTGGCTTCTTCGGCGTCGTGGTATACACACGAGTGCAGACGCCACGCTTCTGCGGACACGCATCCAATGCTGGCACATTACTCTTCTCGGACTTGCGCTTGCGCGGCTTGCGCACAAGTTGATTGATAGTTGCCATTTGGTTTTCCACCTATGGGCACCATCTCGGCGCCCGCCACCACAATAAACTGGGTATAACCACCCCGCCGGCCGCCCGAATAGGCCCACACCGACCGGCTTGACTACCCGAACCAGAATCTCTTCGAACGACTGTCTGCTGCAGAAGAACGATCCGAATCTTTAAGGACGCACCCCTACTGGAAGACCGGAAATTCTAGACATCTGCGCGCCCCCTGTCAACAGGGGCCGCACAGTTTTTCCCGTCACTCGTCATCGGAGGTGTTCAGCGCATCCTTGATAGCCTGTTCGACCTCGTCCGCAGCCATCTCAAGCCGACCACCGACACGTTCGACAGCCCGGCGCTCCCTACGCTCCTTGTGGTACACCAAGCCGGTACCGGCAGGAATGAGCCGACCGACAATGACGTTTTCCTTCAGACCGTTGAGCGAGTCACGCATGCCGCGCACCGCTGCCTCGGTGAGCACCCGGGTGGTCTCCTGGAAGGAGGCAGCCGAGATGAAGGACTCAGTCGCCAGCGAGGCCTTGGTGATACCAAGCAACAGCGGCTCCCATTTTGCCGGGTGGAGGTTATCGGCCTTTGCCTGCTCGTTGGCATCCAGAACCCGAGCCTTTTCGGCCTGTTCACCACGCAGCAGCTTGGTCTCGCCGGGGTCGATTACCTCGACCTTGCGCAGCATCTGCCGAATGATCACCTCAATGTGCTTGTCATTGATGCCCACACCCTGCAATCGGTAGACGTCCTGAATCTCCTTGACCAGGTATTCTGCCAGATCAGTCACCCCCCGCAGGCGTAGAATGTCGTGCGGGTTGAGTTCACCATCGGCAATCACCTCACCCTTCTCAACATGTTCACCCTCGAACACGTTGACGTGCCGCCACTTCGGGATAAGCAATTCGTGGGTCTCGCCCTCACTATCAGTGACCACCAAGCGCTGCTTACCCTTGGTCTCCTTGCCGAAACTGACAGTACCGGTAGCTTCGGCGAGAATCGCCGCTTCCTTGGGCTTGCGCGCCTCGAACAGATCGGCCACCCGCGGCAGACCACCGGTGATGTCACGGGTCTTGGATGACTCCTGCGGAATCCGCGAGATGACATCACCGATCTGCACTTGGGCACCATCGACAACATTGACGATGGCACCACCCGGCAGGAAATAGTGCGCAGGCAAATTGGTGCCTGCCAGATTAATGTCGCTACCCTTCTCATCGATCAGCTTGACCATCGGCCGCAGATCCTTCCCGACGCTCGGCCGCTGCTTGGGATCGATGACCACTACCGAGGACAAACCAGTCACCTCGTCGGTCTGCTTCTGCACGGTGACGCCATCGATAAAGTCGACGAAGCGCAGCATACCCGCCATCTCGGTGATGATGGGATGGGTATGTGGATCCCAGGTCGCCACGGTCTGCCCACCCTCGACCCTTTCGCCTTCGCGCACCTGCAGCTCGGCGCCATAAGGAAGCTTGTAACGCTCGCGCTCGCGGCCGATATCGTCGACGATAACGACTTCACCGGATCGTGAAACTGCCACCAGCTTGCCAGCTGCATTCTCGATGGTCTTGATGTTATGCAGCTTGATCGTGCCCACATTCTTGGGTTCGATGCTATTGACCGCTGCGGCCCGCGAGGCAGCCCCCCCGATATGGAAGGTTCGCATGGTGAGCTGGGTACCCGGCTCGCCAATCGATTGGGCCGCGACCACACCCACCGCCTCACCAATATTGACACGATTACCGCGCGCCAGATCACGTCCATAACACTTGAAACAGATTCCCTGACGGGTCTCGCAGGTGATCGCCGAACGCACCCAGACCTGGTCCACGCCGGCATGCTCAAGCACATCCACCAGCTTCTCGTCGAGCAGGACCCCAGCATCGACCAGCACCTCATCACTTCCCGGGCACAAAATATCCACCGCAGCCACCCGGCCCAAGATGCGCTCGCGCAACGGCTCCACCACATCACCGCCCTCGATGATAGGCACCATACGCAGACCGTTGGTGGTACCGCAGTCGTCCTCGGTGATTACCAGATCCTGCGCCACATCGACCAGACGCCGGGTGAGATAACCCGAGTTGGCAGTCTTCAACGCAGTATCCGCAAGACCCTTGCGTGCCCCGTGAGTGGAAATGAAGTACTGAAGCACATTCAGACCCTCGCGGAAGTTAGCGGTGATGGGTGTCTCGATGATGGAACCATCGGGCTTGGCCATCAGGCCGCGCATGCCGGCAAGCTGACGAATCTGCGCCGCAGAGCCCCGCGCACCGGAATCGGCCATCATGAAGATGGAATTGAACGAGTCCTGCTCGACCTCGTCACCATTCTTGTCTACAACTTTTTCCTTGCCCAACTTGCTCATCATGGCACGAGCGATCTGGTCGTTGGTGTGCGACCAGATATCCACCACCTTATTGTAACGTTCGCCGTTGGTCACCAGGCCCGAGGCGTACTGATCCTGGATCTCCTTCACCTCGGACTCTGCCTCGGCGAGGATCTCGGCCTTTTCGTCGGGAATGACCATATCGTCCAACCCGATGGAAGCACCCGCCTTGGCCGCCTGGGCAAAGCCCAAGTACATGAGCTGGTCGGCGAACACCACGGTGGTCTTCAGGCCAAGCTGGCGATAGCAGGCATCGACCAGACATGAGATGGCCTTCTTCTTCATCGGCTGATTGACCAGATCGAAGGACAAACCACGTGGCACGATACCCCAGAGAATGGCACGGCCCACAGTGGTATCGCAAACCTTCGTAATCTCGGTCTCATTACCGCCTTCGTCGATCTGCACCTCGATCAGGCGCACCTTGGCACGCGCATGCAAATCGACCGCGCCGATTTCGTAGGCACGCTTGGCCTCGTCCACACCGGCCAGAAGCATGCCCTCACCCTTGGCATTGATCCGCTCGCGGGTCATGTAATAGAGGCCCAGCACCACATCCTGGCTGGGCACGATGACCGGCTCGCCATTGGCCGGGGAGAGCACATTGTTCGAGGACATCATCAATGTACGCGCCTCGAGCTGTGCCTCGATCGACAGCGGCACATGGACGGCCATCTGGTCGCCATCGAAGTCAGCGTTGAAGGCGGTACAGACCAGCGGATGCAACTGGATGGCTTTACCCTCGATCAGCACCGGTTCAAAGGCCTGGATACCCAGACGGTGCAGGGTGGGGGCACGATTGAGCAACACCGGGTGCTCGCGAATCACCTCTTCGAGGATATCCCACACCTCGGGCGCGCCACGGTCCACCAGCTTCTTGGCCGCCTTGATGGTGGTCGCCAGACCACGGAACTGAAGCTTGGAGAAAATGAAAGGCCTGAACAACTCCAGTGCCATCTTCTTGGGCAGGCCACACTGGTGCAACTTGAGGGCAGGACCGACCACGATGACCGAACGGCCAGAGTAATCCACCCGCTTGCCCAGCAGGTTCTGACGGAAACGCCCCTGCTTGCCTTTGATCATATCGGCCAGCGATTTGAGTGGACGCTTGTTGGTGCCAGTAATGGCACGACCGCGACGGCCGTTGTCAAGCAGCGCGTCCACCGCCTCCTGCAGCATACGCTTTTCATTGCGCACGATGATGTCGGGTGCAGCCAGACCAAGCAGACGCTTGAGCCGGTTGTTACGGTTGATTACCCGGCGATACAAATCGTTGAGATCCGAGGTGGCAAAACGACCGCCATCGAGCGGTACCAGCGGGCGCAGCTCGGGTGGCAACACCGGCAGCTCCGTGAGAATCATCCACTCGGGACGATTACCCGACTGTTCGAGCGATTCGAGCAGCTTGAGACGCTTGGAGATCTTCTTGATCTTGGTCTCGGACTTGGTCTGCTCCATCTCCTCGTGCAGCCTGGCGATTTCGCGCGGAATGTCGAGGGTACGCAACAGCTCATAGACCGCCTCGGCGCCCATGCGCGCATCGAACTCGTCACCGTTCTCCTCTACCGCCTCCAGATACTGCTCATCAGTGAGCAGCTGGAAACGCTCGAGCACGGTCATGCCCGGATCGACCACCACATAGCTCTCGAAATAGAGCACACGCTCGATATCGCGCAGAGTCATATCCAGCAGCAGGCCAATGCGCGAAGGCAGCGATTTGAGGAACCAGATGTGTGCCACCGGACTGGCCAAGTCGATGTGCCCCATGCGCTCGCGACGTACCTTGGCCAGGGTGACTTCCACGCCGCATTTTTCACACACCACACCGCGGTGCTTGAGACGCTTGTATTTGCCGCACAGGCACTCGTAGTCACTCACCGGACCGAAGATCTTGGCACAGAACAGGCCTTCGCGCTCTGGCTTGAAGGTGCGGTAATTGATGGTCTCCGGCTTCTTGACCTCACCGTAGGACCAAGAGCGGATCATCTCAGGGGAGGCCAGGCCGATACGAATGGCATCGAACTCCTCGTTCTGACTCTGTTGCTTGAGAATCTTCAGCAGACCTTTCATGAATCCTGCTCCAGTTCGATATTGATACCCAAGGACCTGACCTCCTTGACCAGCACATTGAAGGATTCGGGCATGCCCGGCTCCATGCGGTGGTCACCGTCCACGATGTTCTTGTACATGCGGGTACGTCCATTCACGTCGTCGGACTTGACCGTCAGCATCTCCTGCAAGGTGTAAGCAGCACCATAAGCCTCGAGCGCCCACACTTCCATCTCGCCGAAACGCTGCCCACCGAACTGCGCCTTACCGCCCAGCGGTTGCTGGGTGACCAGACTGTAGGGACCGGTGGAACGCGCGTGCATCTTGTCGTCAACCAAGTGGTTGAGCTTGATCATGTACATGTAACCGACGGTGACCGGACGCTCGAAAGGCTCTCCGATGCGGCCATCATAGAGCTGCACCTGACCACTGGCAGGCAGACCGGCCAGTTTCAGCATGTTGCGGATCTCGTCCTCGTGAGCCCCGTCGAACACCGGCGTCGCCATGGGTACACCACCACGCAGGTTCTCGGCCATGGCGATCAACTCATCGTCATCGAGGCTATCAAGGTCCTCTTTCTTACCGCTGGTGTTGTAGATCTTATCGAGGAAGTCGCGCAACTCTGCAACTTTGGCCTGACGGTCGAGCATCTCGCCGATGCGCTCACCCAGCCCCTTGGCCGCAAACCCCAGATGGGTCTCAAGGACCTGACCGATGTTCATCCGTGAAGGCACACCCAAGGGATTTAGCACGATATCCACCGGGCGACCGTCTCCGTCGAAAGGCATGTCCTCGACGGGGACGATGCGCGAGATCACACCCTTGTTACCGTGACGCCCGGCCATCTTGTCCCCGGGCTGAATGCGGCGCTTGACCGCCACGTAGACCTTGACCATCTTGAGCACACCGGGCGCCAGATCGTCGCCGGCAGTAAGCTTGCGCTTCTTCTCCTCGTAACGATTGCGGAACTCCTCCCGCATGCTCTCGACCTGCTTGGTGATGGCATTGAGCTGGGCCGCAGCCTCCTCGTTGCGCAGACGAATCTGCAACCACTGATCACGCACCAGGCCGGCCAAGTAAGCCTTGGTGATCTTGGCCCCCGCCTTGAGCCTCTTGGGGCCACCCTCGGCAACTTTGCCCAGCAGCATCTTCTCGACCCGCGCGAAGGTATCCTCTTCCATGATACGCAGTTGATCGTCCAGGTCTTTGCGTACACGCTTGAGTTCTTCATCCTCGATCTGTAGGGCGCGCGCGTCCTTCTCCACGCCGTCACGGGTGAACACTCGAACGTCGATCACTGTGCCGGCCGTGCTGGAGGACACCCGGGTGGAACTATCACGCACATCGGAGGCCTTCTCACCAAAGATAGCGCGCAACAGCTTTTCTTCCGGGGTGAGCTGGGTCTCACCCTTGGGTGTAACCTTGCCGACCAAGATGTCGCCTTCCTTGACCTCAGCACCTACATACACGATACCCGACTCATCGAGCTTGGCCAGTGCAGCCTCACCCACGTTGGGGATGTCGGAGGTGATCTCCTCCGGTCCCCGCTTGGTATCACGGGCCATACAAGTGATCTCTTCAATGTGGATGGTGGTGAAGCGATCCTCTTTCACCACTTGCTCGGAGATCAGAATGGAGTCCTCGAAGTTGTAGCCGTTCCAAGGCATGAAGGCGACGCGCAGGTTCTGGCCAAGAGCCAGTTCACCCATGTCGGTGGACTGACCGTCAGCCATTACATCGTCACGCTCGACCTTGTCGTCCACCATGACCAGCGGACGCTGGTTGATGCAAGTGTTTTGGTTGGAACGTGTGTACTTGGTGAGATTGTAGATGTCCACACCCGACTCGCCCGGCACGGTCTCATCGTCGTTGACCCGCACCACGATACGCGCAGCATCCACCGACTCGATGACACCACCACGGCGCGCCACCACGGTCACGCCGGAATCCACCGCCACGGTACGCTCCATGCCGGTTCCGACATGGGGCTTCTCGGCACGCAGGGTAGGCACGGCTTGACGCTGCATGTTGGCACCCATCAATGCACGGTTGGCGTCATCATGCTCCAGAAAGGGGATGATCGAGGCCGCCACCGACACGATCTGCTTCGGCGACACGTCCATGTAGTTGATGTCTTCAGGCCGCGCCAGAGTGAACTCGTTCTGGTGTCGGCAGGACACCAACTCGTCGGTGAGCTTGCCGTTTTCGTCCAGATTGGCGTTAGCCTGGGCGATCACATACCGCCCCTCCTCAATGGCCGACAGGTAGTCCATCTGATCGGTCACCTGCCCATTCTCGACCTTGCGATAGGGCGTCTCCAGGAAACCATAGCGATTGGTGCGCGCATACACGGCCAAGGAGTTGATCAGGCCAATGTTCGGACCTTCCGGCGTCTCGATGGGGCACACCCGGCCATAATGTGTGGGGTGCACGTCTCGCACCTCGAAGCCAGCACGCTCACGTGCCAAGCCACCCGGGCCCAACGCCGAGACGCGACGCTTGTGCGTCACCTCAGAGAGCGGATTGCTCTGATCCATGAACTGCGAGAGCTGACTGGAACCGAAGAACTCCTTGATCGCTGCCGAGACCGGCTTGGCGTTGATCATCTCCTGCGGCATCAGGCCTTCGGACTCGGCCAGGCTCAAGCGCTCCTTGACTGCGCGCTCTACACGCACCAGACCAATACGGAACTGGTTTTCTGCCATCTCGCCGACACAACGCACGCGGCGGTTACCCAAGTGATCGATATCGTCCACAGTACCGTTGCCGTTACGAATATCCACCAGAGTCTTGAGCACATCGAGAATGTCGGACATATCGCCGCACTGCTCGACCAACGCCTTCGCATCCTCGTCATCACGCGAACCGAAATACTTGGCGTCGTACAGCACCCCTGAGCCTTCCGGATTCTCGCGACCCAAGCGACGATTGAACTTCATGCGACCGACCGCAGAGAGATCGTAGCGATCGGAGGTGAAAAACAGATTATGGAACAAGTTCTGCGCAGCCTCCCTGGTCGGTGGCTCGCCCGGACGCATCATGCGATAGATCTCAACCATGGCCTCCAGCATATTGCTGGTGGGATCGATACGCAGGGTTTCCGAAATGAAGGGGCCATGATCCAGATCGTTGGTAAAGAGTGTGTTGATCTCCTTGACACTCTTTTCGATCAGGGTCTCGATCAACTCCTCGGTGATCTCGTCGTTGGCCGCGGCGATCAGCTCGCCGGTTTCGGTGTCGATCACGTTGTGCGCCAGAGTCTTGCCCACCAGATACTCGCGCGGCACCTCGAGTTTCTTGATGCCGACCTTCTCGAGCTGCTTGATATGGCGTGCGGTGATGCGCTTACCGGTTTCGACCACGACATCCTTATTGGCCTTGATGTCGAAGGTGGCCAGATCACCACGCAGACGGGCGGGCACCAGATCAAGCTGGATCTTCCTGGCACCCAGAGTGAAGTGATCGGTCTCGAAGAAGATATCGAGGATCTCCTCAGTATCATAACCGAGTGCGCGCAACAGAATGGTTGCCGGCAGCTTGCGGCGGCGGTCGATACGGACATACGCCAAGTCCTTCGGATCGAATTCGAAATCGAGCCAGGATCCACGGTAGGGGATCACCCGCGCCGAGAACAGCAACTTGCCCGACGAATGTGTCTTGCCCTTATCGTGATCGAAGAAGACACCCGGCGAGCGATGCAACTGGGAGACGATGACACGCTCAGTACCATTGATGATGAAGGTGCCATTCTCTGTCATGAGCGGCAATTCGCCCATGTAGATCTCCTGCTCCTTGATGTCCTTGACCTGCCGAGCACCGGCTGGGGCATCCTTGTCGTAGATCACCAAGCGTACAAGCACACGCAGGGGTGCTGCATAGGTAGCACCACGCAGTTGGCACTCGCGCACGTCGAACACCGGCTCACCCAAGCGGTAGTGCACATATTCGAGCGCGGCATTACCGGAATAACTCACGATCGGGAAGACAGATTTGAAGGCCGCATGCAACCCCTGGGCAACGCGCTCACCGGGCATTACATCAGCCTGCAAGAAGTGACGGTAAGAGTCGATCTGGGTTGCCAGCAGGAACGGCACCTCCAGGATGCTCGGTCGCTTGCCGAAGTCTTTGCGGATACGCTTCTTCTCAGTGAACGAATAGGCCATGCTTGCCTTCCCTCATCTCTAAACGCTGTAACGTGCCCGGCTCTCGCTGCAACACACGGTTCGGGGACGAAGAGCGAGAGCTTGCGCGCCCGCTCGAAACAACGAACAAGCAAGAAAAGGCCGGCGGCCCGGGGCCACCAGCCTGATCCCGCTTGACGTCTGCTACGACCAAGTCTTACTTGACTTCGACGGTAGCACCCGCCTCTTCCAAGGTCTTTTTGACATCTTCGGCCTCTTCCTTGGAAACACCTTCCTTCAGCGTGGACGGTGCACCCTCCACCGTTCCCTTGGCCTCCTTCAGACCCAATCCGGTAAGGGCACGAACGGCCTTGATGACGGCAACCTTGTTGTCGCCGAAGCCCGTCAGCACCACGTCGAATTCGGTCTTCTCAACGACGGCTTCACCGTCCTCGCCGCCGGCGCCCGAAGCTGCCACGGCAACAGCAGCCGCAGCGGTCACACCGAACTTCTCTTCCATTGCCTCGATCAACTCGACCACTTCCATCACAGACATGTTGGCAATGGCTTCCAGGATTTCGTCTTTGGACATCTTACTCTCCAGTTACTTTACTCGAATAGGATTGGCGAATGCGCACCGGTTCAGGCGGCATCCTTGGCGTCGCGAATTGCTGCAACGGTGCGAACCAGCTTGCCCGGCACCTCGTTCAGGGTCTGCGCCAGCTTGGTGATCGGTGCCTTCATCACCGACATCAGCAGGGAAATCGCCTGATCGTAGGTCGGCATCTTCGCCAGCACGTCAATCTGCGAGGCTTCCAGACGCTGGCCGCCGATGGCCAGCATGGTCACCTTCAGGTTCTCATGCTCCTTGGCAAAATCCTTGATCACACGTCCGGCGGCACCAGGATCTTCCTGGGAGAATGCCAGCACCAACGGGCCGGCCAGCCCATCGGACAAACATTCGAATTCAGTACCTTCCAGCGCACGGCGAGCCAGCGTATTCTTGATCACCCGAAGGTAGACACCGTTGTTGCGCGCATCCTTGCGCAATTGGGTCATCTCTTCGACTGTCAGACCACGATACTCGGCCGCCACAGCGGAAAAGGCACTGCCCGCCACCTCAGCAACTTCGGCGACGATGACTTTCTTCTGCTCGAGATTGAGTGCCAAGGTCGTCACCTCCCGACTACTTGGGACTTGCGTCCCGTTGAATGTTAGAGGCCGGCCCATCCGGCCCCGCATGGGTGGTGCGCCGTCACCGGAAGCCATATCCGACTACGGAGCGCCATCTGCGCAGGAAATTAAGCCAACCGAGGCGCTTCGTTCACATCAATCGACACGAATGCAATCGAAATCACCCCGCCTGGGCACCTGCGGTCTTTGACAGCGACCGCGCCAAAC
Source organism: Gammaproteobacteria bacterium (assembly GCA_024510845.1). Taxonomy (GTDB): domain Bacteria; phylum Pseudomonadota; class Gammaproteobacteria; order Chromatiales; family Chromatiaceae; genus MONJU. Next base: position 32,317 of record JANEMA010000011.1, read on the forward strand.
GCGGCTGCTCCAAAGTTCCTTCTGAGCCCGAAGGCACGAAATCAACTGATCTTGAGCGAGCTCTGGTCGATCACCAACCCCGGACCCATGGTCGATGACACGGTGATCTTCTTCAGATACACGCCCTTGGAGGAGGCTGGCTTGAGTTTCTTCAGCTCGTTGACCAGCACCTCAAGGTTCTCGATCAGCGCCGAGGGTTCGAAGCCCATCTTACCGATCGAAGTATGCACAATACCTGCCTTGTCGGTACGAAAACGCACCTGGCCTGCCTTGGCATTCCTCACCGCAGTAGCCACATCGGGGGTCACAGCACCCACTTTGGGGTTAGGCATCAAGCCGCGCGGCCCCAAGATCTGACCCAACTGGCCGACCACGCGCATGGCATCGGGCGCCGAGATGACTACATCGAAGTCTAAATTGCCCTTCTTCACTTCTTCGGCAAGATCGTCCATACCTACGACATCGGCACCAGCCTCCTTCGCGGCATCTGCCGCCGACCCCTGGGCAAACACTGCCACACGCACATCCTTTCCGATCCCCGCAGGCAGGATAGCCGAACCACGCACCACTTGGTCGGATTTGCGGGGGTCGACGCCCAGGTTCACAGCCACATCAATGCTCTCGACAAACCTCACCGAAGCCAATTCGTTAAGCAGGACGAAGGCCTCTTCGGCCGGGTATTGACGGCTGCGATCGACTTTTTCGGCAACAGCCTTCGCTCGCTTGCTCATTCTGGCCATCACTCAATTCCCTCGACATTCAGACCCATGCTGCGTGCAGAACCGGCGATGGTACGCACGGCGGCATCCATATCGGCAGAAGTCAGGTCAGGCGACTTGGTCCTGGCAATCTCCTCAAGCTGCTCGCGGGTGACCGTACCCACCTTCTCGGTATTGGGACGCCCCGAACCCTTGGCAATACCGGCTGCCTTCTTCAGCAATACCGCTGCCGGCGGCGTCTTCATGATGAAAGTGAAGGACTTGTCGCTGTAGACGGTGATCACCACCGGGATCGGCAGATCCTTCTCGATGTTCTGCGTTTGCGCATTGAACGCCTTACAAAACTCCATGATATTCACACCGTGCTGGCCCAAGGCCGGACCGACTGGCGGACTGGGATTAGCCGACTGCGCCGACACCTGAAGCTTGATATAAGCCTGGATTTTCTTTGCCATGAGGCACCTCATTCGTAGTGAGTTCAAACGGCCCGGACTCTCACCCGGCCTCCTCGCATCGACACCCGGGATGGGGTGAACACCCGCCGTCAGGTCTTCTCGACCTGACCGAATTCCAGATCAACCGGCGTGGAACGACCAAAAATCAACACAGAGACCTTGAGGCGGCTCTTGTCGTAATCCACCTCTTCGACCACACCATTGAAGTCGTTGAAGGGGCCATCGACGACTCGCACCATTTCACCCGGCTCGAACATGATCTTGGGACGAGGCTTCTCCACACCCTCCTGCATGCGCTGCAGGATGGCTTCGGCTTCCTTGTCGGTGATCGGTGCAGGACGGTCACCGATACCACCGATGAAACCCATCACCTTGGGTACATCCTTGACCAAGTGCCAAGTGTCATCGGTCATCTCCATCTGCACCAACACGTAGCCAGGGAAGAACTTGCGCTCACTGCGTCGCTGAGCACCACCGCGCATCTCGACCACCTCTTCGATGGGCACCAGAACATCTCCGAACAGGTCTTCCATTCCTGCACGCCTGATGCGTTCTTCCAGCGAACGCTTGACCTGTGACTCGAAACCCGAGTAGGCATGTACCACATACCAGCGCTTGACCATATTCAGCCCCGCTCCGTCGCATAGCGCACAATAGTGAACAGTATGGAGTCGACCGCCCACAGGAAGAACGCCATTACCGACACAAAAATCACGATAATCAACAGAGTCTGCAACGTCTCCTGACGGGTCGGCCAAACGACCTTACGCACCTCAGTACGCGAATCGACGACGAAGCGCCAGATTTCGCTACCGATGTGTGTCTGTACCGTGACCATGACCGACAGTCCAACAGCCACCAAAATCCCCAACAGCCTCGCCCAAGCAGGCTGATCCTGAAACTGATAGAAGCCAGCGATACCGACCACCAGAATAACGATAGCCAAGACCAGCTTCAAAGTATCGGCGACTGAACCGCCCTCGTTGTTTGCTTCTTCACTCATGCTCTGCCGAATATGGCAGGCCAGGAGGGACTCGAACCCCCAACCTGCGGTTTTGGAGACCGCTGCTCTACCAAATTGAGCTACTGGCCTATTGTCCCTGATCCCCAGCTTCGCATGGGTGACCTATTCTCTGGGTGCCGACCGGTTCGGCCACCCGCGGCCTCGCGGTTGCTGTGACAAAAGCCATGTCAAATGGCTTTTCCCCGCCTCCGGCGACCTCAGACCACCCACTGACCCACTGACCCAACGCCCTTTCGACCTGCCGACAATGCCGCCCACAGGCCCAATCGCAAACATAAACGAGCCAGCCCCATTGAAGACTGACTCGCAGACCATAAATTTCCGCTCAGGCAATCATTCGATGATCTTGGCGACCACACCGGCGCCGACAGTACGGCCACCCTCGCGGATCGCGAAGCGCAGGCCTTCTTCCATCGCGATCGGTGCAATCAGCTTCACCGTCATCTTCACGTTGTCGCCTGGCATCACCATCTCCACGCCTTCCGGCAGATCACAAGCCCCGGTCACATCGGTGGTGCGGAAATAGAACTGCGGACGATACCCATTGAAGAACGGTGTGTGACGACCACCCTCGTCTTTGCTCAGAACATAAACCTCGGCCTCGAAGTGCGTGTGTGGCTTGATCGAGCCCGGCTTCGCCAGTACCTGACCACGCTCTACTTCGTCACGTTTGGTACCTCGCAACAGCACACCCACGTTGTCACCCGCCACGCCTTCGTCCAGCAGCTTGCGGAACATCTCGACACCAGTACAAGTCGTGGTCTGCGTCTCGCGCAGACCCACGATCTCCACTTCGTCGCCAACATGAATCCTGCCGCGCTCCACGCGACCAGTCACTACGGTACCGCGACCCGAAATCGAGAACACATCTTCGATCGGCATGATGAAGTCACCATCAATCGCCCGCTCCGGGTCCGGTATGTAGGTGTCCAGCGCCTCAACCAGCTTGTCGATCGACGGGGTACCAATCTCCGAGGTGTCGCATTCCAGCGACTTCAGCGCCGAGCCAGTGATCACCGGCGTGTCGTCGCCAGGAAAGTCATAGGAATCGAGCAGCTCGCGAATCTCCATCTCCACCAGCTCCAGCAGCTCTTCATCATCGACCATGTCGGCCTTGTTCATGTACACGATGATGTACGGCACACCCACCTGACGTGACAGCAGGATGTGCTCGCGCGTCTGTGGCATGGGACCGTCAGCCGCTGAAACCACCAGAATGGCACCATCCATCTGCGCCGCGCCGGTAATCATGTTCTTCACGTAGTCAGCGTGACCCGGGCAGTCCACGTGCGCATAGTGGCGATTGTCCGACTCGTATTCCACGTGGGCCGTCGCAATCGTGATTCCGCGCTCGCGTTCTTCCGGGGCATTGTCGATCTGGTCGTACGCCCGCGCCTCACCACCGAATTTCTTCGCCTGGTGGGTGGTGATCGCCGCGGTCAGCGTCGTCTTTCCATGGTCAACGTGACCAATGGTGCCAACGTTGACGTGCGGCTTTGTACGTTCGAATTTTTCCTTGGACATTTCGCTACTCTCGAAATCAAGTTGACTAACAACACCAACCGCGCTGACCCGCAGCTAACGGCAAACAATGGAGCCCAAGAGCAGATTTGAACTGCCGACCTCACCCTTACCAAGGGTGTGCTCTACCAACTGAGCTACCTGGGCCAAAAATCTGGGGTGGCACATCCGGCCACCCTGAAAACTGGAGCGGGTGATGGGAATCGAACCCACACAGTCAGCTTGGAAGGCTGAAGTTCTACCATTGAACTACACCCGCGCTGAAACCGAATTTCTCCCAGTCAGTTCCACCTTCATGCCTTGCACGCAGCCATCACACTGACGCGCCATCTCGAACCAACCTCATACCGAATGGGCGACTCCAACCCACCCGTCAATCACAGAAATGGACGCAACCTGGTGGAGGGGGGTGGATTCGAACCACCGAAGGCTGAGCCGTCAGATTTACAGTCTGATCCCTTTGGCCACTCGGGAACCCCTCCTAAAAAGAGGCGATATTCTAGGAGAACCTTCGTGCCTTGTCAACAACCACCGTTTGATTCGTTTGCCCAAAGCTGTGGAAGTCCCCTTTGCCCACTTCGTCACCAAAAGAACCCGTAACCTACTGATTTTTTAATGTCTCAACGAGAACAAAGAACCATGACTGCAGCCCTTCCCCACACCCGTCACTGAAGCCTTGCGGATCTGCCATGAAGCCCCGCATCACCGACACACCATCACAAGAAGATTTATTCCGGAGCCGCATGGAAAACACCTTCCCTCTGTACCATCCACTGGTGAAGTTGGAGGATTCGATCGACTGGGCTCACCTGAACGGGGGATTGGGCGAGTTCCACGAAGAGGCGCTCGGTAGCTCTTGATCGAGGCCTGCGCCCCGCTCATCGCGCCATCCACGCTGAAGTGTTCCCTGGACAGCAGGCCCAGCCTGCTCGGGGCTTGGCCGAGCACCCGGGCAAAGAAGCGTCGCGCAATATCTCCTTCCTGCAGCCGATCCCTGTTCTTCGTGAAGATCGAGTGACTCCATACCCTGTCATCGATCGGGAAACCCACGAACCAGCGGAACGGCAGATTGTAATCGATCTGTTCCATCAGCTGGCGTTCGTTGAGAATGGTGTAGAACGCCATCAGCAATTGGGCACGCAGGAGCTTCTGCGGCGGAATCGAGTCACGGCCATAGTCGCAGTAAATGGCCTTGAAGTCTGTATCGAGTTCGCCCGGTGCCACATCGACCATGGTGCGAATCGAGCGCGCAACGGATGGCCTTTCAGAACCCGCAATTTCCGGCTCACCGTGCTGAACAGACTCTCTTGCTGTATATCCGGACTTCGCGTCACTTCTCCTTATCCGGGACCTTCCACTACAGGCCGCAGATTTCAACAGACTGCCAAAGAATAACGGAAGCACGGAGGGCACCGAATATAGAGGGCTTTTACCTAGTTGGGGTTACCCCGAATATGGTACGCATCCCAGATGCGACAAGACTTTTTATTGCCTGAACTCCAGGCTTGGGAGGCCGATGCAGGGTCAGGTGGAAGTGATCGGACGGCGTCCAATGCTGTAGTAAGTGAGTCCTGCCGCGCGTACTGTCTCGGGCTTGTAGATGTTGCGGCCGTCGAACAGGACGCGCGCGGCCAGCTGATCGGCGAGTGCTTCGAAGTTTGGACTGCGAAACTCGACCCATTCGGTGACCACGACCAGGGCATCGGCACCTTCCACTGCCTCATCTGCGGTCTCGCAGACGACCAGGTCTTCACGGTCACCGTAGAGATGCCGCGCATCGTTGCCGGCAACCGGGTCGAAGGCGCGTACGTGGGCGCCTACTTCCCATAGCGCCTCCATCAGGGTGCGGCTGGAGGCCTCACGCATGTCGTCGGTGTTGGGTTTGAAGGCCAAACCCCACAAGGCAATAGTGTGTCCCGCAAGATCACCATCGAAGTGTTCGCTGATCTTGCGGAACAATACCTGCTTCTGGCGCGCGTTGACGTCTTCCACCGCCTGCAGCAACTGTGGGTCGTAGCCGACCGACCGCGCGGTATTGACCAGCGCCTTAACGTCCTTGGGAAAACAGGACCCGCCATAGCCGCAGCCGGGATAGATGAACTGGTAACCGATGCGTGGGTCCGAACCGATGCCGATCCGCACCGATTCGATATCTGCACTCAAGAGTTCCGCCAAGTTGGACAGCTCGTTCATGAAACTGATCTTGGTGGCCAGCATGGCGTTGGCAGCATACTTGGTCAGTTCGGCGGAACGCACGTCCATGAACAGCAGGCGCTCGCGATTGCGGTTGAAGGGGCCATAAAGCGAACGCATGGCTTCGATGGAGCGGATGTCTTCGGTGCCGACCACAATGCGATCGGGCTTCATGAAGTCGTCGACAGCGGCTCCCTCCTTGAGAAATTCCGGGTTGGAGACCACGTCGTACTCGATTCTCGCCCCGCGCCGGGTCAGTACCTCGTCGATACGCTCCCGAACTCTGTCCGCAGTACCAACCGGAACCGTGGACTTATCCACGACGATCTTGAAATCACCCATATGCTGCGCGATGGTTTCGGCCACTGTAAGCACATACTGCAGGTCGGCAGAACCATCCTCGTCGGGCGGTGTGCCCACGGCGATGAACTGGAACAAGCCGAAATCGACTCCTCTGACTGCGTCAGTGGTGAAGTGCAGACGGCCGGCAGCGCAGTTGCGTGCCACTATTTCGTCCAGTCCCGGCTCGTAGATCGGCACGCCTCCGTTGTTGAGCAGATCGATTTTTTTCGGATCCACGTCCACACACATTACCTGGTTTCCGACCTCCGCCAGACAAGCCCCGGTGACCAGACCAACGTACCCACTGCCAAAGATGGTGACCTTCACTCTCGCGCCCCTGTGTATGTTTCACACCTCGATGTAGGATGGCGCGCGTATGCTAGCACGGAGCTGGAATCGGCTGGCAGTACGTGAAAAATCGAGCACTGGCTGTGCAACCCAAGTTCTAACAGGCCGTTGAAAACAAGCCGACTGAAGGTGCCTTTCTGGCGGCCAGCAGCGGATGAAGCACGGTGGCTCCTACCCCCTGGCCGGAAATTGGCCAATTTGGCACGATTCGACTGTTTCCAGGCACACCAATCCCTTGAGCGTCTCTGAAAAATCCCCTGCTCATGCAAAAATCTCCCCATCCACCTGCCGGAACCGCAAGCTCATCCCACGAAGCAACTTGGCCTGACCGATGCGCACCTGATGAAGCGCAGCAGGAAGACTCGCAGGGAACAGTTTTTGGAGGAGATGGACGCATTATCCCTTGGCAGCGGCTGCCTTCGGCAATCGAGCCGTTCTACTCCACGGCCGTTGCCGCATTCCCCTGGAGACCGTGCTGCGCATCCATCTGCTTCAGCACTTCTTCAACCACTCCGGCCCCGCGATGGAAGAGGCCCTGTACGAAGTGCCGCTGTACTGCCGGTTCGTCGGCCTCGATCTTGCGGTGGACACCATTCCGGACGAGACGACAATCTGCAAGTTCCGGTACTGGCTTGAAAAGCACCGGCTGGCAGATCGTTTTCTGGCCGGGATCGATGCCGAACTGCAGGATCGCGGCCTCCCGCTCAGCGGTGCCCGTTGCCTGCGTGACCCGGACATTCACGACCAGGCCATTCCGGTTTTCCATCAGCAGATGCCCCGGACAGGCCTGCTTCGCCGTTGTGCCCTGGCTCTTTCCGAACAGCAGGGCATCCTTGTCAGTCTTGGATTCGTGCGTATCCCGACGGCGATTCTCTCCGTGAAAGTCGATATCGGGGTTACGGCCTGCGCCGCGATCATCGTGCCATCCACACTGAGGTGTTCCCTGGACAACAGGCCAGCCCGCTCGACTTGACCGAGGACCTGGGAAAAGATGCGCCGTGCAATATCTCTTTCCAACAAGCGATCACGATTCCTGGTGAAGGTCGAGTGATCCCATACCCTGTCATCGATCGAGAAACCAACGAACCAGCGGAACAGCAGGTTGTATAATCGATATCTGTTCCGTCCACTGGCGTTCACTGCGAAGGGTGTAGAACGCCATCAGCAGTCGGGCCCCATGTGCCCCAAAACGACACCAGCCGATCACCGGCTATCAATGGATGGCGCCACCCACCATGCCGGTTACCGGATCAGCCAGACGATCCACAAGCGGACCGAAGAGTGTTTCGGCTCGCCCGAGACCATCCGCAGGTTGCACAAGAGCCGATTCGCAGGGCGCGACAGCACTGAACTTCCACCTTGTGTTGGGAACAGCCACCTACAACCTGTGTTCAGATACACAACCCGAGAGATGGCGGCATGACGATGGCCAAAACCCGAAGGATTGGTATGTCTGGAAACAGGCAAAATCGGCCAATTTCCGGCCAGAAGGCAGGAATCGTCCTGCTTCATCCGTCGCTCACCGTCAGAAAGCCGAATCAGTTTGTTTTCAACGGCCTGCTTAGTGCGCCACAACGCGCAAAAAACATCATCATTTATCCATTAAATTAATATAAATCAGTATCCTATAAATACATATCATTCCCATTCAATCGTTGCCGGTGGCTTGCTGGAGATATCGTAAGCCACCCGCGAGACGCCGCTGACTTCGTTGATGATACGCCGCGAGACAGTTTCGAGGAATTCGAACGGTAGGTGAGCAAAACCAGCGGTCATGAAGTCGATGGTCTTGACCGCACGCAGGCTGATGACGTACTCGTAGCGGCGGGCATCGCCCACCACGCCCACCGAGCGCACCGGCAGGAATACCGCGAAGGCCTGGCTCACCTCATCGTAGAGGCCAGCCTTGCGCAGTTCCTCGATATAGATGTGGTCGGCTTGGCGCAGGATGTCGGCATATTCCTTTTTCACTTCGCCAAGGATGCGCACGCCCAATCCAGGACCTGGGAAGGGATGGCGATAGAGCATGTCCGCCGGCAGGCCCAGTTCAACGCCGATTCTGCGTACCTCGTCCTTGAACAGCTCACGCAACGGCTCGACCAGCTCCAGCTTCATGTGCTCGGGCAGACCACCGACGTTATGGTGCGACTTGATTACATGCGCCTTGCCAGAGGCGGCGCCGGCCGACTCGATGACATCAGGATAGATGGTACCTTGGGCCAGGAAGCAGACATCCTCGATCTTGGCCGCCTCCTCCTCGAAGATCTCGATGAAAAGGTTGCCGATGATCTTACGCTTCTTCTCCGGGTCGGGCTCGTCAACCAAGGCGGCATAGAAGCGATCCGCTGCATCCACCCGGATCACCTTGACGCCCATATGCTTGGCGAAGGTAGCCATCACCTGATCACCCTCGCGCAGGCGCAGCAGGCCATTATCGACGAAGATGCAGGTCAGCCGGTCACCGATGGCGCGGTGCAGCAGGGCAGCCACTACCGAGGAGTCCACTCCACCGGAGAGCCCCAGAATCACCCGACCCTCGCCGATCTGCTCACGCATCCGTGCGACGCTGTCCTCGATGATGTTGCCTGAATTCCACAGCGCCTCACAACCGCAGATGCCGTGTGCAAAGCGCTCCAGGATACGCTTTCCCTGTTTGGTGTGGGTCACCTCGGGATGGAACTGAATGCCATAGAAGTGCCGTTCCTCGTCGGCCATGCCGGCAATGGGGGCGTTATCGGTGCTAGCGATCACCTTGAAGCCGGGTGGCAGATCGATCACCCGATCGCCATGGCTCATCCACACATCCAGCAGGCCCCAGCCTTGTTCGTTAGTGTGATCCTCGATGTCGCACAGCAGCTCGGAATGCCCACGCGCGCGCACCTGGGCATAACCGTATTCGTGCTTATCGGACGACGCCACCCTGCCACCGAGCTGCTCCGCCATAGTCTGCATGCCGTAGCAGATGCCTAGCACTGGCACCCCCAGCTCGAACAAGATCTGAGGCGCGCGCGGAGTCTCCTCCGCCGTGACCGTCTCGGGACCGCCAGAGAGGATGATCCCGCGGAGCTTCTGCTCGCGGATCACCTGCTCGCAGTTGTCATAGGGCCAGATCTCGCAATAGACGCCGATCTCACGCACGCGGCGAGCGATCAACCGGGTGTACTGGGAGCCGAAGTCGACGATCAGGATACGATGGGCATGAATGTCGCTGGTCATGGATGATTCCGAGTTGGTTTAATCACAAAGGACGCTAAAACTCTCGAGGAAGAGCTGGGAGTACCCTGTTTTCTCCACACTCCGCAAGCAGGACAGGGATCGATCAGAACGTACGCAAACATAAGCTGGTCGCTGAGTGAGACAATGCTCCTAGACAACACAACAGACTCTTCATCATTTCGTGTGGAACTTGTGCCAGTGTAGCCGGAGAATCAGTGTGGAGGAACCAGGATGGACAGCCAACAGATCTTGCTCCTTGGGCTAGGCTATAGAAGCCCCCTGGAAACTGCTCAACCAACACATGGATACCGAAAAAGGCTGCATGAACTGCACCTGGAGATCAAGGCAGAACGCAGTGCCAAGTACGCCTGCCCGGGAATGCACAGCGCATGACTTCCATGAGAAGACATGGCGGCACCTGAACTTCTCCCGACACCACTGCCATGCATGCCTCGGCACTCAGGGTGAAGTGTCCAGAGCACGGCGTCAAGCTGGCCGAGATGCCTTGGACGCGCAAGGGCAGCGCCTTCACCCTGCTTTTCGAGCAAGCGGCCCTGACGCTGGCACGAGAAATGCCGATCAATGCCACTGCACACATCATCGGGATCACCGACAAGCGGTTATGGCGAATCGTCCAACACTACGAATAACCAGCAAGCTGGGCCACAATTACGTCACCATCTTTATCGACATGGAACGGCGCAGCGAGCTTGTACTGTTCATCACACCAGGAAAAAGCAAGGAAACCCCAAAGCCTTCAAATCCTTCCTGGAGGGAAGGCCATCAGGCCGGCCAGAGCAAAGACTCGAAGGGGCCTGTGATATGCCCCGGCCTTTCTCACAAGGCATAGAAGAACAACTTTCCAATGTCCAGAGGCCGTGGCCCCCCGCCATGCAGACCACCACCCGGGCGCTGGATGACGTGAGGAGCCAAGCACAGCCACGTCGTTGCGTTACCCATATTACCCCGCTGGGCAGCCCTGAAGAACGCCATTACGGATCATCTGACAATCAACTCACTCCAAGCCCTTGGGCGAGTTGCTTGCCAAAGACGCGGACACCGCAACCGCCTGGCTG
>JANEMA010000012.1 GCA_024510845.1 Gammaproteobacteria bacterium
GGTCGTGCAGTGGACGGATATTCATGGGATCAGGTCTCCAAAAATCTCTGGAAAGGTTTGTTCTCGGCCAACGATTGTTAGCACTCGTTTCAGGTGAGTGCCAATAGTAGGGGCGCATCGGAGAAAGTCAAGACGAGCAGAAAATTCACCGCCTGGTACTCGAACATCGAACAAGAAAGGGGCAAGGAAGCAATCTCCAACCCGGCCCTGACCTACAGCGTTGAAATTCGCAGCCTGTAAGTGTGCAGGGGCTGTTCTCTGGTATCCAGCTTGCCGCCCCACCCGTTTCCAGTCCCCAGATCGACTCGATCGGTCAATCCGTTTTTTCACCAACCGCAGTATCCAGCATGGCCACGCGCGCCTGCTGCAGCTGTGCCGGAGTCATGCGCGCCACCAGATGACGAATATATTCCTCCGCACGCCTATTGCCCTCCACCTGCGCCAGGGTGAGCCACTGCAGGGCCACCACGTCGTCGCGCACCACATGCCGCCCCTCCATCAAAAGCTTGCCCAGGGCAAACTGCGCTGCGGACTGTCTACGCTGTGCCGCCAACTGATAGTAATGGATGGCTCGCGTCATATCGCGCTCAACACCGTACTGCCCGAAACGATACATGGTGGCCACCACATACTGCGCCTTGCCCGAACCCTTGTCCGCCGCCAGCAGGTAAAGCTCGCGGGCCCGTGCTTCGTCCATTTCCACTCCGCCACCAGAAGCATACATCCAAGCCAGGGTGAACAGCGCGTCCTCGTGACCCTGGCGCGCCGACCGGGTGAACAACTGCTCGGCTTCAGCGTGGTCCAGGGACACACCTTCGCCGTTGCCATACAACACTCCCAGGCGGTACTGTGCCTCGGCATCACCGGCCTCGGCCTGCTCACGCAAGGCTGCCAGCCCTGCTGCCTGGCGAGGAGAGAGTCGGTCTTCGTGTGATGTATCATTACTCATCGAGGCACTCGGCAATTGGGAAAAACGGGCATTATCATCAATTGCGGACCTCAGCGGCCAGCCTCAAGTCGCGGACGATCACCGAAATTCGAGGCGTAGCCGTTCTGTCCATCTCATGACGCACACCCCAGATAACCAGGAGTTCCCGACAAGCCATGTGCTACGAATCCGGACAGTTTATTTGGTCCTGACAAGGCGAAGCGGGCTGTATTCGGAATGGTACCGTGACCAGTTTTAACCTCATGATGGCCTGGAACAAGTCAAAAACAACCCATACCCCGTCTCGGTCGAAGATGGAACGAAGAGCCCACGGCAGGCATCGCATGTGGTCATATCCAGAATTACTGACAATCTGTTCATTGATCCTCCTGCAGGCCATTGCGCCCCAAGCCATGGCAGTACGCGGAGGCGGCCTGGCCTTCGCCGACATGCTGCGCGGCCTGGCCCTGCTGGGTCAAGCAGGCTCGGTCGGCACCCCGATTCTGACCTATCCCCAGGTGCCAGTCTATCCACCGACCTATCCCTGGCCCGTGATTCCCCCTTATGTGCCTCCCTATGGTGGAACCTACCCTTCCCCCGGGGATGTTCCCGCTTGGTCCCCAACGGACGGCAGTGCCTTTCTCGAACACCTGCAAGATGCCTGGAAGAGCGACAACAATGATCTGCTGCTGGTCAAGGACAATCTCGCCCGCTTATACCTGTCGCACAACCGCTACCAGGATCTCTACCTGCATGCTGACGCCCGATACCTCTGGCTACGCCCCGCCGGCACATCAGGTCGCACCGTACGCTATGCCTATCGTGTCCATGGTGACCGTATCGAACTGTATGATCAACGAGGCAACAGCCTGATCCTCCGCCGCTACCAACCCAGGACCAGAACACAACACGACAAACCCTGACCGCGATCTGTTGAACGTATCTGATACCGGCCACTACATTCTGTTCATCGACACCCGAATTCAACCAATAACCGCAACACCACCTGGTGCGATGTTCTGCCACTGTAACCCGTCACAGAACACCTTGATCGGTGCCCTGTAGCCAAGATACTTCCTGGGTAGCAGATTCAGCTCGTGTCGTACTGCCGCAACCTCATCGTCGCATCGATGTCCGTTGTTTTTCCGTACCAGCTGGTATGCGAAGAGGCAGGATCGAAGCCCTGCCTCTTCCATCAGGCACTGGTACGATCAATCGACGATTTCAGCCTCGATCACCTCATCGTCATCAGCCGACATTTTCTCACGCTGGACCTTGCCAAAGACGAGTTGCCCGTCACGTACGTCCGCGGTGATCAGATCACCAGGCGCGTATTCGCCGGCAAGGATCTTCTGTGCCAGCGAATTCTCCAGTTCATTCTGGATAGCCCGCTTGAGCGGCCGCGCACCGTACACGGGATCAAAGCCGGCCTCACCCAACTTGTCCAGTGCGGCGACCGAGATCTCGAATCCAAGATCGTTGTCGGCCAAGCGGCACCGCAGGTAGCCGATCTGGATCTCGGTGATCCTGCGGATCTGCTCGCGACCCAGCGAATGGAACACCACCGTCTCATCGATGCGATTGATGAACTCTGGCCGGAAGTGTTGACCAACCACCTCCATCACTGCGGTCTTCATGGCCTCATGGTCTTCCATCCGGGCCATCTCCTGAACGAGGTTGCTGCCCAGATTGGATGTCATGACGATGATAGTGTTGCGGAAGTCCACCGTGCGTCCCTGACCATCGGTGAGCCGCCCATCATCGAGCACCTGCAACAGTACGTTGAACACGTCCGGATGGGCCTTTTCCACCTCGTCCATGAGGATCACGCTGTAGGGCCGGCGACGCACTGCCTCGGTGAGGTAACCACCCTCCTCGTATCCGACATAGCCGGGTGGCGCCCCAATCAACCGTGCCACCGAGTGTTTCTCCATGAACTCCGACATGTCGATGCGGACCATGGCCTCCTCGGTATCGAATAGAAATTCGGCCAGCGCCTTGCACAACTCGGTCTTGCCCACACCGGTGGGGCCAAGGAACAGGAAGCTGCCGTTGGGCCGGTTGGGATCGGCCAAGCCAGCGCGCGAGCGGCGGATGGCGTCAGACACCGCGCACACTGCAGCGTCCTGCCCAACCACGCGCCGGCGCAGGGCGTCTTCCATCTTCAGCAGCTTCTCGCGCTCACCCTCGAGCATCTTGCTCACAGGAATACCAGTCCACTTGGAAACCACCTCGGCGATCTCCCCATCAGTGACCTTGTTACGCAACAACTGTGTCTCGACCTGCTCTGCAACCTGCGCCATTCCAAGCTGATGTTCCAGCTCGAGGATACGGCCATACTGCAACTCGGACATACGTGCCAAATTTCCGGCGCGCCGTGCGGCCTCGAACTCCAGCCGTGCCTGCTCCAGCTCTTCCTTGATGTGGGTCGCTCCCTGCAGGGAGGCCTTCTCGACCTTCCAGATCTCCTCAAGCTCGGAGAACTCGCGCTCGAGTTTTTCGATCTCTTCCTCGAGCAACTGCAAGCGCTTCTTCGAAGCCTCGTCGGTTTCCTTCTTGAGCGCCTCGCGCTCGATCTTGAGCTGCACCAGGCGACGATCCAGCTTGTCCATCTCCTCGGGCATGGAGTCGATCTCCATGCGAATCTGCGAGGCAGCCTCGTCGATCAGGTCGATCGCCTTGTCTGGCAACTGCCGGTCGGTGATATAGCGATGCGACAGAGTCGCCGCAGCCACAATCGCCGGGTCGGTGATCTCAACCCCATGGTGTACCTCGTAGCGCTCCTTGAGGCCACGCAGAATGGCGACAGTGTCCTCCACCGTCGGCTCCTGCACCAGCACCTTCTGGAAGCGGCGCTCGAGCGCGGCGTCCTTTTCAATGTACTGGCGATATTCGTCAAGCGTGGTGGCACCAATGCAATGCAATTCGCCGCGCGCCAGCGCTGGCTTGAGCATGTTGCCGGCGTCCATCGCACCCTCGGCCTTGCCGGCACCGACCATGGTGTGGATCTCATCGATGAACAGGATGATCGAACCCTCCACCCTGGTGATGTCATTGAGTACCGCCTTGAGACGCTCTTCGAACTCACCACGGAACTTGGCACCGGCGATCAGGGCCGACATGTCCAACAACAGCAGGCGCTTGTGACGCAGGCCCTCGGGGACCTCACCATTGACGATGCGCTGTGCCAGTCCCTCGACGATGGCAGTCTTGCCCACCCCTGGTTCACCGATCAGCACCGGATTGTTCTTGGTGCGCCGTTGCAACACCTGGATGGTGCGCCGAATCTCGTCGTCACGACCGATCACCGGGTCGAGCTTGCCCTGTTCGGCCCGCTCGGTGAGATCGATGGTGTATTTCTCCAGCACCTGCCGCTGATCCTCGGCATTGGGGTCATCCACCGCCTGTCCTCCACGAATGTTGTCGATGGCCTGGCCGATGTTCTCCCGGGTCGCGCCGGCTTGGCGCAGAATCTCGCCCAGGCTGCCCTTGTCCTCGACAGCGGCGAGCACGAACAGCTCGGAGCTGATGTACTGATCACCACGTTGCTGTGCCAGCTTGTCAGTAATGTTGAGCAGGCGATTCAGATCGTTCGAGACACGTACATCACCCTCGGCCCCCTGCACCGACGGCAGGCGGCCGATGGCCTGCCCCACCATCACACGCAACTGGTTGACGTTGACCCCCACCTGTGTAAGCAGGGGACGCACCATACCCCCTTGCTGATCCAGCAGGGCCAGCATCAGGTGAACGGGTTCTATGAACTGGTGGTCCCGACCAACCACGATACTCTGTGCATCGGCCAGGGCCATCTGGAACTTGCTAGTGAGCTTGTCCATCCGCATGGGCTTGTTCTCCACAATAAGCTTTTCGACTACAGGACATATGGGGGATATCCGGAGACATACAAGCGCCGGAAAAGAGACCGCCAGGAACGCGAAGGTCTGCAACAGTCAATTCCTTCTGTCCTTCCGATAGACCTTGCGACGGAACAGGTCGGTGCGACGGCTCACCACGCGGTCAATGAACAACAGACCATCGAGATGGTCGATCTCGTGCTGGGCGGCACGGGCCTCGAAGCCTTTCATATCGAACTCCAGCAGCTCGCCATAAGGGTCGTGTGCAACCAAGTGGATATGGGTGGCACGAATGACATTGCCGGTGTAGTCGGGTACCGAGAGGCAACCCTCGCGTCCCGGCTCGTAGCCCTCCCAGTAGGTGATCTCGGGATTCACCAGAACCAGATGGCCATGATTCGGCACCAGCTTGCGTGTCTGCGAACAGTCGAGGATGACGATACGCCGGAATACGCCCACCTGGGGTGCGGCGATACCGACGGCCGCGGGTCCGGCACGCCGGGTATCTTCGAGGTCGTCGATGAAGGCACGCAGAGTCTCATCGAACCCGGCGACCAGTTCCGAGACCTGTTTGAGCCGCGGGTCCGGCAACTTCAGGATATCGAGTACCGCCACTCCGGTTACCCGATATAGGTCTCGACCAACGTCACATTGAGCGAAATGCCCTCGGTGCGCAACGGAATCAGGCGGCGCTCCACCGTATCCACCGGCTCATTGCTCACACCACTGATCTGCAGGATATAGACCGGTGCATCAGGGGTACCTGCCACGTCGGACTCCAAATCGAGAATGTTGAACCCGCCATCGGCCAGCGCGCCGGTGACCTGGGCGACGATGCCTGCGCGGTCCGCACCGGAGACGGTCACCTGCAGGTTGGGGATCAAATGTTCATGCAGGTCGGCCTCGATGGGATCGATATGCAGGCACAGACCACGCTCGCACACCACCGGGTCGAACAGCGCGCGCAGGGCGCTCTCATCCACAGCCCCCGAGACCATCATCATTACCGTGAAGTTGCCGCCCAGGCGCAGCATGGAGGTCTCGCCCAGATTGCACCCGCCATCGGCCAGCGCACAGGTCAACGCCGCAACGATACCGGGAGCATCACGTCCGATCAGGGTGATCATCCACCATCGATCCTTCATACCACCTCCTCCAACCAGATCAGGCTGGCCTGTCGCCCGGTGCATCCGTCACGCCGGTAGGAATAGAAATGCCCTGGTTCACTGTAGGTGCAACGCCCTCCGCCGTAAACCCCACCGATACCCGCCGACTCCAGACTCTGACGCGCCAGCTGGTAAAGATCCGCACACCATCGTTCGCCCAGCGGCACGAAGGCCGCGGCCGCCGAGGAATCAGTCGCCAGGAAAGCATCGCGCACCTCCTCGCCCACCTCGAAGGCGAACGGCCCGATGGCCGGCCCCAGCCAGGCCAGCACCTTGCCGGGATCGTCGAAGTGCGCCAAGGTGGCCTCCAGCACCCCAGCGGCCAGGCCGCGCCAACCGGCATGCGCCGCCGCCACCGCCCTACCCTCACGATCGGCGAACAACACAGGCAGGCAATCGGCGGTGAGTACCGCACAGACCCGGCCGGGCAGATCGGCAAAGGCCGCATCCGCCTCACATCCGACAGGGTCACGCCCCGTATCGGCTACCGAACAGCCATGTACCTGGTTCAACCAGAGCGGTTCAGCGGGCAGATCCAGCGCCTCGCGCAGCCGAGCGCGGTTGACCACCACATGCTCGATATCATCCCCCACGTGTTCGGCAAGATTGAGGCCAGCCCAATCTCCTTCGCTGCAGCCGCCCTCACGTGTGGTGGCGTAGGCGTGCACCCAGCCCGGCACCGACCAGTCGGGACGAATGAGCTCAATCCTCGTCACCGTCTGTCTCCCATCCGGTCTCGCCCGGAGCCATGTAGAAAGCCGGATCCAGATCCGGCGTCTCCTGTGCCTCACGATGGCAGCGCAAGGCCCCGAGCAACTGGCCCATGTCCCGAGGAATAGGCGCATCAAAGCACAGTTCGCATTCATCGACGGGATGACGCAGGATCAGGCGTCGCGCATGCAGCGCCTGACGCCCGAAACCGCGCATCAGGACCTTGAGATCCTCGTCCGCACCCGACGGCAATTGCAGGCGTCCACCATAAACCGGATCACCGAACACCGGGTGCCGAATATGCACCATGTGCACCCGAATCTGATGGGTGCGCCCGGTCTCCAGACAGACCCGCAACAGGGTATGCTCGTGGAAGGCCTCGATTGGTTCGTAATGGGTGACCGCCGGCTTGCCCAACGGATTCACCGCCATGCGCGTGCGCACCGTCGGGTGGCGACCGATGGGTTGATCGACAGACGCCGGTGCGCGCAGACGTCCGACCACCAGAGCCCGGTATTCACGGTGTATCTCGCGCCGGGCCAGCGCCTCAACCAGTCGCTGATAGGCCGGTTCACTGCGTGCCACCACCATCAGGCCGCTGGTGTCTTTGTCCAGCCGGTGCACAATGCCAGCACGGGGCAATCTAGCCAGTGAGGAATCGTGATATAGCAGTCCGTTCTGCAGGGTACCATCAGGGTTTCCCGCAGCAGGGTGCACCACCAGCCCGGCGGCCTTGTCGATCACCAGCAGGTGTTCATCCTCGAAGAGGATACGCAACGGCATTGCCTGTGGCACACACTCGATCTGGGTCTCCTCGACCACGCGCAGCACCAGTCGCTCACCTTCGCTCACCTTGTGCCGCTGAGCGCGCACCTTCCCGTCCACGGTCACCCTGCCCTCGCGTATCCAGACCTGGATGCGGCTACGCGAATAATCGGGAAACAAGGCAGCCAGCGCTTGGTCGAGGCGCCAGCCGACCAACTCGGCATCGACCTCCGCTCTCAGCAGCCTTTCTTCGACCTGTTCATCGCTCATGGGGCTATCTGTATCAAAGTCTCACTCAAGGCCACCCGGATATTGCGGGTCAAGACGCGACTCGCAGGGAATGCAGGCCCTTGCCAAAAGCTGCAACGCAGAGCCGTGCCACCACCCTGCGAGTGGGCTTCTTGGGCGTCCATCCACTACGTTAGGCCGAGTCGGCAGGGAGTGACCTATGCCTGCGCCGACGAGCTTTGTTGCTGAACGCCAAGAAACCCGTTGAACGTGGCTTCGATTGGGGTTGTCCTAGTATACTCACCGACTGGAAGCGTTTGGGAGGATTATCATCGATGTCACGCCTGCTCTGGCCTTTGTTGTCCGCACTGCTACTCGGCGGCTGCTCCTTTCTGCAAGACAAGGACGAGACCAAGGGCTGGAGTCAGCAGAAACTCTATACCGAGGCACAGGCCGAGCTGACCACCGGCAACTACGATCGCGCCATAGATCTGTACGAAAAGCTCGAGGCCCGTTATCCCTTCGGAAAATACGCCCACCAGGCCCAACTCGACGTGGCCTATGCGTATTACAAGGCAGAAGAACCTGAATCAACGCTGGCCGCGGCCGACCGCTTCATCAAGTTCCATCCAAGCCACCCAGCGGTGGCCTATGCCTATTACCTGAAGGGGTTGGTCAACTTCAATCGCTCGCTGGGCTTTCTCTCGCGCTTCCTGCCCACCGATCTCTCGCAACGCGATGCCGGCGCGGCGCTGGATTCGTACAAGGACTTCAAGGAGGTGGTCGAGCGATTTCCCGACACCGATTATGCCGAGGATGCACGCAAGCGCATGCTCTACCTGCGAAACAACCTGGCCCGCCAGGATGTGCACGTGGCGCGTTACTACATCAAGCGAGGGGCCTTCGTGGCGGCGGCCGAGCGCGGAAACCACGTCATCGAGAACTACCAGCGCACCCCGGCGGTGAAGGATGCCCTGGAGGTGATGATTGAGGCCTACACGCATCTCGGCCTGAACGATCTGGCAAACGATACCCGGCGGGTTCTGGCACTCAATCTGAAAAGCGGTGCCATCATCCCCGATCCCCGGGAACTCAAAGAGAAGTCTTGGTCGCGCACGCTCTGGGACTACTTCGGCCTGGACAAGAACTGACACCAAGCACGCCCCAACAGACTCGATGTCCTGCCGGGGCATAGTGACTGGAACCGAACGCTCCCAACGATTCCCCGGCGGCCCCTGAGCAGATATTCAGATGGCCTCGCGTCCGCGTTCGCCAGTACGAATGCGAATCACCTCCTCGACCGGCAGCACGAAGATCTTGCCGTCGCCGATCTTGCCGGTGCGTGCGGCCTGGGTGATCGCCTCGACACACTCATCCACACGATCCTCGGCGATCACGATTTCGAGCTTGATCTTGGGCAGAAAGTCCACCACATACTCAGCTCCCCGGTACAGCTCGGTATGGCCCTTTTGACGACCGAAGCCCTTGATCTCGGTTACGGTCATGCCGTTGACACCGATGTTGGACAATGCTTCGCGCACATCGTCCAGCTTGAAGGGCTTGATGATGGCCTCGATCTTCTTCATGTCTCCACCTCTTGTTGTGTTCTCCAGAACTCAGGATAGCCCTGCCCACACACCGCTTACAAGCAATGTTCAGCCCTCGATCGAACCTCCTGCATGTGGGAGCGGCATGTTCGGCCCGGGGAGCTCCCACCTGCACCATCATATAGGAGAGGCACCACCATCGAGACCGGGAACACGCCCTGCGCCACTCAGCAACCATTGACGATGGGGTATCGCCAGTCGCGGCCAAAGGCGCGCGCGGTGATCTTGATACCGGGCGCAGCCTGGCGGCGCTTATACTCGGCACGCAAAATCAGCCGCGTCATGCGCTCCACCTCCTCGCGGTCGAAACCCGTGGACGCCACGATTTCATCGACCGACTCGTTACGTTCAACGAAGCGTTCGATGATCTCGTCGAGCACCTCGTAGGGTGGAAGGCTGTCGGTATCCTGCTGATCGGGCCGCAGCTCGGCCGATGGCGGGCGGGTGATGACCCGTTCGGGGATCACCTCAGTCTCCCGGTTGCGCCAGCGCGCCAACGCGAAGACCAGGGTCTTGGGTACATCTTTGATCGGCGCAAAACCACCGTTCATGTCGCCGTAGAGGGTGGCATACCCCACCGACATCTCGCTCTTGTTACCGGTAGTCAGAAGCATGCGCCCGCTCTTGTTGCTGATCGCCATCAGGAGCAGGCCACGAATGCGCGCCTGGATGTTTTCCTCGGTTACGTCCATCGGACTGTCGGCGAAGGACCCGGCCAGCATGTCCAGCAGGGCTTGGAAGGCCGGTTCGATGGGAATGCTCAGGTAATCCACGCCAAGACGACGCGCCTGCTCGGCGGCATCGGTGTTACTGATCTCGGCGGTATAGCGCGAGGGCATGGACACCACCTCGACATTGTGTGCACCCAATGCATCGACCGCCAGCACCAGAGTGAGCGCTGAATCGATACCTCCGGACAGGCCAAGTACCACGCCATGAAAACCGCTCTTGCCCACGTAGTCACGCACACCGCAGACCAGGGCACGCCAGACCTCTTCGAGATCATCCAGCCAGGGCGGCAGTGGACGCACCGCGGGGGCGCCGCCGGCGTCGATATCGAACACCTCGACCGCTTCCTCGAACTGCACACAGCGCAACGTCACCCGTCCGTCGGCTGCACAAACGAAAGAGGCGCCATCGAACACCAGTTCGTCCTGACCTCCCACCTGATTCACGTACACCAGCGATACCCCGTGACGCGCAACCAGCTCGCCAACCAGATGCTCGCGCTCACGGACCTTACCCCGGTAATAGGGCGAACCGTTGAGCACGAGCACCACTTGCGCGCCCGCAGCCGCAGCCTCTCGCAGCGGAGTATCCACCCAGATATCCTCACAAACCGCCAGCGCAAAGCACAGGCCGCCCTGCTCGAACAGACCGATGTCCTCTCCCGCAGCGAAGTAACGCTTCTCGTCGAACACGCTGTAATTGGGCAGTCCGCGCTTGTGGTATTCGCACAGCAGCTCGCCGTCGCGGATCGCCGCGGCCAGGTTGTAGCGGGCGCTGTCGCGCTCGCCAGGGTAACCCAGCACCAGAGTGATACCGCACACCTGTTCACGGATGCACGCCAGGGCGACCTCCACCCGTTGCAGGCACTCATGGCGCAACAACAGATCCTCCGGCGGGTAGCCGACCAGCGTCAGTTCGGGGAACACCACCAGGTCTACCCCCTCGGCAGCCAGGCGGTTGGCCAGCTCGATGACGCGCTCGGCATTGGCCTCGATGGCACCAACCATCAGGTTGAGCTGGGCAATGGCGAGCTTCATCAGTTCAGAACAGCAGTCCGGCCATGGTCTCGCCGATACGCGCCGGCGAACGCACAGCGTGCACCCCGGCCTCCCCCAATGCACGATACTTGCCCTCGGCCGTGCCCTGCCCGCCAGCCACGATGGCCCCAGCATGGCCCATGCGCTTGCCCGGCGGCGCGGTCACTCCCGCAATGTAGGCCACCACCGGTTTAGAGACATGGTCTCGAATGTACTCGGCCGCAGCCTCCTCAGCAGTACCACCGATCTCACCGACCAACACGATACCCTCGGTCTGCGGATCATCCTCGAACAGCGCCAGGCAGTCGATGAAGTTCATGCCGTGGATGGGATCACCCCCGATACCGACACAGGTGGACTGACCGAGCCCCGCGCGCGTGGTCTGATGCACCGCCTCGTAGGTCAGCGTCCCGGAGCGTGAGACGATGCCCACCCGGCCAGGCTGGTGAATGTTGCCCGGCATGATGCCGATCTTGCACGCACCCGGAGTGATCACGCCCGGACAGTTGGGACCGATGAGCTGCACACAGGGATGCGCGTCGAGCGCGGCGCGTACCCTGAGCATGTCCAGCACCGGGATGCCCTCGGTGATGCAGACGATGACCTCGATGCCTGCGTCGGCGGCCTCGAGAATGGCATCTGCCGCGAAGGCGGCAGGCACATAGATCATGGTCGCGTTGGCCCCGGTCTCGGCCACCGCCTGGTGCACAGTGTCGAATACCGGACGCTCGAGATGGGTCTGCCCGCCCTTGCCGGGGGTGACCCCACCGACCAGGTTGGTGCCATAGGCGATGGCCTGCCCGGAATGAAAAGTGCCCTGGCGGCCGGTGAAACCCTGGCAGATGACCCGGGTATCCTTGTCGATGAGAATGCTCATGCCTTGCCCTCCACGGCCGCCACGACCTTTTCCGCCGCCTCGGTCAGGTCCGAGGCAGTCTCCAGCGCCAACCCGCTCTGATCGAGCAACGCCAGGCCCTGGTCGGCGTTGGTGCCTTCCAGGCGCACCACCACCGGCACCTCGATACCGACTTCCTTGACCGCGCTGACAATGCCCTCGGCGATCAGGTCACAACGCACGATGCCACCAAAGATGTTGACCAGCACCGCGCGCACCTTGTCGTCGGAGAGAATGATCTTGAACGCCTCGGCCACCCGCTCCGCGGTAGTGCCACCACCCACGTCGAGAAAGTTGGCCGGCTCACCACCATGCAGCTTGACCAGATCCATCGTGGCCATCGCCAGCCCGGCCCCGTTGACCATGCAACCGATGCTGCCATCGAGCGCGATATAGTTGAGATCGTGCTCGGCGGCGCGCGCCTCACGCGGATCTTCCTGGATGATATCGCGCATGCCCTGCAAGTCCTTGTGCCGGTAGAGGGCGTTGTCGTCGATGTTGACCTTGGCATCCAGCGCCAGCAGGTCGCCATCACCGTTCACGATCAGCGGGTTGATCTCCACCAACGAACAATCCTCGCGCACGAACAGTTCGGCCAGTCCCGCGAGGATCTTCTGAAACTGCTTGCGCTGCTCGGCATCCAGCCCCAGGGCGAAGCCCAGCCACCGGGCCTGGTAGGGCTGAAGACCAACAGCCGGATCGATGCGTGAGGCGAGGATCTTCTCGGGCGTCTCGGCGGCAACCTCCTCGATATTCATTCCGCCGGCATCGGAAGCCACGATCATGACACGCCGGCTGACCCGATCGACCAGCAAGCTGAGGTAGAGCTCACGTGCAATCTCGCTCGGCTCCTCGATCAGCACGCAGCTGACCGGCAGGCCGCCCGGCCCGGTCTGGCGGGTGACCAGGCGGCTGCCCAGCAGGCGTCGCGCCTCGGCCTCGACCTGATCGAGTGCATCGACCATCACCACCCCGCCGGCCTTGCCCCGTCCACCGGTGTGCACCTGGGCCTTGACCACCCAACATTCGCCACCCATCTCTTCGGCTGCCTCACATGCCGCCTTGGCCGACTGCACCACCACGCCATACGGTAAGGGAATACGATAACCGGCAAACAGGCGCTTGGCCTGGAATTCGTGGAGGTTCACTGTTCGATCCTGCAGTTGTGCATGAGAATGTTATTTTCATGCAATATGAACGGATACGCAAAAGCTATCCACCCGATGCCAACCGAATCCCGGCATTGATACCCGAAGGAACATGCCCGCCAGCAATCCGGCAAACTCGCCGCCTACCGCTCTCCCGGAAACTTCTCCGCTGGTACATCAGGACGCTGAACATGCCACCCTGCGCCTGTTCCCCGGCTATCGCATCACCCTCGCTACCCTGTTCGCCCTGGTCTCGATTCTCTATGCGGTGGCCACCATCGGCACCCTGTATATTCTCGCTATTGTGCTTCGCACCGTCCGGCACCCAGGCACTGCCGGCCATGCTGACCGAGATCGCTTTCTTCTCGCTGCTGGTAATTCGCCAGCGACGGCGTGGCGTCGGGACTGGATCTACCCGTGGCCATCTCGCTCACCCTTGGGAGCACGCTGATCAAAGGTCGCCTCGCCCTGGCCACGGCCGCAGCCTGTGTTCACAGTTCGTACCACTCGGTCGTAACGGCAAGGACGGCACGCTCATCATGCTGAAACTGGAAGAACTGCGACTCCAGGTCCCCGGCAACATCGACCTGGAATCAGGAAACCCTTACCTGAGAGGTGCGGGACAATGGCGACGGTATCGAAAGCAAAGTGGTCGAGAAACTATTCGCCCCCTGCTTCACAACCCACAACCAGGGAAGCAAACTAGCAGTCTGTTGAAAACAGCTTCCCATAAACCCTCTTAACTATTGGACGCCGACCGGCCACGTGTAACCTAGATACATATGCGCAGCCCGTTCATTGCCTTACAACTCCAATCACAATTCATTTCGCTGAAATTGAGTGTCAATGGAGAATATTGGTCAGTCTTAATATCGTGAGCGTGTTCTTCGGGAGATTGCATATATAAGCCTTTTTAATCAGCCAAAGACTGTATCTATGGAAAATCTCGCAGTCCGTCAAAATTATAGGATTGCCCGATAGGTTTCGTAAGGGAATCTTGCTGAATATCCGGGCCTCGTATCGTGTCGCTTGTCCTTGCTTCCTGCCTTGCCGGTATCTTCCACTTCAGCCGGAAAATTTCAACAGCCTACTAGTAAGACCGTGACACTCATCATACCATGCACTGGCCACAACCAGTTGGTGCGGAAGTTGCCTTATATATCGGGATAGCTGTCATCGATGCAGCCAACCGAAACCACGACAAATCTCATGAGGAGAACATGACCAATGACCGTACATTCCATTTCCCGCAGGCAATCCGGCTTCACTCTGATCGAACTGATGATCGTGGTGGCCATCATCGGCATTCTGGCCGCCATCGCGATTCCGGCATATCAAGACTACACTGCACGTGCCCAAGTCTCCGAAGCTGTTACCCTCTCTGGCGGCCTGAAGGCGACCATCACCGATATCTACAACGAGAAGGGTACCTTCGACAACGCAAATTCCGGGAACCTGGGCCTACCTGAAAAAACCGACGTTACCGGGAAATACACCAATGAAGTCGATGTACAGAAGGGCGTCATCACTGCCACAATGAAGAACACAGGCGTCGCAAAGCCTATCCAGAGCAAAACCCTTAAGCTGAAACCGGTCGCTCATAACGGCTCTATCGAGTGGATTTGCACAAAAGGTGACACCAACGGACTGGATCCCAAGTACCTGCCTGCCAATTGCCGTGATTAACGTTAATCGCGTTACAGCCGGCCTTGCCAGACAAGCAAGATCGGCTGTTTTCATTTCCATCTCACTCTTCTCCGTATGACATTGAGGGCATCCCTAACAGAACCGTTGCCTCCTCGGAATTCCGCGAGATCGACCTGAAGTCGATAGGGTGATATTGACACTGCGATGCCAGAGCATTCAGTAAGAAGAGGCTGTTCAGCACGGTGAGCCCGGAACAGCGTGTGCCGAAGGATCATCCGCTGTGCCCCATCCTGCGGATGATCGATGAGGCCCTTGATGTGCAGTGCCAACGCCACGCCCCATGTGGCCCCAAACGACACCAACCGATCATCGGCCATTGATGGACGCACCACCCGCCATGCCGGTTACCGGACCAGCCAGACAATCCACGAGCGGACCGAAGAGTGCTTCTTCTGGCTCGAGACCATCGGTAGATTGCGCAAGAGCCGGTTCACAGGGCGTGACAAACTGGACTTCCACCTTGCGTTGGGAGCAGCCGTTTACAATCTGGTTCGGATACGCAATCCGAAGGTGGCGACATGGTGATGACCCAGACCCGAGGGGTTGATGTGTCTGGAAACAGGCGAATCAGACCAAAATCGGACAATTTCTGGCCAGAAGACAGGAATCACTCTACTTCATCCGTCGCTGGCCGCATCGATCGGGTCGTTTTCAACGGCCTGCCGACAGACTGTGTACGCTGCCGCTGAGGTCATGGCGCAACCGGGAACAGACCACACACACCGCGTAACAAGGCAGCGCCAGCGATTCCCTTGCCAGCCTGTCGCAACGCTTGCAGGCTTTGGTCAACCAGTTCAGGATCGCCTGACCGTCAGGGTCAGGCGCAGATCCTCACCGACCTGACGCACATCGTTCATCGCCAGCTCGATGCGCTGTGCCAACCGCTCGACGCCTGGCAGATGCACCAGGCCATGCGCGGCGTCGCCCAGCAGTTGCGGTGCCAAATAGAGAACAAGCTCATCGACCACCCCGGACAGCAACGCCGAGCCAGCCAGGGTGGCCCCACATTCCAGCAATACCTCGTCGATCTCACGCACACGCAATGCGTCCATCACCGCCGGCCAGGCGAGGTATCCCGGGGTGTCGGACGGCAGGCGACAGACCTCGGCACCAACTGCTTCCAAAGCAGCAACCCGCATCGACTCCGCGTCCTCGGCGACACAGATCAACACTGGACCGGGCAGGCGCAGCAAACGCGCCTCCGGCGGCGTACGCGCATTGCTGTCGAGTACCACGCGCAACGGTTGGCGCAACGGAAGATCGGACGGCAAACCCAGATCGGCGTTGTCCAGGCGTACGTTCAGCGAGGGATCATCGGCCAGCACAGTACCGATACCGGTGACTACGGCGGCACTGCACGCACGCAGAAACTGCACGTCACGACGTGCCACCGGACCGGTGATCCACTGGCTCTCGCCGCTGGCCATGGCGGTGCGCCCATCGAGGCTGGCACCCAACTTGAGCCTCACCAACGGGCGCTGTCCCTGCATACGACAGATGAAACCAGGATTGAGGGCGCGCGCATCAGCCTCCAACAGGCCACTGGCGACCTCGATGCCGGCGGATTCGAGCCGGAACAGACCACGACCAGCGACCAGTGGATTGGGATCGACCATGGCCGCCACCACGCGCGCCACCCCGGCCTCGATCAGAGCCTCCGCGCAGGGCGGCGTGCGCCCATGGTGGCAGCAGGGTTCCAGGGTGACATAGGCAGTGGCCCCAGGCGCCCGTTCGCCGGCAGCAGCCAAGGCAATGCGCTCGGCATGCGATTCACCGGCGCGCCGGTGCCAACCCTCACCAACGATCTCGCCATTGCGCACCAGCACACAGCCAACGCGTGGATTGGGAAAGGTAGTGTAGCGGCCGCGGCGTGCCAGTTGCATGGCGCGGGCCATGAATGCGTGATCAGCGCAATCGAAACCGGTGGTCACTTCTTCCTGTCCAGCAGGTCGAACTGGGCACAGCACGCCCGCCCATCGAAATCGACGCGACGGCCATCACTCTTGACCACCCGGGGCAAATTCAGCTCGGCAGCTCCGCAGGTGGTGAAGCGCTCCTTGCGGACCGCGCACTGGCAGCGACGAAGCACCTGATCACCGTCACCGTGCAGGCGTGAGTCCACTACCATTGGTATCTCCTGGGCACCGGAAGGGGCAGCGCACCGTCCGCTCCGCTGCTCAGCCCCGATACACCGGATAGCGGGCACACAGATCGAGCACTTTCCCCCTGACCCGATCGATTACCGCAACGTCACCATGCCCGTCGATTACATCGCACATCCAGCCGGCGAGTTGACGACACTCATCCTCACCGAAGCCACGAGTGGTCACCGCTGGCGTGCCGACACGGATACCCGAGGTAACAAAAGGCGACTGCGGATCATTGGGCACAGCATTCTTGTTGACCGTGATGTTGGCCACGCCCAGCCAGGCGTCCACATCCCTGCCGGTAAGTCCTGCCTCGATGAAGCTGACCAGGAACAGGTGATCGTCGGTACCACCCGAGACCACTTCGTAGCCGCGCTCGATGAACACCTGCGCCATCACCTGTGCGTTGCGCACCACCTGCTTCTGGTATTTGACATAGTTCGGTTCCGTGGCCTCTTTGAAGGCCACCGCCTTGGCAGCGATGACGTGCATCAGTGGGCCGCCCTGGCCACCGGGGAACACTGCGGAATTGAGCTTCTTCTCCACTTCCTCGTTGGCCTTGGCCAGGATCAGGCCACCACGCGGACCACGCAGGGTCTTGTGGGTGGTCGTCGTGGTGACATCGGCGATCTGCACCGGACTGGGATAGATGCCCGCCGCCACCAGACCGGCAATGTGCGCCATGTCCACGAACAGCAAGGCGCCCACCGCATCGGCGATATCGCGGAAGCGCTGCCAGTCCACGATACGCGAATAGGCCGAGAAGCCAGCCACGATCATCTTCGGCTTATGTTCATGAGCCAGGCGTTCGACCTCTGCATAATCGATCTCACCGGTGGCCGGGTCCAGGCCATACTGCACCGCGTTGTAGATCTTTCCCGAGAAATTGGGCTTGGCGCCGTGGGTGAGATGACCGCCATGCGCCAGCGACATGCCCAACACGGTGTCGCCCGGCCGGCACAGGGCCATGTAGACCGCAGCATTCGCCTGCGAGCCGGAATGTGGCTGGACATTGGCATAGTCGGCACCAAACAGTACCTTGGCACGATCGATGGCAAGCTG
Organism: Gammaproteobacteria bacterium; assembly: GCA_024510845.1. Taxonomy (GTDB): domain Bacteria; phylum Pseudomonadota; class Gammaproteobacteria; order Chromatiales; family Chromatiaceae; genus MONJU. Next base: position 17,988 of record JANEMA010000012.1, read on the forward strand.
CTCGGCCTTGTCCACGTATTCACAGCCGCCGTAGTAGCGCTTCGTTGGGTAACCCTCGGCATATTTGTTGGTAAGCACCGAGCCCTGCGCCTCCATGACGCGCGGGCTGGTGTAGTTTTCCGAGGCGATCAGTTCGATGTGCTCCTCCTGACGGCGCTCCTCATCCTGGATGGCCCGACAGAGTTCATCGTCATAACCTTTGATATTCATGGACTTGTCAAACATCGATTGATCACCTCGACAAACACGGGAGGGAATTCGGGATTATAAACGAATAAAGGGGCTGCAACCGCAGCCCCTCGTTGAAGATGGGGTGGGTAATGGGACTCGAACCCACGACGACCGGAATCACAATCCGGGGCTCTACCGACTGAGCTATACCCACCATCGAAACCTTGATTGTCCACCAAAGTACTGGCACGCCCGGCAGGACTCGAACCTGCGACCCGCGGCTTAGAAGGCCGCTGCTCTATCCAAACTGAGCTACGGGCGCATGTTCTGCCCGCCAGAGACAAGAACCTTCCGGGGCCAACCACCCAACCTGGTCGGGGTAGAGGGATTCGAACCCCCGACATCCTGCTCCCAAAGCAGGCGCGCTACCAGACTGCGCTATACCCCGAGGAACGCACGCCTCGCGGCGAAGGCGGAGGATCGTACAGCCCAACCGCACAGAAATCAACCAGCATCGCATTTTTCGATCGCCCGAAAACAATTCGCCAGGCTCCGTGGACGACAACACCAAGTCCGGCGACGCTCAAACAAACCAAGGAACCTCTGATGAATGGCGTTTTTTCCAACCGACAAGCCAACCGGATGATTTTTTGCAAGCCCCGACGAATGGCTCGCTGAAAACCGCCCCTGAAGTCGCCCAAAAGGAGCTTTCTGGTGGTTTTTCGCTTCTACCGAGGCCATTCATCGGCCCATGGGCACACTGATCCTGTGAACGCAAGCAATCGTCGTCGGACCCTGTAGAGACTCGCCAGGGCAAACCGGGTCGTCAGCGCCTGGCTGTTCTTGAATAAACCCCGGTAACGAACCTTCCGGAAGTTGAACTGCCGCTTGACGACCCGGAAGGGAAACTCACCAATGGCCCGCAGGCTGGACAAGCAACGGTCGATTGCCCGCTTCCATTCCGGCAGTTCTCCTTCTGCCGGTTTCTTGAACGGCATGCACCAGATCGGCTCCTTCTCCGGATCGCTCGCCAGCAGGTTGTGTCGCTTGCGGGTGTAGGCCTTGTCACCATGCACCGATTCTTCCATCCCACTCGAAGCCGGCCCTGGTCTCACCGGCATAACCGATCACCCGTTGCTCGTGATCCTTGAGATGCGATCCGTGGCACTCGCCGTCTTGACCTGCAGACTGCACACTTCTTCGGCGACAAACGCGGGAAACGACGGCACATCTGGTATGATTTTCGTTTCCTGCCCGAACAACCCTACGGAACGACAAGGTCCCATGAGTGCCCGGATTCTCGATGGTAAGGCCATAGCAAGCAATGTGCGCGAACAAGTGCGCCTCCAGGTCGAACAACGCGTCGCCGAGGAGCAACGCCCTCCCGGTCTGGCAGTGGTGCTGGTCGGCGAAAACCCGGCTTCCCGAATCTATGTGCACAACAAGCAACTGGCCTGCGAAAAGGCCGGCTTCAAATCCGAACTGATCCAGCTCCCCAACGACACTTCGCAGGAAGTGCTGCTGGAACTGATCGACGGCCTGAACGCGCGCGACGACGTGGACGGCATCCTGGTACAACTGCCGCTGCCGGTACAGATCGACGAACACGCCGTCACCGAGCGCATCCACCCGGACAAGGACGTGGACGGCTTCCATCCCTACAACATCGGGCGGCTGGCGCTGCGCATGCCGGTGCTGCGGCCCTGTACCCCCAAGGGCGTGATGACCCTGCTGGCGCACACCGGCATTGTGCTGGAAGGAAAGGATGCCATCGTCCTCGGCCAGTCCAACATCGTCGGCCGACCAATGTTGCTGGAACTACTGGCCGCGCGCTGTACCCCGACCATCTGCCACAGCCGCTCCCGCAAGCTGCCCGACAAGGTGCGCCGGGCCGACATCGTGGTGGCCGCAGTGGGCATACCGAACTTCGTGCAGGACGACTGGATCAAACCCGGTGCCATCGTCATCGATGTGGGCATCAACCGTCTGGACGATGGCTCCCTGTGCGGCGACGTGGACTTCGAGGCGGCCAGGGAGGTCGCCGGCTGGATCACGCCGGTGCCCGGCGGCGTGGGACCCATGACCGTGGCCACCCTGCTGGAGAACACCCTGCAGGCAGCGCAGCTCCACACCGGAACCCGACCAGGCAACACCCTGACAGGGTGATTCAAGCTTTCAACCCGAGTTTTCGAAGACCCATGGCCCAGTACATCTTCACCATGAACCGCGTCAGCAAGATCGTACCGCCCAAGCGGCAGATCCTGCGCGACGTCTCCCTGTCCTTCTTCCCCGGCGCCAAGATCGGCGTGCTCGGCCTCAACGGCGCGGGCAAGTCCACCCTGCTGCGCATCATGGCCGGCGTGGACACCGACTACGAGGGCGAGGCCCGGCCACAGCCCGGTATCAAGATCGGCTACCTGCCACAGGAGCCGCAACTCGACCCCGAAAAAGACGTGCGCGGCAACGTCGAGGAAGCCCTCGGCGAGGTCAAGCAGGCGATGGACGAGCTGGAGAAGGTCTACGCCACCTACGCCGAGCCCGACGCCGATTTCGACGCCCTGGCCAAGCGCCAGGCCGAGCTGGAGAACATCATCCAGGCCGCCGACGGGCACAACCTGGAGCGCCAGCTCGAGGTGGCCGCCGAGGCATTGCGCCTGCCCCCCTGGGATGCCGATGTGACAAAACTGTCGGGCGGCGAGCGCCGCCGCGTGGCGCTGTGCCGCCTGTTGCTCTCCAGGCCGGACATGCTGCTGCTCGACGAGCCAACCAACCATCTCGACGCCGAGTCGGTGGCCTGGCTGGAGCACTTCCTGCACAACTATCCCGGCACCGTGGTCGCGGTGACTCACGACCGCTACTTTCTGGACAACGTCGCAGGCTGGATCCTGGAACTGGACCGCGGCCACGGCATCCCTTGGGAAGGCAACTACTCCTCCTGGCTGGAACAGAAGGAAAATCGCCTGAAACAGGAGCAGAAGGCCGAGCAGGCACGCATCAAGGCGATGAAACAGGAATTGGAATGGGTGCGCTCCAACGCCAAGGGGCGGCACACCAAGTCCAAGGCGCGCCTCAAGCAGTTCGACGAACTGCAGAACCAAGAATTCCAGAAGCGCAACGAGACCAACGAGATCTACATTCCGCCGGGCCCGCGCCTGGGCAATCTGGTGATCGAAGCCCATCACCTGAGAAAGGCCTATGGCAACGAGGTGCTCTACGGGGACATGAGCTTCAACCTGCCGCCCGGTGGCATCGTGGGCATCATCGGCCCCAACGGCGCAGGCAAGACCACCCTGTTCCGCATCATGACCGGCAAAGAACAGCCCGATGCCGGCGAGCTGCGCATCGGCCCCACGGTGAAAATCGCCGCGGTAGACCAGAGTCGCGACGCCCTGGACCCGAACAAGACCGTCTGGGAGGAGATCTCCGATGGCCAAGACATCATCACCGTGGGCAACTACCAGGTGCAATCGCGCGCCTACTGCTCGCGCTTCAACTTCCGCGGCTCCGACCAGCAGAAGAAGGTGGGAGATTTGTCCGGCGGCGAGCGCAACCGGGTACATCTGGCCAAGCTGCTCAGGTCGGGTGGCAACCTGCTGCTGCTCGACGAACCGACAAACGACCTGGACGTGGAGACCCTGCGCGCGCTGGAAGAAGCCATTCTCGCCTTCCCCGGTTGCGTGGTGGTGATCTCACACGACCGCTGGTTCCTGGACCGTATCGCCACTCACATTCTCGCCTTCGAAGGCAACTCCAAGGTAGTCTGGTTCGAGGGCAACTTCGCCGATTACGAGGAGGACAAGAAGCGCCGTCTCGGTGAAGACGTGGCCAATCCGAAACGCACCAGATACAAGCGCATCGACGCCTGATACGACACACTGATGGGGATAGGAAATACCTGTGTCCACCGTCGATACCGATGACCACGTGCAGGAATAAAGATGTCCTTCGGATCCAGCCCCAGATCACGGATGAACGCGACATCAATCTTGAGATAGTCACTACTCGTAGACAGCAATGGAGTGGTGATCAGCGCGACCAACTGCTCGGGCATGTGCTTCCCTCTGCTGGCACAGCTTCTGAAGCGCCTGCCAACGCTTGATCCACTCGGAACCACCGACCTTGCGTCCCTCGACCCGCAAGCGTGCCTCGCTGCCATACTCCTGTCCACCCAGCAGCAGTACAGTGCCTCGTTGAACATCAGCACCTGCGACTGGGAACCCGCCCAGGTGAGCAGGCACGCCAGGACCGCCGCCAGCCTCCACGGACAATGGCGGCGGGGTTCGGGCGATCGCACTCATCATTCCCCTCAGCGGCAAGAATCCCCGCGACTCGAGTGACCGACACTGCCGCACGGGTGCGATTCCGTTAGAATCACATCGTATTCAACTGCCCGATCGAGCCGACATGCGCGTATCCCGATTCCCCCTGCAGACCCTAAAAGAAGTCCCGGCCGACGCCGAGATCCCCAGCCACCGCCTGATGCTGCGCGCGGGCATGATCCGCAAGCTGGCCTCCGGCCTGTACACCTGGCTGCCCCTGGGCCTGCGCGTACTGCGCAAGGTAGAGACCATCGTGCGCGAGGAAATGGACCGCGCTGGCGCCCTCGAGGTGTTGATGCCCACGGTGCAACCCGCCGAGCTGTGGGAGGAATCCGATCGCTGGTACAAGTACGGCAGCGAACTGCTGCGCTTCGAGGACCGGCACGGCCGCCCGTTCTGCTTCGGCCCTACCCACGAAGAGATCATCACCGACCTGGCACGCAACGAGCTGCGCAGTTACCGCCAGCTGCCGGTCAACTTCTACCAGATCCAGACAAAGTTCCGCGACGAACGCCGTCCGCGCTTCGGCGTGATGCGCGCCCGCGAGTTCCTGATGAAGGACGCCTATTCCTTCCACCTGGACGACGAATCCCTGGCCGAGACCTACGAGGTGATGTACGCCACCTACTGTCGCATCTTCGATCGCTGTGGCCTGGAGTACCGTCCCGTCGAGGCGGATACCGGCAACATCGGCGGCCGTGCCTCGCACGAGTTCCATGTGCTGGCCGAGACCGGGGAGGACGACATCGCCCTGTCCGACGGCGGCTACGCGGCCAACGTCGAGCTGGCCGAGGCCCTGGCATCCGGGAAGGCCCCGGAGGCACCGACCGAGGAAAAGCGCCTGGTCGACACCCCGAACGCGCGCACCATCGACGAACTGGTCGAGCAGTTCAACGTGCCGATCGAGCGCACCCTCAAGACCCTGATCGTGCGCGCCGCCGAGGACGCCGATGCCGAACTGGTGGCACTGGTGCTGCGCGGCAATCACGAGCTCAACGAGGTCAAGGCCATCAAGCACCTGCTGGTGGCCGACCCGCTGGTGATGGCCGACGAAGAGGCGATCCGCACCACGGTCGGCGCCGGTCCCGGCTCGCTGGGCCCGATCGACCTGCCGATACCGGTGATCGTGGACCGCGCCGCAGCGGTGGCCAGCGACTTCACCTGCGGCGCCAACCAGGACGGCAAGCACTGGTTCGGCGTGAACTGGGAGCGCGACCTGCCGCTGCCCGAAGTGGCCGACCTGTGCAAGGTGGTCGAGGACGATCTCGCACCCGACGGCAGCGGCCCGCTGCGCATCGTCAAGGGCATTGAGGTCGGACACATCTTCCAGCTCGGTCGCACCTACAGCGAGAAGATGAACGCCACCGTGCTCGACGAAAACGGCAAATCGGTGGTGATGACCATGGGCTGCTACGGCATCGGCGTCTCGCGCGTGGTCGGCGCGGCCATCGAGCAGCACCACGACGACCGCGGCATCCTCTGGCCAACCGCGCTGACACCCTTCGAGCTGGCGCTGATCCCCATGCAGATGCACAAGTCCGAGACCGTGCGCGAAGCGGCCGAGCGGCTCTACACCGAGCTACGGGCCGTGGGCATCGACGTGCTGCTCGACGACCGCGACGCCCGCCCGGGTGTGATGTTCGCCGATGCCGAGTTGATCGGCATCCCCCACCGCGTGGTGGTGGGCGAGCGCAGCCTGAAGAACGGCGAAGTGGAATACCGCGCGCGGACTGCCGAAGAAAACGAGATGATCCCGCTGGAACGCTTCGTGGACTTCATCCGCGAACGTATCGAGTGTGAACGCCATCCCAGAAATGAATGAGCGGTATCCTGTTCGTAGCCGCCATCCTCACGGTATCCGACGTAATATCTCGATATTGAGATATCCATCATCGACGATCAACCGATGGGAGAGGTATAGCTCATGATCACCCCCCGCATTCCTTGTATCATTGTGCTGTCGACAGACAAGGATAGAACCGCGCCCTGCTTTTGGACGCATTCTCTGCCCAGACCCCGGCGCCGTACGCCTCGGCAATTTCACGACAAATCGCCGGTCCCGGGCGAGTCTTGAACTGCATTTGACAACCATCCTGCCAAAGGTAAGACTCGTGCGCCATTTTCTGTCAGGACACATCATGAACAGACAAGAAAGTTTCGATCGCGAGGCGCTGCTGCGCTGTGGCCACGGCGAAATGTTCGGCCCAGGCAATGCCCAGTTACCTGTGCCACCCATGTTGATGATGGACCGCATCAACCTGATCTCGGACGAGGGCGGCAAGTACGACAAGGGGCAGATTATCGCCGAACTCGATATCCGACCCGATCTCTGGTTCTTCGATTGTCACTTTCCAGGCGATTCGGTAATGCCAGGCTGCCTGGGCCTGGACGCCATGTGGCAATGCGTGGGATTCTTTCTGGCCTGGATCGGCAACCCCGGTCACGGCCGCGCATTGGGCGTTGGCGAAGTGAAGTTCACCGGGCAGGTACTACCGACGGCAAAGAAGGTCACCTATTACCTGGACATAAAACGGGTGATCTCGCGCAAACTGGTACTGGGCATCGCCGACAGTCGCATGGAAGTGGATGGCCGGCAGATCTATGAGGCCAACGACCTGCGTGTAGGACTGTTCACCTCGACCGATGGCTTCTGATCTACCGGGAAGACCCGCCCTCGCGGCCTTTGCTGTGTCCTGTCACATCCTTGGGCTGAATCATTCGCGGCGGGGACGCCACTCCCACATGGTCTACAGGAGACACACCATCGGCATCAGTCGAGATCATCGACCAGCGATTTGCGCACATTCTCGGGAATCTGTTCGACCGTGCAGGTGTAGTTGGGGTGGTCGATCCCCATGGACACCAGCACTCCCTGCTTTACCTCCTCGACCATCTCCGGCGTGAATTCGAAGCGCAGGAAATGTACCGAGGAGGTCTTCTCTTCGTCCTCGCGATCCAGATCCTCGTCGGCGACAGGCGTAACCCGCGGCTGCTCACCGAATTGTATCCAGACATGCTTCTCGATACCCAGAAGGTGCTTGAGCCGTTCCCTCCGCTCGTTCTCGTCGGGATACTCCATCATGAGGGTCGCCTTCCAGTTGCTGCCGTCGGGAATCAGAGGATTGTAGGCATCGAGTTCTTCCTGGATGCCCTCGGCCTCGAAGATACGCTCGATACGCAACATCTCTTGGATCTGGTATTGCATGGTGATAGCGTCTTCGAAATACAGGGTGATATTGGGGCCGATGGGCACCCTCCGGTCCTGCTTGTGGGCCATCACCCGGGCGCGAAAGCCGGGACGCACCTCGACGTATTGTTCCAGGCTGTAGAGATCATCCCGCGTCAGTTGGTGTTTCATCGTCTTCTCCTGCTCTGATTCAGATGCCATAGGCCAAGCGCAACAAGCTGATCGGGTGCTCCGGCTCGCTGCCATCCCCCAGACCATTGGCGATCTGCTGCCCGGCCATGGCGCAGTCACTCGAATAATGATCCGGCTGGGCCTGCTTCACCTTGTTGTATACGGGACGGCCGATCTTCATCGAGGCGGCGTGAAATTCCTTCTTCACCGCGTAGGTACCGTCATGACCGGAACAACGCTCGATGGTCTGGATCTCGGTTCCCGGAACCAGCGACAACAGCTCGCGGGTCTTGGGGCCGATACGCTGCACCCGCTGGTGACAGGCCGCGTGGCAGGCAACCTTGCCCAGGGAATTTTTGAAATCGGTGTTCAGCTTGCCGTGCTTGTGGCGCAGCATCAGGTATTCGAAGGGGTCATAAATGGCATCGCGCACCTTGGCCACATCAGGATCGTCGGGGAACATCAGCGGCAGTTCCTGCTTGAACATCAACACGCAGGACGGCACTGGCGCCACGATATCCCAGCCTTCATCCACCAGCCCGACGAGCACAGGAATATCAACATCCTTGGCCTTGGCGACAGCTTCCAGATCGCCCAACTCCAGCTTGGGCATACCGCAACAGCGTTCCTTGTCAACCAGGGTGACCGGGATGCCATTGTGGCGTAACACCACCACCAAGTCCTCGCCACTCTTCGGATCGTTACGGTTGCCATAACAGGTAGCAAACAGGACCACCTTGCCGGCAGTCGGACCAGCGGGCTCCGCGCCCTCGCCCGTATCAGGCTGGATGCGTGCGCGCAGCGGCCTGCTGTGGAATTCGGGCAGCCGGGCGTCGCGGTGCACGCCGAAGGTGTTCTCCAGCAGCTTGCGGAAACCGGCATTGCGGTTGAGCGTATTGACCACGCCGGCAACGACGGGGATACCGGCAATGCGGCCCAGGGCATCGGTGCTGGTCAGAGTCCGATCACGCAGCGGGGCACCCTGCTTGCGGTACTTGACCGCCTTGGCCTGCAACATCAGGTGCGGAAAGTCCACATCCCACTCGTGCGGCGGGACATAGGGGCACTTGGCCAGAAAGCACAGGTCGCACAGGTAGCACTGATCGACCACCTTCCAGTAGTCCTCCTTGGCTACTCCGTCGACTTCCATGGTGTCGGATTCGTCCACCAGGTCGAAGAGCGTCGGGAAGGCATTGCAGAGGCTCACGCAGCGGCGGCATCCGTGACAGACGTCATAGACGCGCTCGAGCTCGGTGAACAGCTTGTCCTCATCATAGTAGTCTGGGTTGCGCCAGTCGATCGGGTGCCGGGTTGGCGCTTCGAGACTACCTTCTCTGCTAGCTGCCATTGCCGTGTCTCCTCAAGTAATACGGAAAAAAAGGGGCCTCTCGGCCCCTTTGTCATCCGAGCCTGGGCTCAGGAATCCAGAGCGTCGAGTGCCTTCTGGAAACGGTTGGCGTGCGAACGCTCGGCCTTGGCCAGGGTCTCGAACCAGTCAGCGATCTCGTCGAAGCCCTCTTCGCGAGCCATCTTGGCCATGCCCGGATACATGTCGGTGTACTCGTGGGTCTCACCAGCGATGGCCGCCTTCAGGTTGTCGGCGGTGCCACCGATGGGCAGGCCGGTAGCCGGGTCACCGACCTCTTCCAGGTACTCCAGGTGACCGTGGGCGTGGCCGGTCTCACCCTCGGCGGTGGAACGGAACACGGTGGCCACGTCGTTGTAACCCTCGACGTCGGCCTTGGCGGCGAAGTACAGGTAACGACGGTTGGCCTGAGATTCGCCGGCAAAGGCCGCCTTCAGGTTTTCTTCGGTCTTGGAACCTTTCAGTGACATGGTGTTTTCTCCATTTGCTTCAAATGAACCGGTGGATTCCGGTGCTGGCGGGGCCAAATATAAGGGTGCCGATCACACAAGGGAAATTGTTTATCCCAATACGCACGATAGAATTTGACTATCTTGAGAGAAACGGAGTCAGGACATCTCACGGAAACGAACCGTATCGACCGACCGAGTACAGCTCAGCGGTGCCGAGAGAATGGCCTCGCGCACCGCGTTGACCGCCTCGGGCCGGGGAAAGCTCTTGCGCCATGCCAACGCCACGGTACGGCTAGGCGGGGTCCCGGCGAAGCGACGGATCTGCACCAGGCGCTCCGAGAACCGCTCGGCACCGGTGGCAGTACAGGGCAGCACCGTCACTCCCAGGCCACTGGCCACCATGTAGCGGATGGTCTCGAGCGAACTGCTCTCCAGGGCCTGTCGCGGTCGCCCGTCGGCACTCTTGCCCAGGCAGTCGGGACAGACTTCGAGTACTTGGTCGCGAAAACAGTGACCGGCGCCGAGCAGCAGCACATTCTCGCGGCTGAGCTGCTCGATGCTGACCTCCTCCTGCTGGTTGAAGGGATGCGAACTGGGGATCAGCAGCGTGAAGGGCTCCTCGTAGAGCGGCAGGGTACGGATGCCCGGCTCGTCAAAGGCCAGGGAGATGACAATGATGTCCAGGTCACCCTGCTTGAGCTTCTCGCACAACACCGCTGTGTAATTCTCCTCGACCACCAGCGGCATCTGGGGAGCGGTCTCGGCCAGCTGCGGGATCAGGTGCGGGAGCAGGTAGGGCCCGATGGTGTAGATGGCCCCCAGGCGCAGCGGACCGGCGAGCTGGTCGCGCCCCTGCAGGGCGATCTGGTGAAGGCCGGCAACCTCCTCGAGCACCCGCTGGGCCTGGCTGACGATCTGCTCACCGATGGGAGTGATACTGATGTCACCCTTGCGCCGCTCGAACAGGCTTACGCCCAACTCTTCCTCGAGTTTGCGCACCGCCACGCTGAGCGTCGGCTGGCTGACGTGACAAGCCTCGGCCGCTCGTCCAAAATGACGCTCGCGAGCCACGGCGACGATGTAACGGAGCTCATTGAGCGTCATGCACCCCCCTGGATCCAGACCTCCGGCCACCCGAGCAATCCGGTACAAGCAATGTCTCTGGGGCTCTTGACATGACTGGGGCATCCCCGTCGCAAAGGACAAAGCGAAATTCAAGGGCAAGTTTGCCCATCGGGCGGGAACTTGCTCGCACTTCCGGCCAACGCCGGCTTATTGGCCCGAAAGCTTTGGGCTAGTATAAACTGGAACCGGAGCAGAGAAGGACGCGCGTGTCCCACGGCAACCCCTCCATACCTACCAGCTTCCGCAGGGCTCGTGAACGTGACCTCCACAAGATCTCGTTGCCGCCTGAATGCCTCAAGATTCTGCAAATTACCGACACGCACCTGTACGCCGACACGAACTCGCAGCTGTTTGGCGTCAACACACTGAACAGCTTCCGCAATACCCTCAGCACTTTCCGTTGCACCGGCTGGCAACCGGACTTGGTGCTGGCGACCGGCGATCTGGTACACGATGCCAGCCCCGATGGCTACCAGCATCTGGCCAGACTGCTCGACGAATTCAACTGCCCGGTCTGTTGCCTGCCCGGCAATCATGACCTGCCCGATGTCATGCTCGAGCACCTGCGGGGCAGGCATGTCTCCTGTCCCCAGGTGGTCGATCACAAGGGATGGCGGCTGGTGCTGCTCGACTCGGTACTCACCGGCCAGGTGGGTGGTCACCTGGCGGAATCACAGCTCGAGCTGCTGGATGGTGGCCTGCGCGAACATGGCGGCCCGGTGCTCGTCAGCCTGCACCACCAGCCCGTCCCGGTGGGCAGCCACTGGATCGATGACCTGGGGCTGGACAACGCCGACGCCCTGCTCGAGCGCGTCACCACCCATCCCCAGGTCAAGGGCCTGCTGTGGGGACATGTGCACCAGCTCTTCGACAAGCGCCTCGACGGCATACGCCTCCTGGGCACCCCCTCGACCTGCGTGCAATTCACCCCCTCGGTGGACGAGTTCAGTGTCGATCAGCAGCAACCGGGCTTCCGCCTGCTGGCGCTGATGCCCGACGGCGAGATCCTCACCGAGGTATTGCGCACCCGCCACCTTCCACACGGGCTGGAAGTGACCTCCGCCGGTTACGAATAATCTCTACCAGAAGACGCGCACCGGCAGGCCGGCACGCACTTCCAGGTCCGCCGGATACTCCACCACCACCGCCACGGGGATGCATGCCTCGCCCTCCCCGGCCTGGCGTCGTGCCTCGAGGCCAGCCACGATGTCACGCACCGGCAGGCGCCGCCCGGCCAGTTCGACATGCAGCGCCTGCGCAGCTTTCAACGCATCCAGCGTCGCCGCGTCCACCCACAGGCGTACCCGAAACTGGTGATCGTCGGCCAACACGAGCAACTCCGGCACCACCAATGTTCCGTTCACCGCCTGACCCGGCCGCGCATCGACCCGCACCACCAGGCCATCGAACGGCGCCTCGAGCACGCTGTGCGCCAGGGCACGCGCGGCACGCGCCCGATCGGCCTCGGCACCGGCCACCACCGCCTTCGCCTCGAGCAGGCCAATATGCGCCACGACGCGCTCGTGTTCGGACAGCACGGTCTGCTCGTACAGGTCCTCGGCACGCTCGAATTCGCGTTGAGCCTCCTCGAGCCTGGCCTGCGCCAGTTGCAGACGCCCCCGCGCCGCCGCCAGATCGGCCTTCTGCGCCCGTCGGTCCAGTGCCAGCAGCAATTCGCCACGGCGTACCCGCTGCCTGGGAACGACACGAACTGTCTGGATCACTCCAGGCTCGAGGACTCCCAGGGTTACCTCACGGTTCCATTCCAGGGTGCCGACCAGTTCCCCCGCCCACGACAGGGGGACGACACCCAGCCACAACCATACCAACGACAGCCAGCACATACGCCGGACATTTCCCGGTTTCATGGCAAATCCTCCAGCAGCTCTCCGGTCATGGCCCGCAGACGGGCCTCGTTGAGGGCCCAGTCGAAGCGGACCTGCGCCATCTTCAGACGCACCTCCGAGATTCGCACCATGGCATCCCCCAGGTCGGTCTTGATCTCTTGCTCGTACAGGGCGCGACTGTGATCGAGATACAGGTCACGATAGTCTTCCTCGCCCTGCAGGCTCTTCAGTTCTGCGGCCAGGGTCTCGCGCGCCAGCCAAGCCTCCAGCGCCTGCTGCCGCACCTCCTGCAAACCAGCCTGCCAGGCTGCCTGCGCACGGGTCAACGCTGCCTCGGCCCGAACGACGGCCGCCTCGCGCCGCCCGGCATCGAGCAAGGGCCATTCGACGTGCACCCCCCCGGCCAGCGGGTGGGTGGAGCCGGTACGGCGATGCCAGGCGCCGGCCTCGACCCGCGCACTCAGTACCGGACCCCGGCTGGCCCGCGCTGCCGCCAGCACCGCGCGTGCTGCACGCAGCTCGGCAACCAGCGCCCGCAGGCGAGGATGACACTCGCGCACCTGGTCCCAGAAAGTCTCGAACGTTTCGCCGGATGGCGCCTCCACTTCGATGTCCGGCATCACCAGTTCCGAAGACAGCTCGCCGGGACGTCCCAGGACCAGCGCCAGGCGGGAACGCACGGTACGCTGCCGCGCGGCACTGCGCAGCTGGGCACGGTGGGCCTCCTCGTAACGGCTCTCCAGCGCCAGCAGGTCGAGAGCCGAGAGCTGCCCCAGCTCGAGCCGATCACGCTCCCCGTCCAGGCGAACATAGGCCACGGACATGGCCTCGTTGTCACGCGCAAAGGCCAGATCGGCGAGCAGGACATCGTAGAAGGCCTGCATGATGGCCAGCGCCTGTTCCTGACGCGCCGCACGCACCCGCCACTGCCCGGCTTCCAGTCGCGCCTGCGCTGCCGTTTCCCGGGCCGTGGAATATCCGGCATCATAGAGCCGCTTCTCCAGAAGCAGGTGAGCCAGGCTGCCGTTATGGTCCTGATTCGTCGCCAGCGATGAAGGCTGGATGAGTCGCAACTCGCCCCCCAGCGTCAGGTGCACTCCCTCCAGCGCCGCGCTCTCGCGCACGGCGGCCACACCGGTCATGCGCTCGGCCTCGGCCTGGAGCCGCCGGGGCACCTGATCACGTGCCAGGCGCAGGGCATCGGCCAGCGCCATGGGCTCGGGCAAGGACTCACCGGCCACGGCTGCCAGCGATAACGCTCCCAGCAAGTACAGACCCAGCAGACACCACCAGCGCATACTCAATGCTCCCGCCTGCGCATCCGTCGCTTGTAGCGTGCGAACGATTCCTCCCGGTAGGCCCGTTCCACCACGTAACGCCCCAGTAACAGGAACTCCTTCTTGTTGCGCGTGGCGCCGGTGTAGCGTGCCCGTCGAATGTACTTGCCATCGAGATCGAAGAAGGCGAAAACCGGCGTCGCGCGCACTCGGTACTGGCGGAAGGAGAAGTCTTTCATGGTCGTGGAATGCCCCTGAAAATCAACCACCTCGACACCCCCCTCGATATCTATCGCGATATTGATGAAATGCTGCCGAAAGTACTCCTGCACCTCCGATTGATTGAGCACCATCTGGCGCATACGGTGACAAAACGGGCATTCATCCATTTCGAACATGATGAGAATGCCCTGCTTGCCCTGCTCGCGGGCATTGGCCAGTTCCTCCTTCAGGTCCCAAAAGGTCTCGTTGAAGAAATACTGGTCGGGATCGCGGCCCGGCTGGGCCAGCGCCGTCCCAACCAGCAGGCAATACCACAACCACCCGACCAACACGCGTTTACCGAACCGACCCACCGAGCTACCCCCCTGGCGCGTGCTCCGCGCTCGCCTGTTCTTCGTAATGTTCGATGAAATCCTCGATATCCCCGGCAGACACCGGCCCCACCTGGCGTGCCACCACCTTGCCCTGGGGCGAAATCAGGTATGAGGTGGGCAGACCGTGAATGGGAGCGAGCAGCTGATCGTGCTCGGGACGCGCGCCCGCCAGCAGGATGGGATAAGACAGGAACTGCTCTTCCACGAAGATGGCGAGTTCCTCCTTGCCGATATCCTCGATGTTGACCCCCAGCACAACCCGCTCTTCATCGGAGCCCGCGTAGAACGATTCCAGCTCCGGCATCTCCTCGCGGCACGGCGGACACCAGGTGGCCCAGTAGTTGACCAGCACCCACTTCCCCCGGTAATCGGAAAGACGATGTATCTTGCCATTCAGATCTGACAGAGCAAAATCCGTACTGGCCCACGCCAACCCCGCCAGACACCAGAGCAGCGACGCACTCGGGAGCCAACTTCCACGCAATCTCTTCATCGAGGATCCCTCCATCACGAAATTCAAAAACGACCAATCACTGGACCCCAGGCCTCACGACCTGGATGGCTCCTCAGTCACGCAGCTTATTTCATCGGTTTCCGGCTAAAGTATTCGCACAATTGCGAGATTCTCTGGAATCACTATCCCGCCACATAATAAACAAATGAGACATAGGGATATGCTACAGACAGCCTTACCACCCCGGGACACGGAGTATTTGAACATTCCACAACCGCTGGACGCCCCCGTCACCCGGATACCATCGTCAGCATTCGGGAACCGTGTTCATGGATGGAGAAACTTCCACCCACAAACACCAAATACGTCATCCACCAACTGCAACGTCAGCCGACCTTTCTGGTACGCAACCCCCAATCGGATCGCCGGTATGAAGAACGCCTCCGCTGCCACCACGAACCGATAACCATCCTGCAGGCACCGATGCTCGCACAGCCATTTCCAGCTGATCGCTCCACCGGGACACTTCACCGGGGAGGACACGATCGAAACACTCGAAGGCATCAACAAGCATTACTCAGGTACGTCACGGGCATCGGGCAGCCCAGTTCCCGGACACCGAGATCATCCACGTCCCGTTGCTCGACCAAGTACGGCCTCACTGCCGCACCCTGCCTCGCGGGTGCTAACATAGCGCCTGTTTACCACCCGGGAGACGAGGCACCGATGAGCATCCGCATCTACCACAATCCCCGTTGCAGCAAATCTCGCCAGACCCTGCAACTGCTGCAGGAACGCGGCATCGAGCCCGAGATCATCAAGTACCTGGAGACCCCGCCTGGCGAGGACGAGTTGCACCGGATTCTCGACATGCTGGGCCTGCGCCCGCGCGACCTGATGCGCAAGCGCGAGCCCGAGTACAAGGCCTCGGGTACGGATGATCCCTCCCTGTCCGACGACGAACTGATCGCGCTGATGGTGAAATACCCGAAGCTGATCGAGCGCCCCATCGTGGTCCATGACGGCAAGGCGGCCCTGGGCCGTCCGCCGGAACAGATACTGGAGATCCTCTGATGGCCCATGTGCTCATCCTCTACTACAGCCGCTACGGTGCCACCGCCGAGATGGCCCGCCAGGTTGCGCGCGGCGTCGAGGCCGGCGGGCTGGAAGCCCGCCTGCGCACCGTGCCGCCGGTCTCCGCCGAGCACGAGGCCGTCGCGCCGCCGGTGCCGGACGAGGGCGCACCCTATGTCACCGAGGCAGACATGCGCGAATGCGCCGCTCTGGCACTGGGGAGCCCAACCCGCTTCGGCAACATGGCCGCACCCCTGAAGTACTTCATCGACAGCACCAGCGCCCTGTGGATGGACGGCGCGCTGACCGGCAAGCCAGGCGCGGTGTTCACCTCCACCGGCAGCCTGCACGGCGGCCAGGAGACCACCCTGCTGAGCATGATGCTCCCGCTGCTACACCACGGCATGCTGCTCGTCGGCCTGCCGTACTCCGAGCCCGGGCTGATGACCACCCGCGAGGGCGGCACGCCCTACGGCCCCTCGCACCTGGCCGGCCCCGACAGCAAGCTGCCGCTGAGCGATACCGAGACGCACCTCTGCCAGGCCCTAGGACGGCGCCTGGCCGAACTGGCACGGTGCCTGGGCAGCAACCCATGAACCAGGTCAGCGTGGCCCGTGGCCTCTCGCTCGCCTGCTACCTGGGGCTGATCGTCTTCGGCATGGCCTGGGCGATCCGCCTGGGCGGGCTGCCGCGCAACCAGATCTCGCTCACCCTGCTGGTACTGGTCGCCCCCCTGCTGATCCCCTTGCGCGGCATCCTGCACGGACGCAATCGGGCCATGATCTGGAGCAGCCTGGCCGCGCTGATCCCGCTGCTTCACGGGGGCACCATCGGCTGGAGCACAGACTGGCCGGCCCGCGGCTGGGGCTGGCTGGAGTTCGGCCTGGCGGTGAGCTACATCGTGGCCGGCAGCTACTTCATTCGCTGGCGGGCGCAGACATCGCAATGAGCCGCCAGCTGCCGTTGGGGCTGGAGCTGCGTTGCCCCACCCGTCTCGAAGACTACATCGCCGGCGACGACGGCCAGGTGCTGGCGCTGCTCGCCGCGCAGCGCGATGGCAACGGCGAGGCACAGATCTACCTGAGCGGTCCACCACACAGCGGTCGCAGCCACCTGCTGATGGGCCAGTGCACGGCCGCCCGCGAGGCCGGGCTGATGCCGGTCTACCTGCCGGCCGCCGAGCATGCGCAACTCGCCCCCGAAATGCTCGAAGGCCTGGAGCGCTTCGACCTGATCGCCATCGACGACGTGGACAGCCTCGCCGGCCTCGCGGACTGGGAACGGGCGCTGTTCGCACTCTACAACCGTGCGCGCGACCGTGGCTGCCGCCTGCTGTTCTCCGCCAGGGCCGCGGCAGCACGCGCCGGCTTCATCCTGCCCGATCTGCGCACCCGACTGGGCTGGGGCCTGAACTACTACCTCAAGCCGCTGGACGATGCACAACGTGAATACCTGCTGCGCCAGCTCGCGGCACGGCGCGGCCTGGAGCTGCCGCCCGAAGTCGCGCGCTACCTGTTGAACCGCTGTCCGCGCGACACTGGCAAACTGGTAGCACTGATCGAACACCTGGACCGCGAATCCCTGGCCGAGCAACGACGCCTGAGCATCCCCTTCGTACGCGAGCAATTGTGTGTCTGAGTTCTCGACGGGAACACCCTTCCCACACCTGGCAGGGCGCCATCCTACGATTCGCCACCCTGATACAAACCGCTGGCATGCCAAGTCTCGAGCAGGTGGCGCAACAGCACCATGGCCACCGCCGCCACCGGCAGGGCGAGCAGGATGCCGAAGAAGTCATAGAGCTGGCCTCCGGCCATCACCGCGAAGATCACCGCCACCGGGTGCAGACCGATCTTCTCACCCACCAACCGAGGAGTCAGCACTGTACCTTCGATCACCTGCCCGATCACGAACACGGTGACTACCCAAGGCAATTCGCTCACCCACTGGAACTGGAGGATGGCAGCCACACCGGCCACTAGTACACCGAGGATCAGGCCCAGGTATGGCACGAAACTCACCATGCCGGCGAACATGCCGATGAGCAGGGAAAAATCCAGACCGACCAGCCACAACCCGGTGGTATAGATGATACCAAGCACAAACATCACCGCCATCTGCCCTCGCAGAAAGGCACCCAACACCTCGTCGGATTCACGTGCCAGACGACTGATCAGCGCCACTCGTCCCCGCGGCAACAGGGCCCGGACAGCAGCCACCAGATCGTCCCAGTCACGCAGCAGGTAGAAGGTGAGGACCGGCACCAGCAGCAGATCGACCAACCAGTCGAGCAATACCCGTCCCGAGGCACTGACCGACTGCCACAGACCGGACAGAAGGCCTCCGGCACTCTGCCAGTGTGTGGCAATTGCCTTGCGCAACACCTCCGGATCGAACACCTGACCCTCAGTACCGGTCCAGCGCATCAGCCAGGGTTCGAGGTTCACCTTCAACCAGGCCGCATACTGCGGCAGCTTCTGCGCCAAATGCACCAACTGTGATTCGATGCGTGGCACCAGGATCAGCAGCAACACGAACAGCCAGCCCAGAATCACGCAAAACACCAGAGTCACAGCCAAGCTACGCGGTACACGACGTGCCTCAAGTCGATCGACCAACGGATCTCCAAGATAGGCCAGCATAACGCTGACGACAAAGGGGGTGAGAATAGGCGAGAGCAAATACAGCACCCAGCCTCCGAAGGCCAGCCAGAGTACGCCCCAGAACCACCTATTTTCCACGCGATGTTCCTTCCCGGATACGACACTGAACTGCTGCACGCCGGGTCCATTCACGCACATAACCGGCCCCGCTGAAGAAGACGGTCAGCACCACCGCGCCCATCAACAGGTGCAACAGCCAACCTGCCACCGGCGTGATCCCCAGGTGCACCACTCCCAGCGCCACCAATACGATCTGCAGAAAAGTGTTGAGCTTGCTCACCCGACTGGGTTCTGGGACAAAGGGTTCGATCCATGAGTTGTAGACGATACCGCCACCGATGATGAGCACATCGCGCGCCAGGACCCACAGTACCAGCCAGCCAGGGAACACACCCAGCCACCACAGGCAAAGAAAGGTGGACACCAGCAAGAACTTATCGGCCAGGGCATCGAGAATGCCCCCGAGACGGCTGACCCAACCAAACTGCTTGGCCAGAAAACCGTCTACCGCATCCGACACCCCAGCCACCAGGAACAGAGCGATGGCCAGCTCCAGACGTCGGTCCAGCAGGGACCAGACAATGGGCACCACCAGCACCACGCGCAACGCGCTGATCAGATTGGGCAGATGACGCAGCATCAGCGCCCTCCAATGAACCGATAGCTGCGTACCACTGCCAGGCCCGGCACAGCGGGATGCCGGGGCTGCTCCAGCTCGGCATCGATACCCGGCAGTGCCTCGAGAACGGATACCGCATCGAGCCGACGCAACACGATTTCCTGGACAGCGGCACGCAGTCCCAGCACCAGGACACTGCCATCGGCTTCATGCAGATGTACACACTGCAAATCGGGCACGGAAGCCAGCCAGCGCATCAGTTCGCCGTAGGCGGCCAGGCTGTCCACATCCTCGATGCGCACCAGTACCTCCTCGCCGCCCCCTTCCGCCTGCGGCTGATGCCGCGCCAGCAGACGCTCCTGCAAGGCATCGATACCGGCACGCAACACTCCGATACGATTCCCGTCCCGAGTCTCGAAATGCTCGACAGAGCCACCGTCCCACAGGCTCCAGTCGGCGATCCATTGTCTATCGGGCGATGTGCGCAACCGGCCGGTCAGGATCAGATCGTGCGGATAGCGCGACGAGGCCTCGCGGATGGCCACCGCATAATCGACCCACAGATCCACCGGCATCAGAGTGGACTGATCCTGAAGGTCCATCAGGGGGAATTGCAGCGGGGTGCCGAAACGCGCAGCCTCGCGGCGCAATACCTTGTACAACGCCGAATCCTCGGCCGGGTTGAGCAGATTGCGCTGTGCTCCCTGCTCCTCGGCCAGCCAGAGCAGCACCCGGGGACGCTGTCCGTGCCACACCGGCACCCCCTGCTCACGCAGCAGACGTTCCAGCGCACCGGAATCGAAGCGGACCCATAGAAGGCGTCCCACGGGTACCTCACCGTTTTTCTGCCTCTGGTTCGGCACCAGGTAGCGGAACTGTTCCACCAGCGAAGATGCCCGGGAGAGCAACACTCCGGCGGCTTCGCCACGGCTCCCGCGACCGCTCAGGCGTTCGATCACCTGGCCAAGAATCCGGCGCAACCCATCGGCCCGCGCCTGAGGTCCCTCGTCGGCCACCAGGACCTGACCACTGTACAGATCGGCCTCGTCTTGCGACCAGACGCCCGCCGACACCACCATCCAGGCTGCCAGCAATAGCCACTTGCCAATTGTCGATTTCATGGCGCGAAAGTGTAACAGGATGGCCAATGGCACGAAAAATGGACGGTTCTTGCAGATGCAGCCTGCCGGAGCAGAGGGTAAAATCGGTACCAAATTCCTCCCCTTACGCGGAGTCCGCCTTGAGCGACAGCAAGACATCTTTCAACGATGCCGCCGGCCTGAGCTATGCCCAGGTCGGGGTGAACATCGATACTGGCAATGCGCTCATCAAACGCATCAAACCCATCGTCGAACACACCTTCCGCCCCGGCGTGCTCACTGGTCTGGGCGGTTTCGGTGCCCTGTTCGAGATCCCGCAAGGCTTCAGCGAGCCGGTGCTGGTCTCGGGCACCGACGGGGTGGGCACCAAGCTGAAACTGGCCATGCAGCTGAGACGCCACGACAGCATCGGCATCGACCTGGTGGCAATGTGCGTCAACGACATCGTTGTCACCGGCGCCGAACCGCTGTTCTTCCTCGACTACTACGCCACCGGCCGCCTGGACCTGGACGTGGCCACAGCGGTGGTCAAAGGCATTGCACGCGGCTGCGAACTGGCCAGCTGCGCGCTCACCGGCGGCGAGACCGCGGAGATGCCCGGCATGTACGAGGGCAGCGACTATGACTTGGCCGGCTTTGCCGTGGGCATCGTCGAGAAGTCGCGTATCCTGCAGGCCGACAAGGTGCAGGTGGGCGACGTACTGCTGGGCCTGGCCTCTTCCGGTCCGCATTCCAACGGCTATTCGCTGATACGCAAGGTGATCGAAGTGAGCCGCGCCGACCTGGACCAGGCCTTCGACGGCCGCACCCTGGGCGAGGCCCTGCTGGCACCGACCCGTATCTATGTAAAATCGCTGCTGGCACTGCTCGAACAGGTGGAAGTGCACGCACTGGCGCATGTTACCGGCGGCGGGCTCACCGAGAACCTGCCTCGCGTGCTGCCGGCCCACTCGAAAGCCGTCATCGAACGTTCCGCCTGGACCCTGCCCCCGGTGTTCGCCTGGTTGCAGGAACGGGGCCGCATCGACCCGCCCGAGATGCTGCGCACCTTCAACTGCGGCATCGGCATGGTGGTCTGCGTGCCGGAGGCTGCAGCCGAGGCGGCCAGCGAGCAGCTGCGCGCACAGGGCGAGACGGTGATCCCCCTCGGCCGCATCGAAAACGCCGAAACCGATACCCCCTTCGTGGAATACGCATGAGTGGACACGAGCGACTGCGCCTGGTGGTACTGATCTCGGGCAGTGGCAGCAACCTGCAGGCCATCATCGACGCCTGCGCTGGCGGTACCATCGAAGGCGAGGTGGTCGCGGTGATCAGCAACCGCCCCGATGCCTACGGGCTGGAGCGCGCACGCCGCGCCGGCATCCGCGCCGAAGTGCTGGATCACACCGGCTTTGCCGACCGCGAGGCCTTCGATCACGCACTGATCGAGCGTATCGATACGCACCGTCCGGATCTGGTAATACTCGCCGGCTTCATGCGCATCCTCACCCCGATATCCGTGCAACACTACAATGGACGCCTGCTCAACATTCATCCCTCTCTGCTGCCCGATTTTCAGGGCCTGCACACCCACCGCCGTGCGCTGGAGGCCGGCCACACCTTACATGGAGCCAGTGTGCACTTCGTGACCGAGGAACTGGATGGCGGACCGGTGATCCTGCGGGCCGAGGTACCGGTACTTCCCGGTGACGATGAACAAACCCTGGCCGCGCGGGTACTCGAACAGGAGCACCGTATCTACCCGACAGTGATCCAGTGGTTTGCAGAAGGCAGATTGCGTCTGGATTCGACGCACCGCGTACTGCTCGACGGCAAATGGCTGCCCGGACCGGTACACTGGCCGGCCTTTCAGTCCTGACTGATGCGGCTGGCGAGTGGCCCCGACTGGTCGCGGTACTTGGCGTCCTTGCGCTTGGTGTAGGGACGCTCCGCCGGCCGACTGAGGGTCTCGAAGCTCATGGCGCCGATCGCCATACCGGGACGCAGCGCCAGCGGCAGCTTGCCGGAATTGAAGAACTCCAGCACGATATTGCCGCTCCAGCCCGGATCGATGCGGTGCGCGGTCACGTGCACCATCAATCCCAGGCGCGCCAGGCTGGATCGCCCATCCAGCCAGCCCACCAAGTCATCAGGCAGGGTGATCGATTCCAGGGTGATGCCCAGCGCCAGCTCACCCGGGTGCAGCACGAAACGCCCACCCTCGCCCACCACGATCTCGTCGCTCATCACCTTCTCGACCGCGGCATTCACCTCCTCGCGCGAACCTGAGAGATCGATATAGGGCGTCTGGTGCGAGCTGAACACACGGAAACGGTCGCCCAGGCGCAAGTCCACACTCACACCGCTGATGCGGTTGAGCTCGGGACGGGGTTCGAGCCGAATGCGCCCCGCATCCAGCGCAGCAATAATGTCGCGGTCGCAGAGTCTCATGACCTGTGGCAGACCTGAAATCCAAGCGCGCAGTCTAGCATGCCCGCACCACCTTCCAACCTTCTGCCAGGCTGACCACATCCCGGATCATGGAAACCCCTGATGTATTTTCACAATGATAAAATTACGCAAGGAGACAAGGTCTCACCGGACATTCCAAGAGTTGGCGGTATCAGGAAAGCACAAGCTGGCACAGGCAGTCACCATTGCCCCCCTCGGCTTCGAGGGTTGTTTCCACACTAAAATCTCCCCTGCGGTTGCCATTGCGAAAGGCCATGTCGATCCATGGTGGGGCGCTCCCCGGGGCGCACCTTTGCTAGGATGCAAATCTGGTTCCCACCCAATGGGCCAAACGAAGAATCACAAAACCAACAAGGGAAACACCATGAAGCCATACGCCACGGAGCCCCACACACTCACCTCCCTTCCAGGACACTGCCGGCACTTCCTCTGGGTACTGATCCCGGCCCTGTTCCCCGGCCTGGCCCTGGCCTCGACCGGCGGCGAAGGCATGAACTTCACCAGCCACTGGGCTGGCTATCTCTCAGTGGGCGTCTTCATCCTGGCCTACGCTCTGGTGATCGGCGAGGAATCGCTGCACCTGCGCAAATCCAAGCCGGTGATCGTCGCCGCCGGTATCATCTGGACCCTGGTAGCCATTGTGTTTACCCAGACCGGCGACACCCATACCGCCGAAGAGGCCGTACGCCACAACCTGCTGGAGTTCGCCGAGCTGTTCCTCTTCCTGCTCGCCGCGATGACCTACATCAATACCATGGAGGAGCGTGGAATCTTCGATACCCTGCGTATCTGGCTGATCTCACGAGGATTCTCGCTGCGCACCATCTACTGGCTGACCGGCCTGCTGGCATTCTTCATTTCACCGGTCGCCGACAACCTGACCACCGCCCTGCTGATGGCCACCGTAGCCATGGCCGTTGGCGGCAGCAATCACCGCTTCGTGGTAGTGGCCTGCATCAACATCGTGGTCGCCGCCAACGCTGGCGGCGCCTTCTCGCCCTTCGGTGACATCACCACCCTGATGGTCTGGCAGAAAGGCATGGTCACCTTCCACGAATTCTTCGCCCTGTTCATCCCTTCGGTGGTCAATTGGCTGGTGCCCGCAACCATCATGTCAATGGTGGTCTCCCAGGAACAGCCCGAACCGGTGAAGGCGGGCGAGGCCCCACTCAAGCACGGCGCCTGGGTGGTGGTCGGCCTGTTCGTGCTGACCATCGTCATGGCCGTATCGGCCCACAACTTCCTGCACATGCCGCCGGTACTGGGCATGATGACCGGCCTGGGATTCCTGAAGTTCTACGGCTACTACCTCAAGCGCCGCGGCTCACGTATCGAAAAACGCGAATACCTGGGAGAACAGGGTCTGAACCTCGAGGGAACACCCGAGGCACCCACCACCCACGACCGCGGTGACGCACATTTCAACGTCTTCCTAGCCATGGAACGCGCCGAGTGGGACACACTGATGTTCTTCTACGGCATCATCCTGTGCGTCGGCGGCCTGGGCACCTTGGGCTACCTGGGAATGATCTCGGAGCTCATCTACACCGACTTGGGCGCAACCACCGCCAACATCTTGGTCGGTGTACTCTCGGCCATCGTGGACAACATCCCGGTGATGTTCGCCGTGCTGGCCATGGGACCCGACATGTCGCACGGCCAGTGGCTGCTGGTCACCCTCACCGCTGGCGTAGGCGGCTCCCTGCTGTCCATCGGCTCCGCGGCCGGTGTGGCTGTCATGGGCCAGGCCCGCGGCATCTACACCTTCTTCGCCCATATGAAATGGACCTGGGCCATCACCCTGGGCTACATCGCCAGCATCTGGGTGCACTTCGTACTCAACGAGCACCTGTTCCACGTCGTGGGGCCGATGATGGACTGACCGGGAAACTCCACCCCTCATGACGGGGCCAGGGCAGTGTCTCGCAACCGCTACCCCACCAGTTTCCATTGCGCCTCCAGATCCAGGCCAAGAAACAGAATCTGGTTGTCTCACACCACTCCAGGCACTCAAGGAATGGCAGAACAATCAGCCGGATTATTTGTGAAAGAAACATAT
>JANEMA010000013.1 GCA_024510845.1 Gammaproteobacteria bacterium
TGTAGTTCACTCCCCCGCCCCCAGGCTGTAGAATGCCCCTGCAGATTCCTTCCGGTCCAGAAACACGTTCCATGAGTTTTGCCCCCGATCGTCTGTCCATGCCTGTCCGTCTGCTCGGGCAGTTGTTGCTGTCCGCGTTGACGGTAGTGGCGGTGCTGCTGCCCGACCATCTGTTCGGCCTGTTGTACCCCACCTGGCAGGTGCAGTTCTCGCCCAAGATCGTTGTCGCGGTGTTTCTGGCGGTGTTCCTGGCCTTGGGTGCGCGTACGCTCTGGCCCTACCGGGTGCTGCTGGTCTTCTTCGCCCTGTTGCAGTTGCCGCAGTTGTATCACTTCGTGTACTTCGGCACCTTCATCTCGCCGCAGGAAGTGAGCCTGCTGGGCAGTGAGCTGGAAGAAGTCGCCCTGTCGCTGGCCGGTATCTGGCTGGCCCTGATTGCCCCGACCCTGATGGTGCTGGGCAGCTATGCGTTCATGGGGTGGCTGGCGGGGCGTCTCTCTTCCCTGCGGCAGCGTATCCCCATGAGCACCGTGCTGCTGGTGTCGCTGCTCGGCGGTGTCCTGCCGGTCAATGCCTGGCACAGTACGGGTTCACAGGCATTCTATCCCAATCCGCGGCATTACACGGTAAAGAACACGCTCTACGCCGTCGGCTGGTTCCTGGGCAAGGAACTGCCGAGGCGTTTCGCCGGGGAGCACCGGCAGCAGGCGTTTGCGCCTTACCGAGTGGCGCCGATCCAGTCCGTGTTGCCGGCCAACGTGGTGCTGGTGATGGGCGAGAGTCTCAATCCCGATCACATGGGGCTGTTCGGCTATGAGCGTGATACCACGCCGTATTTCAGTGCATTGAAGGACGACCCCGGTTTCTATTTCACCCGGATCTACTCCGGGGGCGTGTCCACCAAGGTGTCGGTGCCGACCTTTTTCAATCTCAAGCGTGAGCCAGAGAACGTCCAGGTCATGTACCGAGGTGATGCCAACCTGTTCAAGCTGGCGAAGTCGCGTGGCCTGCAGACCTGGTGGTTGTCCACACAGACTTCCAATCTGGTGACCTATGCCGATGGCGGAGCGGTGGATCATTTTGAATCCCGCGAGGATCACCTGGACGAGGTCGAGCACCGCAAGGACGAGGTGTTGCTCGATCTGCTCGAGCAGGTGGACTTCACCCGTCCCAATTTCGTGGTCCTGCACGAGCGCGGTTCGCATTCGCCCTACGAGCGCTATCACACGGACGAATACCGGTTCTATCCCGAAGACAGGGCGGATCTCGACCAGTTCCGCATCAACAGCTACGACAATTCCATCCGTTTCTCCGACGCGGTGCATCACCGCATTCTCGAGTTGTTGCGCCAGCGCAGCACCCTGCCGACCTATGTGATCTTCACCGCTGATCATGGCGAGCTGCTGGGCGACGAGATCGAAGGCCAGCGTCTCTGGGGGCACTTGGTGCTGCATCCGAAGGGGGCCACGGTGCCTTTTATCCTGTACGCCATCAATGGGGACTCCGGCGTACTGGAGCGTGCCCGGGCGTTGCCCTGGCCCACGCATTTCGAACTGGGGCGTTTCGTGGCCGGCCTGTTCGGCTACCGGGTGGAAGACCCGAATGCCCAGGGGGGCGTCTATTACGTCAACGGCAAGGATATCGCCGGAACCGGCGGTTACATGCGCATGCAATTCGATCATCGGGAACGACTGGCTGACTGGCGGGTGGTGCCATGAGCCTGCGCATCGCCCTGGTATCGGCAGATTTCGCACCCAACGTGGGTGGCGTGGCGGCACACGTGGTGGAGCTGGGGCGTGCCCTGGTCGCCCTGGGCCACGAGGTGCACGTGGTGACGCGCCCGCTGGGTGGCATGCGCGACTTCCATGCCGAGTGCCGGGGCATGCAGGTGTGGCGGCCGCGCCTGCCACGTGCCGAACCCTTCTACGGCTGGCTGCTGAATCGTTGGTTACGGGGCTGGCTGAGGCGTTACCCGCAGGACCTGCTGCACGTGCACGGCATGCGTCCGCTGCGCGCCAGCCGGGGGCTGGGCCTGCCGGTGGTGTTCACCAACCATACCTCGGGCTACCTGCAACGCATCGGGCGCGGCGGCCGCGAGCTGGCCAAGATCCGTCGTCGCCTGGCCCATGTCGGTCTGGTACTGGCGCCCAGCGAGGAGCTGTGCGAGGCGACCCGGGCCGCGGGCTATGAAGGCCCGGTGCGCTACATCCCCAACGGCGTGGATGTGCAGACCTTCACTCCCGGGTTCTCCGATCTGCGCGCTGGCTGGTCGGTAGGGGCGGACGAGACGGTGGTGTTGCTGGCGCGCCGCCTGGTGGAGAAGAACGGCGTGGTGGTGTTTGCCGAGGCGGCGACACGACTGCGTGGCGAGCCGGTGCGGTTCGTGTTCGCGGGTGATGGCCCCGAGCGCGAGCGTGTCGAGCAGATACTCGAACAGGGCGGTGTCAAGCGCCAGAGCATCCTGCTGGGCAGCGTGCCCAACCGGCTGATGGTCAATGTCTATCGTGCGGCCGATCTCTCGGTGCTGCCGTCGTTCAAGGAGGCGACCAGCATCACTGGCCTGGAGTCCATGGCCTGCGGCCTGCCGCTGGTGGGCACTCGGGTCGGTGGCATCCCCGACCTGTTCGAGGAGGGTGAGACCGGCCTGCTGGTGCCACCTGGCGATCCGCAGGCGATAGCCGATGCGCTGCGCGAGCTGATCACCGATCCCGCGCGCCGCCGGGCGATGGGCGAATGTGCCCGTGCCCGTGCCGAGGCCCACTTCGCCTGGGAACGCATCGCCGGGCGCACCCTTGAGGCCTATGCCGAGGTGCTGGGGGACAGGTCATGAAGCGGGTGATGCTGATCTTCGGCACCCGCCCCGAGGCGATCAAGCTGGCCCCGCTGGTGCAGGCGCTGCGTGCGCATCCGCGGCTCGGGCCGCTGGTCTGCGTCACCGCCCAGCATCGCGACATGCTCGATTCGGTGCTCGCCTTCTTCGGCATCGTCCCCGATATCGATCTTGACCTGATGCGCCCGGGACAGTCGCTCAGCGAACTGGCCGGGCGCTCGCTCGCGGCGCTGGGTCCGGTGCTGGCACGGGAGCGGCCCGATGCCGTGCTGGTGCAGGGCGATACCACCACCACTTTCTGCGGTGCGCTGGCCGCCTTTCACGAGCACATCCCGGTTGGACACGTGGAGGCCGGCCTGCGCACTGGCGACTTCGATGCGCCCTTCCCCGAGGAGATGAACCGGGTGCTCACCACCCGGCTGGCGCGCTGGCATTTTTCGCCCACCGAGCGCAACCGCCAGGCATTGCTCGACGAGGGCGTGGCGGACACAGCGATCCACGTCACCGGCAATACCGTGATAGACGCCCTGCTGTGGGCGCGCAAACGGGTGAACGTACCGGAGGGTTTCGATCGTCCCTTCGTGCTGATCACAGGCCATCGCCGCGAGTCCTTTGGTGCCGGTTTCGAATCGATCTGTCGTGCCATCGGCGAATTGGCCGAGGCGCATACCGAGCTGGATTTCGTCTACCCGGTGCACCTCAATCCGCAGGTCCAGGAGCCGGTGCACCGCCTGCTCGGCGGGCGGCCGAACGTGCGCCTGATCGCACCGCTGGCCTATCCCGAGTTTGTGGCCATGATGGACCGGGCGCTGTTCGTACTCACCGACTCGGGCGGGGTGCAGGAAGAGGTCCCCTCGCTGGGCAAGCCGGTGCTGGTGATGCGCGATACCACCGAACGTACCGAGGCACTGGACGCGGGTGTGCGCCTGGTCGGCACCGACAGCGTGCGCATCGTCGAGGAGAGCGAGCGCCTGCTGAACGACGCGGCGCACTACCGGCGCATGGCCGAGGCGGTCAATCCCTATGGCGATGGGCAGGCGGCCGGGCGTATTCTCGATGTGCTGGATCGCGACATGAATGGCGAGGGTGCGTCATGAGAATCGTCCACGGCGGCAACTTCAGCCTGCGTCGCCACGGTGCCGTCTACTACGCGGTCGAGCGCAAGCTCTCCAATGGCTTCATCCGCGAGGGGCATTTCGTCTACGACCTCGCCGACCGCGACATGGCGCGTCTGGAGAGCCTGCTGCGCTCCAAGAAACTCGGACGCAAGGCACTCAACCGCGCCCTGCTCGAGACAGTGGACAATGTGCGTCCACACCTGCTGTTGCTGGGGCACACCGAGCTGTTCGACGAGGCCACTCTGGACGAGGCGCGGCAACTGGCACCGGGGCTGCGCATCGCGCAATGGAACGTGGACCCGATCTGGGGCAAGGCGGTGGATCGTCACCTGCGCGCGCGCCTGCCGCATGTCGATGCCTTTCTCTGCACCACCGCCGGAAGCTGGATGGACCCCTGGCGCAGGCTGGGGGCGAAAGTGCACTACTTGCCCAATCCCGTCGATTCGAGCATCGAGGTGCTGCGCAACGACGAGCAGGGGGACCTGCCGCTGGACCTGGTCTACTGCGGTCACGACTACAAGGACGGCCCGCGCCGCGCCTTTCTCGAGGGACTGAAGGCGAGAGCCGAACGCGCGAGCATCGCCTTTCGGCACTGCGGTTGCCTGGGGGCACCTTCGGTGTTCGGCCTGCGTTATCTCGACACGCTCGCACAGGCGCGCATGGGGCTCAACTACAGCCGCAGCAACGAGATGCCCTGGTACTCTTCCGATCGCATCGGCCAGCTCACCGGCAACGGCCTGCTGACTTTCACTCACGAGACTCCGGGGCTGCGCGAACTGTTCAGCGACGAGGAGATGGTGCACTTCCGCGACCTCGACGATCTGCTCGACAAGCTGCGCTACTACCAGGCTCACGACGCCGAGGCCCGCGAGATCGCCCGGCGCGGACGCGAACGCGCCCACCGCAGCTACAACGTGCAGCGTATCGCACGGTTCATCGCCGAGATCAGCTTCGAGCAGTCGTTGAGCGAGGATTACGAGTGGGCGGAGGCCTAGGGCATTATTCTTCGGTAGGAATTGCCTCCTGAATTCATAGAATAACTGCAACGCTTGGAGCTGAAGAGGGAGTCAGTTGCCGCCTAGAATGGGTAGCTCTGACACCAACATCAGACAGGCATGCACATGAGGCACTACAGGCAACTGACTCAAGAGGAAAGATACCAGCTCTCGGCACTGAAGGAGCTGGGCCAGACACAAAGACAGATTGCACAGGCACTGGGTCGCTCGCCCAGCACCATCAGTCGGGAACTGCGGCGCAACCAAGGGGTTGATGGGTATGCCGCGGAGCGGGCACCGCGGATCGCGGACAAGCGACGTCGAGAGGCCCGCAAGTTCCACAAGCGGATTCCCGAGCTGATCACCTGGGTTGAGGAACGGCTACGTGGGGACTGGAGCCCGGAACAGATCGCAGGCTTGGCGAGGGCCATGGGGTACCCCGTGGTCAGCCACGAGTGGATTTACCGGCACATCGAGCGGGACAAGGCAGCCGGGGGCGAACGGTACAAGCACCTGCGCTATCGACGGAAACGTTATCGGAAGCGCTACGGCAGCCAGGAACGGCGCGGCCGGATCATCGACCGGGTGGGCATTGAAGAACGGCCGGCGGTGGTGGATGAACGCAGCCGCCTGGGTGACTGGGAAGGTGACACCGTCCGCGGCAAGGGCCGCACCGCCCTGGTGACCTTGGTGGAGCGCAAAAGCCGGCAGGTCGTGATCCAGAAGGTAGAACGGGCGACGGCAGAACAGACCGCAGCAGCGATCACAAGGCGCCTGGGGGCGGTTGCCGAACAAGTGGCGACCATCACCTTCGACAATGGCAAGGAGTTCGCCTACCACAAGCAGATCGCCGAGGCGCTGGGGTGTGAGGCGTACTTTGCACGGCCCTACCACAGCTGGGAGCGCGGGACGAACGAAAACATGAACGGCCTGATCCGGCAGTACTTCAGGCCGAGGAAGCGACTGGGTTACAGGGCGCCGATTGAGGTGTTCTGTGAAGGACTACACCGGCAGGGGGGCGTGTCGGGTGGTGTTGCGGTTATTGGTTGAATTCGGGCTATGAATTCATGGCCGATTGATTGGCCCAGTCGCGCTCTACCTCGAAGGTTTTCCAATGATCGGGAAAAAAAGGTGACTTGGGTCGTACATTAACGTCAATGGGGGCTATCACGATTTGCTCTGGGTGGTATGCAAGCCATGCCGCCCACCAGCCGAAGGTGCTGTGAGAAATTATGTGGTGACGACAAAGGCTCATTAAATAAAGATCTTCATGGGCGGTGTCAGGCCTATTGTTATGGGTTACGAGAAGTATCTGTCGGCCGATATCGGCATTTTTTATCATCCATTCAGGATAGTCGCTGAATCCAAAAAGTTTTGCATTAGGGAGTCGGGCGTTGATGTATTCAAACGCCTTCCTATAAAACGATAGACCCGCACCTGAACGGTATTTGATCAATTGTCCCGCATGTCGTCGGGAAATGTCTCTGCATTCCATTTCTGTACGGCGAAAATGGACGGCGACGGCATTTGGGGTGGACTGGATTTTTTTTGCAAGGTCAAGGGTTTTGTCGCTGATATTGCGAGGTGCGCATAACTCGCTTCGGATGATATCAGATTGATCTGCAAAGTACCATTCGTCTTGAAAGAAACCGTCAAGTAAGCAATCTCGTTTGGGGTGAAAATTCGCAAAACGTTTGTCGAATCGTTCAGATTGGATTTTGAAAAGTCGTTTTCTTCTCTCAATAAATATTGCACCCGTATTTAGTCCTATAAAATGGGCATATCGGTTAAGGTGGCGAGCTAGAGAATAGGAAAAGTGGGAGAGGGCTGCGGGTAACTGATTCTTTGATTCTATTTTGCAATCAGGAACAAAATTTCTTATCAGGAGTTTGCGTCCGTGGAATTCATTCTCATACAGGTCGTCTAGAAGTACGATTTCTCCGTCAATTTTCTCGGATAGCGCTCGGGCTGCAGCATAGATGAAGAGTTGATTGCCTAACCCCCCCCGAACAATGGTGTATATACGTTGCCGTTTTGCGTCTTTCATACTATTTTCATCAGTTCGAAGATTCCACAGCCATAGCGGCATCCAAAATTGCTTTCGGCCTCGATGGTGTTCCAGGAAACGGACTCGTGTAGCTCCCCGGTGTCGTCGACGTAGGAAAGGTCTCTTGTCTCGCAGCGTCCATCGAACAGAGAAAGCAGATAAGGGATAGCGAAGACCCGATGAGCATCGAACTCGATGCGCTGCGGGCCTATGGGTACTGATAGGTATAGCCTGCCGCCAGGCCGGAGCAGGCGCAGCAGGTTGTCGAAGCCCTTGAGATAGCCATCGTAGTCCACCGGGTCGCCGTAACGGCCGAGCCCAAAGTGCTCAAGTGCATGCAGGCAGGACAGTGAGTCGGTGCATTCGAACAGTTCGTCCGGCAGCTCGCCCATAATGTCAGCCTGCACGAACTCGACGTTGGGAATCTGCTGTGTCATGGGGCGGATGTCGAGCACCCGGATGGGGCGAAACGCGGCGACATGGGTAACGAAGCCATCGATGCGCGATCCCACGTCCAAGTGGGTGGCCGGATTGGCGTCGTGGATGCGGCGGGCGATCAGCAGGTCCTGGTGAAAATAGTGCCCACGCGCGCTGCCGCTTTGTTGGTAACGGTCGTCGAGGCAGGGATAGGGCTTGCCGAAGGGAAAGGGCGGGTCGGTCCTTTCAGCCATCTGCCGTTGCAGTTCACGTCGGTTGCGGCGATAGATCCGCAGGCTTTCGAGTCGTCGGAAGAATCTGCTCATACCTTGTGTTCGTTCAGGGATTGTTGTATGCGATCGAGCACCTGTTGCCACCGCTGCGCCCAGCTGTGTTCGGCGAGCGCGCGCCGTTGTCCTGCCTCGCCGATACGGGCGAGTGCCTGAGGACGATCGCGCCATTGTCGCAGAATTCGCGCCAGATCGCTGCGATCCCTGTAGTACAGGATCTCTTCACCCTCGCGGAAATGTTGCGCGAGTACCGGGTTCCAGCTGGTGAGGTAAGGGGTTCCAGTGAGAGGGATCTCGAAATCCCGCCCCTTTACTGCGGTCTTTCGTCGGCTGTTTCCGGTGAAACCGAAACCCAGGATGACATGAGATGCGGCGTAGATCTCCAGCATTTCCTCGTGGCTCACTGGTCCCTCGGGCCAGCCCTCGCCACGTACATGGACGTCGATCCCATGTCTACGTAGGTGATCGATGTATCTCTTGCGGATGCCATAGCACTTGCCGATGAAACTCACGAAATACCGTTTCTCGACCTTCGGTAGTCCGGCGAAGGCTCGTGGGTTGCCGCCAGGCGGAAGGTACAGGGCACGTGCGCCGCTCAAGCGAAACTTGGCGACGTCGGCCGGGTCCTGGGCGGTGATGTTGAGGTCGAAGGCCTGCGCGATGCCGGCGTTGCCGGTCCATTGCCCGTGCCGGTGCCTGCCCCAGAAGCGGTGGCTGTCGTCGAAGCCGAAGTTGAGAGCGACGATGCCCAGTTCGCCGATGCGGCGAATGGTCTCGGGATAGACCCAGCGGCCGGAGAGGTAACCGAAGAAATGCGTCAGCGGGCGTTCGGCATGCGCTTGCGCGACGCGCCGGTAGAGTGCTTCGTTGAAGGCTGGCTTGCCCTTCGCGTACCAGTCGGGTGCGTGCTGGTCGTAGCACTCGCCCCAGTCCCAGGGCAGGGTCTCGGCGATCTCGGCCCAGCTGTCGATCAGGCCGGCCTGTTCCCAGTTGTGGTGCTTGACCGCGACGTACACCCGTGGCAGCTGTTCGCGCAGGCGCTGGCGTTGTTCGGGTGTGAAGCGTTGTGCGAAGTGTCGGCGCAGAGTGGCCCGGAGATCCTGCTCAGGCAGCAGGCGGCCCAGCCAGCGGGCGCTGGTCTCCAGGCGGAGGAGCTGGATCAGGGCTCGGCGCACGGTGTCAGGAACGGAGTGGCGCGAAGGGGGCTGGGAGGGGACAATCATTCACAGGCGTATCGAGGCCGAGGCAGACGTAGATGCTGTGCGTGGTGTCGCGGACGACTGCGATTTCTTCGGGGGTGAGTCGCATGGCGGCATTATAGCCTGTGGGTCGACAGGAGACCGGCCTCTTGGCTGTGAGAGCGAATGTTCGGTCAGAGGACGAGCCTTCCACGGGCAGGAGCGGCGTCCTCGCCGCGAACGGTTCGGCTCGAGGACGGGTCTCCTACAGGTACTGGGTGGCAAGCGTACGGTAGATCGTCAGGGTCCGCCCGGTCATGGCCTGCAGGGTGTAGTGCTGGTTCTCGGGGATCTCGGGTGGATCGTCCAGGATGGCGCCGACGGTGTAGCGCAGGGCGTCTGGATCGCCGAGCGGGGTGCGCCCGGCTGGGAACAGGTGGGCCAGGATTTCGCCGACGCCGCCATGGTCGTAGCCGACCACCGGGATGCCCAGGCTCAGCGCCTCGACCACGGTGCGGCCGAAGGATTCCGGTTTGGTGGAGAGCGACAGCACCAGGTCGCTGATGGCGTAGATCTCGCGGATGTCGCTGCGTGCTCCGGTGAAGCTGATGTGTTGCCCCAGTCCCCGTTCGCGGACGGCTTGGCGCAATTCCTCGGCGTAGGCGTGACGGCGCGGGTCTTCGCCGCCGACGATCAGGCCGTGTACCGGGCGGCCTTCGGCAATCAGTGCTTTGATCAGGCCGATGAAATCGTGGTGTCCCTTCAGCCGGGTGAGCCGCCCGGGCAGCACGAGCAGGCGGCAGTCGCGCGCCGCCGGGAATTGCGCGAAGAAGTCTTGCCGCCAGGCCTCCGGTGGCTGGTATCCACGCGGGAACTCGGCGGGGTCCACCCCGCGCGGGATCAGGTGGATGCGTTCGGGCGGGCACTCGGGATAGTGGCGTCGAATGTAGTCATGAATGGTCTCGGAGACCGCGATCACCGCCTTGCCTCGGGTCATGATGGCGCTGTAGCGCGAGACAGAGTACAGGCCGTGTACTGTGCTCACGCGGATCGGCCGTCGGTGCGATGGCAGGCCGCGCAGGGCCAGTTCCAGCAGCCAGGCTGGCACCCGTGAGCGTACATGCACGATGTCCACGCCCTCGTCGATCAGCAGGCGCCGCAGCGGGCGCACCTGCAACAGGTTGGCCGGGTGCTTGCGTCCGACCGGCAGGGGGATGTGCTCGCTGCCCTCCGTTTCGAGCTGTGCCACCAGGCACCCACCGGCGGAGATCACCAGCGAGCGGTGACCGGCGGCGACCAGGGCGCGTGCTATCTCCAGGGTGCCGCGTTCCACGCCACCGCCCTCGAGCGCGGGCAGCAGTTGCAGTACGGTCAGGCGATCGGCCATCGTTGCAGTATCGCTTCGGCGCAGCGCGCCGCTTCGTCCAGGGGCGGATGTTTGGTTAGCTGGCGGTCGCGCGCCCAGTGCTCGAAGGGAGTGATCAGTCCGTCGGCAATCAGGTGATCCACGCCCCGACTGACCCGGGTGTCGCGGCGCCGGGGTACCGCCAGCAGGCCCACCGGCACGCCGCTGCCCAGCGCCTCGTAGAGCATGGAGACGCTGTCCTCGCTGACCCAGATCTGCCCGGCCTCGCGCATGCGCTGCTGGATCTCGCCGGGTGCGCAGCCGGCCCAGTGCAGCAGGCTGGCATTCTCCAGCCCGTCCAGTTGCTGCAGGGTGTCCGATGGGGTGCGCGGCGAGTCGCCGATGACGAAACGCACCTCGGGCCGAGCCGTCACCACCTGCCGCACCTGCATGGCGATAGCATCTGCATCCCAGTCGTGGTGGCGCGAGGGGCCACCGAGCAGGATCAGCCCGGTGGCGGGATCGTGGCGCTCGCTCGGGCGCACCCCATGCAGTACGCCGCGGGTGGTGATCACATTATCGCGCCGTGGCGGCTCGTCGTGTTGCGGGATCAGGCACAGGTCGAACCAGCGCAGCGGCAGTGAGGGTTTCATCAGCAGCACGATGCGTCCGCCGTGGGCGCGCCGCGCTGCCAGCGCCGGCAGGTGGGTGCGGTGACCGGCGGCCAGGATCAGGTCGGGCGGCGGCAGTCGGTCCCCGGCGGGAAACTCGGCGCGCAGCCAGTGGCCGATGGTCTCGCGGGTCGGGGGCACTGACAGGTCGTGGGTCTCGATCGTTGCCTGTTCGGCCAGCGCGCGACACAAGCCCTCGATCTGTGTGCGGTGGCCGCGCCGGCCGTCGAGCAGGCACCAGACGATCAGTTTGGAGTCATTCATGGTCCGCGAACAGCTGCGCCTGGTTGAGCCGATGGTAGACACCCCGGCGCGCCATCAGCTCCTCGTGGGTGCCGTCCTCGACGACGCGCCCGGCCTCGAAGACCAGGATGCGGTCGGCCTTCTGCACGGTGGACAGGCGGTGTGCGATGACCAGGGTGGTGCGGCCGGTGCGCAGGCGCTCCAGGCCCTGCTGCACCAGGCGTTCCGACTCGGTGTCCAGCGCCGAGGTGGCCTCGTCGAGGATCAGGATACGGGCATCGGTGATCAGCGCGCGGGCGATGGCCAGGCGCTGGCGCTGGCCACCGGAGAGCTTGACGCCGTTCTCGCCGATGGGGGTGTCGAAGCCATTGGGCAGGGCCTCGATGAACTCCAGGGCGCCGGCATCGCGCGCGGCCTGGCGGATGGCCTCGCGGTCGGCATCCATGCCGTAGGCGATGTTGGCGGCGATGCTGTCGTTGAACAGGATCACCTGCTGGTCGACGAAGGCAATGTGGCGGCGCAGCTCGGCCAGTGCCAGCTCGCGGGTGTCGATGCCGTCGAGCAGGATGCGCCCGGCGCTCACCTCGTGCAGGCGTGGAATCAGGCTCACGAAGGTGCTCTTGCCGCTGCCCGAAGCACCGACCAGGGCGGTGAAGCTGTCCGGCGCGATCTCCAGGTCCAGGGGGCCCAGTGCGTCGCATTCGGCTTCGGGGTAGCGGAAGCGTACCCCTTCGAAGCGCAACGCGCCGCGGGTGTTCGGCAGGCAGTGTGTGCCGGTGTCCTGTTCGAGCGGCGGGTCGAGCAGGGCGAACACGCTCTCGGCTGCGGCCAGGCCACGTTGCAAGGGATCGTTGAGCTTGGTCAGGCGCTTGATCGGCGAGAAGAGCAGGCCCAGTGCGGTGAAGAAGGCGACGAAACCGCCCACGGTGAGCTGGTCCTCGGCAGTGCGGCCGGTACCGATCCAGATCACCGCGGCCATGATCAGGGCGCCGACGAACTCGACGATGGGAACACCGATGGTGGCGGCGACCGCCAGCTTGAACTGCTGGTGGCGGATGGCGCGGGCGATGCGTTCGAAACGGCTGCGCTCATAGTCCTGGCCACCGTGGATCTTGACCACCTTGTGTCCCCGGGTGGTCTCTTCCAGCACATGGGTCATGTTGCCGAAGCTGTCCTGCAGGGCGCGGCTGAGTCGGCGCTGGCGGCGACCGACGTACTTGGCGATCAGCGCCACCGTCGGCAGCAGGACGAAGGTGAACAGGCTGAGTTGCCAGTCCAGCCAGAAGACGTAGATCAGCAGCCCGACCACTGTCAGCGAGTCCTTGACCAGGGCGCTGAACAGCTGCACCCCCGCGTGCGAGATCTGGCTGACGTCGTAAGTGAAGCGCGAGATCAGGTTGCCGCTGATGGTGCGTTCGTAGAAGGCGGCGGGAAGATGCAGCAGACGCTCGAACATCTGCTCGCGCAGGGTGTGCATCAGGTGCATGGAGATGGCGGCAAAGGCGGCGTTGCTGACCACCTGGGCCAGGCCACGGAACAGAAACACCACGATCAGCGCCACCGGTGCCCATTTCATGTAGATGGGGTCTTTCTCGACGAAGGTGCCGTCCAGCAGCGGTTTGAGCAGCCCCGGGATGCCGGCCTCCGAGGCGGCCAGCAGCACCATGCCGACGATGCCGGCGACAAAGAGCTTCCAGTGTGGCCGGAAATAGCCCAGCAGGCGCAGCAGGGTCCGACGGCTGGAAGGAGGAAGGGTCTGCATCAGGCGGAACCCCTTGTTGCAGCAGCCGCCCCCTCACCCCGGCCCTCTCCCCCCGGGGGGGAGGCGGAGTGAGTGCGCGGTCTCGGGCTCCGGTTCTCGATACCCTTCCCCCCGCGTATGGACCGGCATCCGATACTCCCTCCCCCGCGTGCGGGGGAGGGCTGGGGAGGGGGAAGGAAACCGCCGGGCAACACCCTCACAATGCCTCGCGCAGCACATCCACGATCCGGTCCTGAGTTTCCTCGTCCAGGTAGGGATGCATGGGCAGGCTGACCACCTGTTCGGCCAGGGCATGTGTCACCTCCAGGTTACCCACGCTGCGTCCGATCGCGCGCAATGCCGGCTGCTGATCGAGCGTGATGGGGTAGTACACAGCGGTGGGGATACTGGCCTCGCGCAGCGTCTGTCGCACGCGCTCGCGGTCTTTCACTTGCAGGGTGTATTGGGCGTAGACGCTGTCGTAGTCGGCAGGAATGTAGGGCGTGACGCAGTCGGCATCGGCAAGCAGCGTGCTGTAGCGAGCGCCGATCCGCGCACGCGCCTCGACCTCCTCGTCGAAGATTGCCATCTTCGACAGGATCACCGCTGCCTGCATACCGTCCATGCGGCCATTGATGCCCAGTCGTGGATGATGATAGGGGCGATCCTGTCCGTGGTTGCGCAGTTCGCGCAGGCGCGAGGCCAGCGCCTCGTCGTTGGTGAAGCAGGCGCCGCCGTCACCGTAGCAGCCCAGGGGCTTGGCCGGGAAGAAACTGGTGCAGCCGATGGTGGACAGGCCGCAGGATCGCCGCCCCTTGTATCGTGCGCCGAAACTCTGTGCTGCGTCCTCGATCACCGGCAGGTTGTGGTCCGCGGCGATCTCGCTGATGGTATCCATGTCCGCGCACAGGCCGAACAGGCCCACCGGCAGGATGGCGCGGGTGCGCTCGGTGATGGCGGCCACGATGGCGGTCGGGTCGATGTTGTAGGTCACAGGATCGATGTCCACAAACACCGGGGTTGCGCCGACCAGGCCGATCACCTCGGCGGTGGCGATGAAGCTGAAGGGTGTGGTGATGACCTCATCACCCGGGCCGGTCTCCAGCGCCAGCAGCGCCAGCAGCAGGGCGTCGGTGCCGCTGGCCGCCGAGACACAGTGTTTCACGCCAACATAAGTGGCCAGCGTTTCCTCCATTTCGGTCACTTCCGGGCCGAGGATGTACTGGCCGTGATCGAGCAGGGTACCCAGTCGCTGCTCGAGGTCGTCGCGGATGCGGAGTTGTTGGGTCTTGAGGTCGATGAACTGCATGGTCGGGTCACGTCGGGAAAAGCCGCATTCTATCAGGGAGAGGTGGGGCCTTATCGGCGCCTTTTGGCGGGATAGGGCGGGGGGCCTCCATCCGGACGGGTCTTGAAGCGTCGGTGGATCCAGTTGTATTGCGCAGGCCGGCGTCGGATCCAGTGTTCGAACAGGGTGTTGATACGCGCAGCATCCAGTCGATCATCGCCCGACGGGAAGTCATCGAGCTCGGGTTCGATGCGCAGTCGGTAACCGTGGCGCTCGCGAAGCAGCACGAAGGGAATCACCCGTGCACCGCTGGCGCGGGCAAAGCGGCTGGTGGCGGTATGGGTCGCTGCCGGCACGCCGAAGAAGTGGGCGAACACCTTGCCCTTGTGGCCGTAATTCTGGTCGGGAGCGAACCAGATGCCTTCGCCTGCCTTCAGTGCGCGCAGCATGCCGCGCACGTCGTCGCGCGGGATGATGCCCCGGGTGTGGGCCTGGCGGTAGCGTTCGAACATGGCCTGGATCACCGGGTTCTCGTTGGGCCGGTACATGGCACGGCAGGGGTTGCGTGCCCCCAGGTAGCGTCCGGACAGTTCCAGCGAGCTGAAATGTGCGGTGAGAAAGATGGTACCGCGGCCATCGTCCTGTGGTGGCAGATGCTCAGTGCCTTCGATGGCGATCAGCAGCGATTCCAGCCTTGTCTGGGGCCACCACCAGGCCATGGCCACTTCCATCAGCCCGCGGCCCATGGCGATGAAGTTGGCGCGGATCAGATGCCGACGCGCCTCTGGCGCCATGCCCGGGAAACAGCGTTGCAGGTTGATTTCGGCGATATGGCGACGGCGTAGCGCAAAGCAGTGGATGAGGTGGCCGACGCTGGCACCAACCGCCATGACCGCCGGCCAGGGCAGAAAGATGACCAGGCGCAGCAGGCCGAGTGCTGCCCAGCTGGGCCAGTGACGGGGATGCAGCAGGGGATCCGAGGGACTCATGAGCGTGCAGTGTAGCGCAGTTGTTGGCAACAATGATCTGGGATACTGTGTCGGATGAAACGCGTGTGCCCCACAGGACTCCGGCTGATGTTCTCGATCCGGCGTGCCGGCCAGGTACGTCCAGCTTGTCCAAGTGGTCCTGGATCCGTTTCCCGACCAAGGGCTGTGTGGATGCATTGTGTTGCGCCAACACGACACCGCATGTCGCACAGAACACGAGCAACCGTTCAAAAGCGGCCAACGTGTCAGAACAGTGTGGCGAACGGCTGCACCCGCACTGTGTCGCCCGGTTTGACGTCGGCCTGCTCTTCGTTCAGCAGGATGAAGCAGTTGCCGCGGCTCATCGAGGTGAGGATGCCGGAGCCCTGCTGGCCCACGCTCTCCACGACAAAGGAGCCGTCGTCCTGTTGCGAGAGTATGCCGCGCAGAAACTCGAACCGTCCCGGCCGCTTGTGTAGCGGTGAGGTGCAGACGGCATCGAGTATGAAGGGTTTCCAACGCGTTCCGCTGGCCAGCTGTTGCAGAGCCGGCAGCACGAACTGGCAGAAGGTGACCATGACCGCCACGGGGTTGCCCGGCAGCCCGAAGAAGAGGGCATTACCGAGCTTCCCATAGGCGAGGGGGCGTCCGGGTTTCATGGCGATCTTCCAGAAGCGCATCTCACCCAGCTCTTCCAGTATGGGCTTGGTGTAGTCGGCCTCGCCTACCGAGACGCCGCCCGAGGTGATCACCACGTCGGCCAGCTGCCCGGCGGTCTGAAACACCTCGCGCAGTGCTTCCGGTTCATCGCGTACTACCCCCAAGTCGAGAGTGTCGGCATCGAGACGGCGGAGCATGCCGTGCAGGCTGTATCGGTTGCTGTCGTACACCTCGCCTTCGCCCAGTGTTTCGCCAATTCCCCGCAGTTCGTCGCCGGTGGAGAAGAAGGCCACTCTCACGCGTCGGCGCACAAAGACTTCGCCGATGCCGATGGAGGCGAGAATGCCGAGGTCGGCCGGGGTGAGGCGTTTTCCCGCATGCAGCACGGCGCTGTTCGCGGCGATGTCCTCGCCGGCGCTGCGCACGTTCTGTCCGCGGCGGTTGCCGCTGCCGATGCGTACCCGGCCGTCTTCCATCATCAGTACATGCTCCTGCATCACCACGGTGTCGGTACCTGCCGGCATGGGGGCGCCGGTCATGATGTGCACGCACTGGCCGGGGCCGCAGGTGCCGTCGAAACGGCCGCCCGCCGGCAGGGTGGCGACCACCTCCAGGTCGACATGGGCATCTTCTGGCAGCTGGCTGCCGTCGAGGGCGTAGCCGTCCATGGCGGAGTTGTCATGGCCAGGCACATCGATGGGCGAGATCACGTCGCGGGCGAGCACCTGGTTCAGGGTAGAGCGCAGGGCCACCCGCTCTTCACCCTGCAGAGCGGGCAGCGACGAGAGAATCTTCTCCCTGGCCTGATGGACGGTGAGAAGCCGGGGCTCCCGGTCGTCAGCGCAGTTGGGAGCAGTGCGGATGATATGGCTCTGCATGTTCTGAGATCCTGTGTTGGCCAATGAGCCAGAAGACGGACCGAGCGATCTTCCTTGGTCGATCGACGCCGAGCTGGGGCAGAGATGTCTCCAGCGGAGTGTCCGCCGCCACGGCGATGACGTGGTGGCCGTGGAGGTGGAGAAGCGGCCTGCCCAAGGTACGGCGGTGCAGCCAGCTTTTGGGGAAAGCTGCCCGGTTTATAGCCATCCACCAGCACCGGGTCAAGCCGGTCTGCACCTGCCGAGCGGAGCTGGTAGCTGTCCTTGCCCGGCTGATCGACATCGAAACTGTGGCAGGCATGCTCGATGACGGCCATAGCCGGGCTTTATGTTTTTCAGTATGGGTAACAGCTTCTGCAGCAGATGGGTCTTGCCGGCGCCGCTGTAGGCGCTGAAGCCTGGCAGGGGAACGGGGTATTGGATCATCGGTTCTGCTCATTTCCCTCCAGTTCATTGCGCTCGTCCAGTGTATTGATGTTGACGAAGGCCTCCGGCCGATCGGAGAAGTCCACCACCACCATGCGGTGTTGTGTGTACCACTGATCGATCTTTCGCTTGCCGCTGCCCAGGTAGGACTCGAGGTCGTCCGCCAGCGCCGTGGTGATCAGGGCATGCACCGGTTGCAGGTGATTGCCGTCGTGGGCCACGGCGATCTCGGTGTCTGCATCAGCCATGGCGCGCCAGAGCCGCGTGCCAAGGTCTGCAGGCAGGTGCGGAGCGTCGCAGGGGACCACCAGCAGCAGCGGGGTGGGGACCTTTCTCATGGCGGTCAGGATGCCGGCCAGCGGCCCCTGGAAATCATCCAGTTCATCAGGCAGCACAGGGGGGCCGAAGCGGGCATACACCGGCTGGTTGCGGTTTGCATTGATGAGAAGGTGGGAGACCTGAGGCTCGATCGCTTCGATTACATGGGCGATGAGAGGCCGGCCCTTGAGTTCCACCAGGCCCTTGTCCCTGCCGC
The DNA here is from genome assembly GCA_024510845.1 of Gammaproteobacteria bacterium. Taxonomy (GTDB): domain Bacteria; phylum Pseudomonadota; class Gammaproteobacteria; order Chromatiales; family Chromatiaceae; genus MONJU. Next base: position 17,631 of record JANEMA010000013.1, read on the forward strand.
CCATGCGGCGCCCCATGCCGCCGGCCAGTATCACAGCAGTCATCTGAGGCCGTTGCTTATGCATAGTCCCGCCGCATCGATACCACATTGGCCGGCTGTGCAGCCGGGTTCATATTCAGCGCCACCGCCTCGATCTTGCCTGCCTGCAGATGCAGCCGCTGTTCTGTCAGTCCCTCGAAATGGAGCGGATCGTGGCTGGCGATCACCAGGGTCATTCCGTCGTTCCGTAGTCGCTGCAGCAATTCCAGGGTGCGTTGGCGGGATTCGTAGTCGAGGTTCGCCGTGGGTTCGTCGAGCAGCATCACCTGCGGCGAGCGCAGCCAGGCGCGGGCCAGCGCCACCCGCTGTCGTTCACCTCCCGAGAGGGTGCGGGCCGCCGTCTTGCGGAACGCCTCCATGCCGATCAGCCGGATCGCCTTGCCGATCAGCGGTTCGGCATCCCGTTGCGGCACCCGGGAGCCCAGGGCGAAACGGAGGTTGTACTCAACGGTGCCGTTGAACATGTAGGGGTGCTGATGGAGATACATCACCCGCTGTTGCAGCGTCCGCCGCATCTTGCGCCAGGGTTGCCACGGCTGCTCCGTCAGGCGCAGCCTGCCACGGTCCGGTTTCTCGAGGTTTGCAAGAATGCGCAGCAGCGTGGTCTTGCCGGCGCCGTTTTCGCCGGTGAGCAGGGTGCAGGAGCCCTTCGGCAGGCTGAACTCCAACTCGTTCAGGATGAGGCGGCGCCCGTGGTTCTTGCACAACCGGCTCACCTGAAGGTGATATTCGGGCTTCATGACGTTTGCACCCCTTTTCCTTGCACGTAATGGAGGAGCCCGTTCAGCGTGAACGCAAGCAGCAGCAGAATGGCGCCCAGTGCGATGCCCTGGGCAAACTCCCCTTTGCTGGTTTCCAGCGCGATGGCGGTGGGGATATTGCGGGTGTAGTTGAGAATATTGCCACCCAGCATCATCGAGGCGCCCACCTCGGCGATGATCCGTCCATAGGCGGCCAGCAGCGCGGCGAGCAGGCCGAAGCGGGTCTCCCTGATCACCACGAAAAAGGCGCGCAGGGGAGAGGCGCCCAGAGTGCGCGCGGTCTCCCATGCGCGTTTGTCGGCCGACTGCAGGGCGGCATGCCCCATCGCCACCAAAATCGGGAAGGCCAGTGCGATCTGTCCCAGCACCATGGCCGACTGGGTGAACAGCAGGCGCCAGTCACCCAGTGGCCCTCTGTTGGAGAGCAGCAGATAGAGCGTCAATCCCACCACTACGGCCGGCACCGACAGCAGCGTGCTGAAGAGTGATACCAGCACCCGTCGCCCCGGAAAACGCAGATAGGCCAGAGCAAAGGCGATGAGCAGCGCGGGTGGCGTGGCGATGAGAATGGCGCTACCCGAAACCTTGAAAGAGATGGCAATGATCTGCCACAGCGCCTCGTCACCGCTGATCAGCAGCTCCAGGGCCTTTTCGGTGGCTTCAAGCAGCGCACTCATGTTACGGCTTCAGCAGGGCGACTTCGTCGGCCTTGGCGTCGGGTTTGAAAAGCTGTTGGCCGTGGAGGGTGAAGGCGGCGATGCGGGCCTGTCCTTCCTTGCCGGTCATCCAGCGGATCAGCGCCATGGCCCCCTCGTGGTTGATGTGCGGGTGCACCTCGGGATTGACCGCAATGATGCCGTAGGGGTTGAACAGCAGCGGGTCGCCCTCGAAGGCGATGCGCAGCGGCAGCTTCTCCCGATAGGCGAGCCAGGTGCCGCGGTCGGTGAGGGTATAGGCGCTCAGTTCTCCGGCCATCTGCAGCACCTTGCCCATGCCCTGGCCGGCTTCGCGGTACCACTTTCCTTCGGGCTTTATCCCGGCCTTCTTCCACAGGCCCAGTTCCTTCTTGTGGGTGCCCGAATCGTCGCTGCGGGAGATGAAGAGCGCCTCATGCCGGGCAATCTTGCGAAAAGCGTCTCCGGCATCGCGAGAGTCGCGAACGCCGGCAGGATAACCGGCCGGCCCAACCAGAACAAAATCGTTATACATGACGCTGAAACGCCGTTCACCGAATCCCTCCCTGACGAATTCGTCTTCGGCCTTGCGTGCGTGTACCAGTACCACGTCCACATCTCCGTCGCGGCCCATTCGCAGCGCCTTGCCGGTACCCACGGCAATCACATGCACCTTGTATCCGTTGCCCTTTTCGAAGTATGGCAACAGTGCCTGCAACAACCCCGAGTTATCAGTGCTGGTGGTGGTCGCCAGCCGGATCACCTGTTGTGGCTCACCGGCCTGCGCAACAGCAAACTGAAGCGCCGACAAGGTGAGCAGAAAAAGGGAAAAGATGCGAACGAAGATATTTCTACAGGTCATAGTCCTCGCCTGGTTTGATTGGGTGCCGGATGTTTCGGCAAGATGGATGCCAACGACTTTTCGATCCGTGAAAAACAGGGCCTGACAATCCGAAGCCCTTGGTTCACCTCGTGCAACATGGCTCCGTCGTGGGTGTCGGGACATACCGGGCGGATTGTAACACCCCGATATGGGGACATTATGACCCACCCCGGGAGGCTGGTCGGGCTGGCGGTGCCAAGGATGCATGGGGAGCTTGTTCAGACGGCCGTCGAATTCCACATTTGGCTCCTCTGGCGCGGACACCGCCAATCTGCCAAGTGAACGGAGAGCGAAAGAAGGGGCGATTGCTGTCCTGCATCCAGCCGTTGACAGTCCGTTGAGAAACTTCCGGAATTCCGCGAAATGAAGTATCGACAGGGTGATATTGCCGATGTGATGTCCGAACCTGCAGCATACAGCAAGAGGTGTTGTTCAGCACGGTGAACCCGGAGTGGCTTATGCCGAAGGATCATCCGCTGTGACCCATCCGGCGGATGGCAAGCTGCCCATCTGCGCCGAGGTGTGCTCCACCATTGCCACCATCAGCAAACAGCTGCGCGACCGGGTTGGGACTTTGTTTCTGGTAGTTGTGCTATTTTTATGTTGTGCTTCCGGAAGCGGAACCTTGTTTTAGAAGTATGATTTGAACTGGCTGTTGACAGCAGGGAGCTGATCGGCAGCGCCCGTCCCAGGGCAGGTTTCTCCGAACATGGGCGAGGAGCTTTTTTCTGGTCGGTGCCCCTGTTCTGGCCCACCATTGCGCTGTCGACGGCGGTCAGCGGACACGTTGTATGTGGCTTTCGCGGTGAAGGGGATGCTCTCGGGAATGGCCAGCGGCCATGTGGAGTTCAACTGGGCACGATCTCATCTACAGCGAGTGAGCCAGACAGAAGGAGGAAACCGGTGAGGTGATACTGCGCGAAGAAGTGGAGCAGGATATCTGGTACGGCCTTCCCGACAGCAGATGAAGAGCACCTGATGGTGTGCGGTCTCTGGTGTTGTCTGGCAGGTCGCCCTGCCTTGTCGGGAGCCTTGAATAGCAGGGTGCTCCGGGGGATATGGCGCCCTTTCACATTGGCAGTACGGTAGAAAAATGCTAACCAGTCAGGAGAAATCTTATGTATCGATCACTCAGTATCGACCCCGATAAGTGTACGGGCTGTCTCCAGTGTGAGATGGCCTGCTCTTACGAATATGAGGGTGTTTTCAATCCCGCCCATTCACGCATCAAGGTATTCACCTTTCATCAGGAAGGGCGCTTTGTCCCCTATACCTGTACGCAGTGCGCAGATGCCTGGTGCCAGCATGCCTGTCCCGTGGATGCCATCCGGGTCGATGCGGAAACCGGCGCCAAGGAGATCAAGGAAAATCTCTGCGTGGGCTGCAAGGTGTGCACCATCGCCTGTCCCTTCGGCACCGTCAATTACAACCACGATCGCGGCAAGGTGTTGAAATGCGATCTGTGTGGCGGTGATCCCGCCTGTGCACGGGCCTGCCCCACTCAGGCCATCACTTATGTCGATGGCGACTGGGCCGGCTACGAGAAGATGCGTGCCTGGGCTGCCCGGACAGACAACGCAACCCACGCTTGAGAGGAGAGACACGATGGGATGGCAAAAAAAGATTCTGCGCGTCAATCTCACTGAAGGCACCTGCATCAGTGAGCCTCTCGACATGGGGTGGGCCAACGAATACCTGGGGCAGAGGGGGTTGGCCACCAAGTACCTGGTGGAAGAGGTGGACCCCAAGGTGGACCCGCTCTCGCCGGAGAACAAGCTCATCTTCGCTACCGGGCCGCTCACCGGCACACCGGCCTCCACCGGTGCCCGTTATTCGGTCATCACCAAGGGGGCGCTCACCGGAGCCATCGCCTGCTCCAACTCCGGTGGCTATTTCGGTGCCGAGCTGAAGTTTGCCGGCTGGGACATGATCATTTTCGAAGGGTGTGCCGAGAAACCGGTCTACCTCTATATCAACGATGATCAGGCTGAGCTGTTGCCGGCGGATGACCTGTGGGGCAAGAGTGTCTGGGAAACCGACGAGATCCTGCATCGCGTCCACCAGGATCCGCAGCTGCGCATCTCGGCAATCGGCCGGGCGGGGGAGAAAGGCGTGCTCTACGCCTGCATCGTCAACGACCTGCACCGCGCGGCCGGCCGTTCCGGTGTGGGCGCGGTGATGGGATCGAAGAACCTCAAGGCAGTGGCGGTGCGTGGCACCAAGGGGGTGCGAGTTGCCGATCCGGAAAGGTTCCTGAAGGTGGTGGCGGAGAAGAAGCAGGTGTTGGCCGAGAACGCCGTCACCGGCCAGGGGTTGCCCGCCTACGGCACCCAGGTGTTGATGAACGTCATCAACGAGCTGGGGGCGCTGCCGACGCGCAATGCGCGGGATGTGCAGTTCGAAGGCGCTTCCAGGATATCGGGCGAGGCGATGCACGAACCCCGGGGCAGCGAGCAGAAGCCCAACCTGGTGACCAACCAGGCCTGCTTTGGTTGCACGATCGCTTGCGGTCGCATCTCCCGTATCGACAAGGGGCACTACACCGTGGTGAACCGGCCCGAATACTGGGGTGCCTCCGGTGGGCTCGAGTACGAGAATGCCTGGTCGCTGGGGGCCGATTGTGGCGTGGAAGACCTCGATGCGCTCACCTGGGCCAACTTCGTCTGCAACGAGCAGGGGCTCGATCCCATCTCCTTCGGCGCCACGCTGGCGGCCGCCATGGAGCTTTACGAAACAGGCGTGATCACCGACGAGGATACCGGTGGCATTGCGCTGAAGTTCGGTTCGGCGGAGGCCCTGACCAGCATGGTACAGCAGGTGGCCAACGGAGAAGGCTTCGGTCGGGAACTGGCGCTGGGTTCCAGGCGGCTGTGCGAAAAGTACGGTCATCCCGAGCTGTCCATGACGGTGAAGGGCCAGGAGTTCCCCGCCTACGATCCGCGCGGCATCCAGGGTATGGGCCTCACCTATGCCACCAGCAACCGAGGGGCCTGTCACCTGCGCAGTTACACGGTTTCGTCCGAGGTGCTGGGCATACCGGAAAAGACCGATCCGCTGGTGACCGACGGCAAGCCGGCGTTGGTCAAGGCGTTTCAGGATGTCACCGCCACGGTGGACGCTTCCGGTCTCTGTTTGTTCAGCACCTTCGCCTGGAGCCTGGAAGATATCCAGCCTCAGATCGATGCCGCCTGCGAAGGAGACTGGAGTCTCGATCGCCTGCTGGAGATGGGCGAGCGCATCTGGAACCTGGAGCGGCAGTTCAACATCGCGGCCGGCTTCACCGGCAAGGATGATCGGTTACCCAAACGGCTGGTCAGCGAGCCGGTAAAGAGTGGACCGGCCAAGGGGTTGGTGAACCAGCTGGACAAGATGCTGCCGGAGTATTACCAGTTGCGTGGTTGGGACGAGGGCGGTGTGCCCAGGGAAGAGACCCTCGAGCGTCTTGGACTTTGAAGGTCAAGCGGAGGCTGTCTGAATGCGTCACGTGATAGTCGGCAGAGGGCCTGCGGGGGTGGTGGCGGCCGAAACCCTGCGCGCCCATGACCGTGCGAGCGAGGTGCTGCTCATCGGCGACGAGCCGGGTCCGGCATACTCCCGTATGGCCATTCCCTACCTTCTGGCACGCCAGATCCGTGAGGAGGGGACCTGGTTGCGTCACGATACCACTCACTTCGAGCGTCAGAGGGTCGGCCAGCTGGAAACCCGGGTGGAGGCGCTGAACGCCGAGAGCAAAACCCTTGCTCTGGCCAACGGCACCACCCTCGATTACGACCGGCTGCTGTTGGCCACCGGCTCCTCGCCGGTCGATCCGCCCATCGAAGGGGTGGATCTGCCGCGGGTGCATCACTGCTGGACGCTGGAGGATGCCCACCACATCATGGAGTCGGCCGAGGCCGGCTCCAGGGTGGTGCTGATGGGTGCCGGTTTCATCGGTTGCATCATCATGGAGGCGCTGAAACTGCGCGGTGTGCGCCTGACCGTGGTAGAGGCGGGCGACCGCATGGTGCCGCGGATGATGGACCAGGTGGCCGGCAACCTCATCAAGCAGTGGTGCATCGACCAGGGCATCGAGGTGTGTACCTCCACCCGTATCACCCGCATCGAACCCGGTGATGAAGGGTTGTGGCTGCATTGCGAGCCAGGCGAGCCCATGCAGGCCGATCTGGTGGTGGTGGCCACCGGCGTGCGCCCCAACGTCGGCTTTCTGCAGGAAAGCGGCGTGGAGATCGGCAACGGCATCCGGGTCGACGCACATCAGCGCAGCAGTGTGGACGATGTCTATGCGGCGGGCGACGTGTGCGAGGGCGCGAGCTGGCAGGGTGGCCGGGGTGTCCACGCCATCCAGCCGATGGCGGTGGAGACAGCGCGGGTGGCCGCGCTGAACATGGTGGGGCGGGAGGCGACCCATGTGGGCAGCCTCGACATGAACGTGCTCGACACCCTGGGGCTCATCTCGGTCTCTTACGGCCAGTGGATGGGGGTAGAGGGTGGCGATTCCGCCAGCCTGCTTGATGAACGGAGCGGCCGTTATGTAAAGCTCCGGTTCGACGGCGACCATCTCATCGGTGGCATCACCCTGGGCATCACCGAGCATGTGGGGGCGTTGCGTGGCCTGATCCAGAGCCGCAGGCACCTGGGTGTGTGGAAAAAGCACCTGATGGAGAATCCCACGCGCTTCATGGAGGCCTGGGTCTCCACGGTGCCCTGAGCATGTCCATGCCGGTGACGTTCAAACTCTACGCCTCGCTGATGGTGTATCTGCCGCCGGAAGCGAAGAGGCATGCGGTGACGCTGGAGGTACCGGAGGGCACCGCGCCCATCCAGTTGCTGGAGCGCTACGGCGTGCCTTTGGCGGATGTCCATCTGCTTCTCGTCAACGGTGTTTTCCTCCCGCCTTCGCAGCGGCACCGTCCGCTCGAGGCGGGTGACACGCTGGCTGTCTGGCCGGCCGTGGCTGGTGGTTGAAGGGGCCTGGATTCCCCCGGTGCTTTGCCGGGAGAAGGGGCTCACCGTCGCTGCCCGCCAGGAGGGAAACAAGGTGAGCATCCGAATGCAGCGTTGAACCATTTGCGGGAGTTGTCTCGCCTGGCAAACCAGTGGGGCATAGTGCGAGCGCATCGATACTGAACTCGAAGTGGATACCTTGAAATACGCTGCAAAACCGGACAGTTCTATTCGTTGTCAACAGTACAACCGAGTCTCCGGCCGGCCGGTGCAAGGCAGGTCATCAGATCCAGCCGCGTTGCGCCAGCGAACAGTGCTCGTTGTCGCCGATCACGATGTGGTCGAGCACGCGCACGTCGATCAGGGCCAGGGCGTCGCGCAGGCGCAGGGTGACCTGGCGGTCGGCCTCGCTGGGTTCGGCGACTCCCGAAGGGTGGTTGTGGCTGAGGATCACTGCCGCGGCATTGTGTGCCAAGGAGCGTCGCACCACCTCGCGTGGATAGACGCTGGCACCGTCGATGGTGCCGTGGAACAGCTCTTCGAAGGCAATCAGCCGGTGGCGGTTGTCGAGGAACAGTACCGCGAAACATTCACTTGGGAGGTCACCCAGGTGGGCCCGCAGGTAGTCGATGCATTTCTCCGGTTCATCGATGGTGGCTCTGCGCTGCAGGCGTTCGCTGATGTGGCGTCGGTTCATCTCCAGCACGGCCTGCAGCTGGGCATACTTGGCATCGCCCAGTCCCGGTGCGGCGCAGAAGTCGTGTCGTGAGGCGTTGAGCAATGCACGCAGACTGCTGAAACGTGTCAACAGTTCGCGCGCCAGGTCCACGGCACTGTGTCCCTTGACCCCGGTACGCAGAAAGATCGCCAGCAGCTCGGCGTCGCTGAGCGCTTCCGCGCCATGTGTCAGCAGTTTTTCGCGTGGCCGCTCGTCGGCAGGCCAGTCCCGTATGCTCATGGTTTTGCCCCTGAAAGCCGATGAGGTGAAAGGATTTTACCAGCCCTGTACATGTCACCAGCCAAACCTTGTTCGAAGGTGGGGATACCCGCCGACCGGACAATGCAGGTAGAACGAGAGAGAGAATCGGAACCAGAGCTTATGGCGTGCCTGGGGGGTAGCAAGTACACTTGGGCTCATGACTGTGAGTGATCACTTTCGACTGCGTGACCGGCACATCTTGCTAGGCGTGACCGGGGGCATTGCTGCCTACAAGACCGCCGAGTTGGCGCGTTTGCTGGTACGCGCCGGTGCCGATGTTCAGGTGGTGATGACCGAGGCGGCGGGCATTTTCATCGGCGGGTCGACCTTTCAGGCGATCACGGGGCGGCCGGTGCGTCGGTCGTTGTTCGATCCCGCACACGAGGCGGCCATGGGGCATATCGAACTGGCGCGCTGGGCCGAACTGATCCTGGTGGCGCCAGCGAGCGCCGACTTCCTGGCACGCCTGCATGCCGGTCTGGCCGATGATCTGCTGTCTACCCTGTGCCTGGCCAGTGAGGCGCCACTGGCGGTGGCGCCAGCCATGAACCGGAATATGTGGAGACACCCGGCGACGGCTGCCAACGTCGAGGCGCTGCGTGTGCGTGGAGTGCGGGTATGGGGGCCGGCCGAGGGAGAGCAGGCCTGCGGTGACCAGGGACCGGGTCGCCTGCTCGAGCCGGCCGAACTGCTGGTTCGGGTCGGCGAGTGGTTGGGACAAGGGAGTCTGATCGGGCGCAAGGCGGTGGTCACCGCCGGACCTACACGTGAACCGCTCGATCCGGTCCGCTTCCTCGGCAACCGGAGTTCGGGCAAGATGGGCTATGCAGTGGCCGAGGCCCTGGTCCGCGAAGGGGCGGATGTGATCCTGGTCAGCGGTCCGGTGAGTCTGGACGTGCCGTCTGGGGTGCGGCGTGTCTCGGTGGAGACGGCCTTGGCGATGCGCGAGGCCGTGCTCGATGCAGTGACCGGGGTCGATCTGTTTGTGGCCTGTGCGGCAGTAGCCGATTACCGTCCGCGCCAGATAGTGGATCAGAAGATAAAGAAGACCGAAGAGACCTTGCGGCTCGAGCTGGTAAGAAATCCCGATATCCTGCGTGAAGTCGCTGCCTTGCCGGATCGTCCCTTCTGTGTGGGATTTGCTGCGGAGACCGATGCACTGGCGGTGCATGCGGAGGCCAAGCGGAAGGCCAAGGGAATCGACATGATCGCCGCCAATCTGGTTGGTGGGGGCGAAGGATTCGAAACCGACGACAATGCACTGCTGGTGCTCTGGGAGGGGGGATGGCTCGAACTGCCCCGGCAACAGAAGACCCGACTGGCCGAGCAACTGGTCTCGGTGATCGCGGAGAGTATGGATGCACAGGCTACAATTGAAGATCCTCGATGAGCGCCTGGGCAGCGGGTTTCCGCTGCCCGATTACGCCACGGAGGGTTCTGCCGGCATGGACCTGCGGGCCATGCTCGAGGCGCCACTGGAGCTGGCGCCCGGCGAGACCGAGCTGATCCCCACCGGCATCGCCATCCACATCGGCGACCCCTCGCTGGCGGCGGTGATCCTGCCGCGCTCTGGACTGGGCCACAAGCACGGCATCGTGCTGGGCAACCTGGTGGGGCTGATCGACTCCGACTACCAGGGGCAGCTGTACGTTTCCTGCTGGAACCGGGGGCAAAAAACGTTTCGTATCGAGGTGGGCGAGCGCCTCGCCCAGCTGGTGTTGTTGCCGGTGGTGCGTGCAGTGTTCGAGCAGGTCGAGGCATTCGAGAGCAGTGAGCGCGGAGCCGGTGGATTCGGACATTCAGGGCGGCACTGATGGGCATAGCGGCAATTGTCTGGAAATGCCGGAATGGCACGGTGCCAGTGAGCATGTGCCGCGCACATCGATGGTGCGCGATGTGATGTTGTTGCTCAGCGGAATGACCAAACAGGCCTATGGCAGGGAGATGGTTGCCCGGGAAACGCTGCGCCCCGTGGCAGTTGCCGACAAGCCGAAGGCTGCTCGGTTGCGCATCGGGTTCGATGATGCCCGGGATCTGGTGCGTTCCCCCAATACCTGTTTTCGCGGGTATCCCGTTTCGATGCCCGCTCCCCGGCGGCGCTGGAGACGATCGAGCAGCATTTCCGCGAACTGATGCAGCAGGTGCTCCCGGGCAAGGGATCTTCCCTTCCGATCCGGGCCGTCGATACCGAACCGAGTAGTCTGGAGAATGTTTCCCATGGGTTTGAATGCACAAGCGGCGGGCAATGTCGCACACGTACTCACCGAGGCACTGCCCTACATACAGCGTTTCGTGGGACGTAGCGTGGTCATCAAATATGGTGGCAACGCCATGACCGACAGTCGTCTCAAGGCCGGGTTCGCACGCGACGTGGTACTGATGAAGACGGTTGGTATCAATCCGGTCGTGGTGCACGGGGGGGGGCCGCAGATCGGTCGCCTGCTGGAGCGCCTGGGCAAGGAGAGCGAGTTCGTACAGGGCATGCGGGTCACCGATGCCGAGACCATGGACGTGGTGGAGATGGTGCTCGGTGGCCTGGTCAACAAGGACATCGTCAATCTCATCAATCGGCACGGCGGACAGGCGGTGGGGCTGACCGGCAAGGACGGTGATCTGATCCGTGCACGTAAGCTGCACATGACCCTGCCGGAGACCGACGAACGGCCTTCCGAGATCATCGACATAGGCCATGTGGGTGAGGTCGAGAGCATCGATGCCTCGGTGGTGAACATGCTGGTGCAGGGCGATTTCATTCCCGTGGTCGCCCCCATCGGGGTGGGCGAGGACGGTTTCTCCTACAACATCAATGCCGATCTGGTGGCCGGCAAGATGGCCGAGGTGCTGGGTTCCGAGAAGCTGATTCTGCTCACCAATACCCGCGGCCTGTTGGGGGCCGACGGCGAATTGCTCACGGGTTTGACTACTGCCGACGTGGACCGGTTGATCGCCGATGGCATCATTCATGGTGGCATGCTGCCCAAGATCCGCTGTGCGCTCGATGCGGTCAAGTCGGGAGTGCGCAGTGCACACATCATCGATGGCCGGGTCGAACATGCGGTACTGGTCGAGTTGTTTACCGACGAGGGTGTGGGAACCCTGATTCGCTGACATGCCGAGACAGTCCCGCAAACAGCTGATTCTCGAAACCCTGGCTCGTGAGCTCGAGGTCAATCCCGGAGAACGTATCACCACCGCTGCGCTGGCGCGCGCGGTGGGTGTCTCCGAGGCGGCCCTGTATCGACATTTTCCCAGCAAGGCCCGCATGTTCGAGGGCTTGATCACTTTTGCCGAGGAAACCGTTTTCGTGCGTATCAACCAGATCCTCGAGGCCGAGAAAGACACCCGTGTTCGTTGTGCCCGGGTGCTCTACCTGCTGTTGGGCTTTGCCGATCGCAATCCCGGTATCACCCGCGTCCTTCTGGGGGATGCACTGGTTGGCGAGCGTGAGCGGTTGCTCGAACGGGTGCAGCAGTTCTTCGATCGTATCGAGCTGCAATTGCGCCAGATTCTGCGCGAGTTGGCCTTGCGCGGCGATGGCCGTCTGCACGTGGCGCCCGAGGCAGGGGCCGCCCTGCTCACGGCTTATCTCGAAGGTCGATTGCACCAATTTCGGCGATCGCGTTTCGAGCGTTCCTGCCTGGCGGCCTGGGAGGCCGAGTGGCTGGTGTTGCAGGTGGGGTTATTTGCCGACTGATGTGGTGTCTTCCTTGATGTGCAGCAGAACCCGACGAACCGACGCAGCAGGTCACGCCCGCCGCGGGGCTCGCGAACATGACCGCCAGAGAACACAGTGACATCGATCAGGCGGAACGGAATCTCATGTAATACACATCGATCGCGAAACGCTGCACACGGGCTCATTATAATGCGCGGGTATCGAGCTTACATCCGGGGCGTCCGTGGATCAGTTCATACTTTTCATCGTTTCTCTGGTCGCCAACACCTTTTCGGCCTTTATCGGAGGTGGGGCAGGCCTGTTGCAGTTGCCGATCCTGATCTTTCTCGGGCTGCCTTTTGCCATTGCCCTGGCGACGCACAAGGTTGCTTCGGTTGCGCTGGGGGTGGGCGCCACCCTGCGCCACTTGCGGGAAGATCGTCTCGAACCGCGCTTCGTGCTGTTCATTCTCGCTACCGGACTGCCGGGAGTGGTACTCGGTGCCTCGGTCATTCTCCGGGTTCCCGGGCACTGGGCCGAGGTCGCGCTGGGCCTGCTTACTCTGGGATTGGGCATCTACTCCTTTGTTCGCAAGGAGCTGGGACTGGAGATGCGCCTGCAACACCAGAATGGCCAGGGGTTGTGGTTCGGTGGTCTGGTGCTGTTTCTCATCGGTGCCCTCAACGGCTCGCTCACTTCGGGCACCGGGCTGTTCGTTACCCTCTGGCTGGTACGCTGGTTCGGTGCCGACTACAAACAGGCCGTTGCTTATACGTTGATTCTGGTCGGCCTGTTCTGGAACGCTACCGGGGCATTCACTCTGAGCCTGCTTGGCAAGATCTGTTGGGACTGGCTGCCCGTCCTGCTGGCGGGTTCGTTGGCTGGTGGCTATCTCGGTGCACACCTGGCCATCCGCCAGGGTAACCGCTGGATCAAACGGGTGTTCGAGATCGTGACGGTGCTGGTGGGGATCAGGCTGATCCTGGGGTGACTTCTTCTGTCACCACAAAGGAGACGAAGAGTACAAAGAATGCCTTGCGTGGCAAGGAACTCAGCGAAAGCGCTGCCGGATCAGCGGCAAAGCCAGAGGGAGCCGTCTTCGTGTTCTTCGTGGAAATCTTTCAGATGCCGTACTCGGTGCGATAGGCACGGACCTTTTTCAGGTCCTGCTCGTTACCGCGTTGTTCCAGGTATCTGATGAGATCTTCCAGCTGCGCGATGGCAGCGACCGGGATTCCGTAATCGGCCTCTACCTCCTGTATGGCGGAACGCTCACTCTGGCCCCGTTCCTGTCGGTCGAGCGCGATGACTACGCCGGCTGGGATGGCACCCTCGGTGGTGATGATATCCATGGACTCGCGGATTGCAGTGCCGGCAGTGATGACGTCATCGATGATGAGGATGCGGCCTTCCAGCGGGTGACCAACGATGCGACCACCCTCGCCATGGGTCTTGCTCTCCTTGCGGTTGAAGGCATAGGGCTTGTCGATGTCGTGGTGTTCGAACAGTGCGGCGGCGGTGACCGCGGCCAGCGGGATGCCCTTGTAGGCCGGGCCGTAGAGTACGTCGAAATCGAAGCCGGCCTCGACGATGGCCTGTGCGTAGAAACGGCCCAGACGTGCCAGGGCGCCGCCAGTGTTGAACAGGCCGGCATTGAAGAAATAAGGGCTGATGCGCCCGGATTTCAGCGTGAATCCGCCAAAGCGCAACACGCCGCACTCGAGGGCGAAGTCGAGAAAGTCGCGTCGAAAGTCCTGCATGACGGGCCTCATTCGTGGTGAGGTACCAGTATAATGCGACGAATGCGCATCATCACCTGTAATCTCAACGGTATCCGCTCGGCGGGCCGCAAGGGCTTCTTTCACTGGCTGCGCCGGCAGAAGGCCGATGTGGTCTGTCTGCAGGAACTCAAGGCCCAGGTTCATCAACTCGGGGATTCGTTGTACTGGCCGCCCAGCTTTCATTGCCATTACCACCCGGCCGAGAAGAAGGGTTACAGCGGGGTGGGCATCTACTGCCGGCGCGAGCCAGACACGGTGATCGAGGGGGTGGGGCGCCCCGAGTTCGATCGCGAGGGGCGCTGGATCGAGGTATGCCTCGGTGATCTGCATATCGTCTCGCTCTACCTGCCTTCCGGATCGTCCAGCGAAGAACGTCAGCAGATGAAGTTCCAGGTGCTCGACTGGCTGCTGCCGCACCTGATCGAGCGACGCGAGTCGGGTCAGCGGCTGATCATCTGCGGCGATCTGAATATCGCACACAAGCGGGAAGATCTGAAAAACTGGCGCGGCAACCAGAAGAACTCGGGCTTCCTGCCCGAGGAGCGTGCCTGGATGGACCACCTGTTCGGAGAGGCAGGCTTCGTCGATGCCTTCCGTCAGGTCGATCGTGAAGCCGATCAGTACACCTGGTGGTCGAATCGCGGGCGTGCCTGGGAGAAGAATGTGGGTTGGCGCATCGATTATCAGGTGATCACGCCGGATCTGGCCGGCCACGTCCTGTCTGCCAGCATCTACAAGCGCAAGCGTTTTTCCGATCATGCACCGTTGATCATGGACTATGCATTCGAAGACTGAACCACGTATCGGTTGGCGCGAAGCCCTGTTGCACCTGCGAGACTGGCGGGTGTTGCGCATCGGCCTGCTGGGTTTCTCCTCCGGTCTGCCGCTGTTGCTGGTGTTCGGTACCCTGTCGTTCTGGCTCCGCGAGGCGGGCATCGACCGCTCCACCATTGGCTACATCAGCTGGGTGGCGCTGGCTTATGCCTTCAAGGTGGTCTGGTCACCGCTGGTCGATCGCCTGCCCCTCCCCGTGCTCACCCTCGCACTGGGACGTCGTCGGGCCTGGCTGCTGGTGACCCAGCTGGTGGTCGCCTGCGGTCTGTTGGGGATGGCGTTGAGTGATCCGGCCTGGCAGCTCGAACGGGTGATCTGGCTGGCGTTGCTGGTGGCGGTCGCCTCGGCGACCCAGGATGTGGTTGTGGATGCCTACCGTATCGAGAGCGCGGGCACACGGATGCAGGGCATCCTCACGGCCTTCTACACCACCGGTTACCGGGTTGCCATGTTCGTGGCCTCGGCCGGGACCTTGTGGATCGCAGCGCGTTTTGATCCCGACGAGGCCAGTTACCAGCAAGGGCCCTGGCTGGTGGCCTACGGCAGCATGGCCCTGCTGATGGGCATCGGTATCCTCACCACGCTGTTTTCGCCGGAACCCGAACGCACCGTGGTACCCGAGCCGTTGGTGGGTGATCGTTCGAAACGCCTGGCTGCCTGGCTTCGCAGCGCAGTCTGGGAGCCTTTTGCCGAGTTCTTTCGGCGTCACGGCGGCAAGGCTGCGCTGGTATTGGCATTGATTGCCGGTTACCGCTTGTCGGACATCGTGCTCGGGGCCATCGCCAACGTGTTCTACAAGGACATGGGGTTTTCCAAGGACGAGATCGCGCTGATTTCCAAGGGTTTCGGTATCTACATGACCATTCTCGGTGGTTTCCTGGGGGGACTGTCGGTCTATCGCTTCGGGGTGATGGTGGTGTTGTTCGCTGGCGCCGTACTGGCCTCGGCAACCAATCTGCTGTTCGCCTGGCTGGCGACGCGCGGGCATGATTTCTGGGGCCTGGTGGCGGTGGTGGGCATGGACAACCTGGCTGCCGGGGTGGCCATTTCGGCTTTCGTGGCCTATCTCTCAGGGTTGGTGAACATTCGTTTCCCGGCCACCCAGTACGCCTTGTTCAGCTCGGTCATGTTGCTGTTGCCCAAGTTCCTTGGGGGATTCTCGGGGGTGTTGGTCGACCGTCTGGGCTATCCGGCCTTCTTTACCCTTACCGCACTGGTCGGGGTGCCGGTGTTACTGCTGGTGGTCGCAGCCTGGCGTTGGACCGAGGTGCAGGTGAAGGATGATTGAGGCCGGTCTGCTCGGTGCCCTGCTGGTGGGGCTGCTCGGTGGTGTGCACTGCGTGGGCATGTGCGGTGGTATCGTGGGTGCCCTTTCGCTGGGGCTGCCGGCCGAACGCTCGCGCTGGCCTCTGTTGCTGGCCTACAACCTCGGGCGGATTGCCAGCTACACCCTGGCCGGCGCCATCGCCGGCGGGTTGGGGGTGTTCTTCTCGGGGCTGCTGCCGGTGCAGCAGGCGCAACAGGTACTGCTGGGGCTTGCGGGCGGCTTCATGGTGTTGTTGGGGCTGTACCTGGGCGGCTGGTGGCGTCTGCTGGCACGCGTGGAACAGGCCGGTGGCATGCTGTGGCGGCGTATCGAGCCCTGGGGGCGCGGTCTGCTGCCGGTGCGGCGTCCCGCCCAGGCGCTGGCGCTGGGTGTGCTCTGGGGCTGGCTGCCCTGTGGGCTGGTCTACAGTGTGCTGATCTGGTCGGTCTCGGCCGGTGGTGCACCTCAGGGCGCGCTGCTGATGCTGCTCTTCGGGCTGGGCACCCTCCCCAATCTGCTGCTGATGGGGGCGGCGGCCACGACCGTGCAGGGTTTCGTTCGTCGTTCCGGAGTGAGGCAGGCCGCAGGCATGCTGGTGGTTGCCTTTGGCCTGTGGCAACTCTGGCGCGTGTTCAACGGGTGAAGAATTCCTGATCGAAGCGGGCGTGCAACGGGGTGTCCCGTCTCTCGGGCAATACGTCGATCTCGAAAGTCAGGTGTTCCCGGTGGGCCACCGGAAAGTCGGCGATGTAGTAGATGGCGTCTCCCTCGCGTACCTCGCGTACCGGTATGTTGCGTACCTGACCCATCAGGTTGTGTGCCGAGACCTTCACCCTGGCCTTGACGGGCGTGCCGGTGGTACCGGTGGTTTCGCGGATCACGGTGATGTTCACCATGCCACGGCTGGTGCTGCGCTGAATACCATAGCTGTGGGCCACCCTGGGTGCCAGGCTGTCGGTGGTGAAGGCGTTGTGGTGGATGGCATAACCGGCGGAGCGGGTGACATTTTCCGCCAGAGTCAGCCCGGAAAACAGGATCAGCAGGGGGATCAGGACGAGTCGTTTCATGGTGTATTTCCTTCTCGGCTTCCAGATTGTGGTACGGACCTGTCCGATTCAGACAGGGCGGGGAGGGGAGTTCTCAGCAGATGTGCCGACGTCGGGGTGCCGGACCTCACGGAAGATGCCGCGGATCAGGCGGCACGACATGCTCGCCCCGGCAGGCTGTGGATCTGTTTCTGGGTGTGCCTGTGGCGTGATATCGATGATGCTCTCCAGCGACGTTTTCATCGGGCGAATCCGGCCAGTTGTTTTTCCAGTGGCGAAACCGCCATGCCCCCCTGTCCTTTCCGGTGCAGGCTGGGTTGGAGTCCGGGTACTTTCGGTTTTTCAGACCTTCCGTCAATCCTTTGCGTAAATAATTGTCTTTGCATCCTCGGCACTGTCGCAAAGCGCAGGCGGAATCAGGGAAGGAGCAGAAATGCGAATGCGTTTGCGACGGGATGACTCTCCGGTCTCGATGTGGATCGCCGATTTGGGTACCCGAAACTGGCGGGCCAGCCAGGCCCTCAGGTGGGCATTGGCCTTCCCGTCGACCGGCGGTGCGGTGATGCGCACCTTGATGGCGTCGTCGAGAACCTCGGCAAAGGCATCACGGGCGGCACGAGGCTGGACTTTGACCCAGAGCAGCAGGTCCTCGCCGTCCCGGAGGCACCATGCGTCCGACATCAGAGCAGCCCCAGCAACAGCGCCTTCAGAGGGGGGATGAGCAGCATCTTGGACAATACCAGGCCGATCATCA
Organism: Gammaproteobacteria bacterium; assembly: GCA_024510845.1. Classification (GTDB taxonomy): domain Bacteria; phylum Pseudomonadota; class Gammaproteobacteria; order Chromatiales; family Chromatiaceae; genus MONJU. Next base: position 35,287 of record JANEMA010000013.1, read on the forward strand.
CCAGCATGGGGGAGAGGTCCAGCCCGCCGATCGGTGGCAGGAGGCGTCGCGCTGGCGCCATCAGCGGGTAGGTCAGGGCTTCGAGTATGCTGATCGCCGGATTGTAGCTGCCGGGATTGATCCAGCTGATGATCACCAGGATGAAGATGCTGTAGAGGAAGACGTCGATTGCCAGTCCAATCAGTTCCGGGATGGCCAGAAACAGTGCTGTCAGTGGTTGGAAGCCCTGGCCGGCGATAGCAAAGATCAGCAACAGTTGCAATGCCAGTACCAGCCAGGCCAGCACCAACGAGGCAGTATCCCTGCCGCCGACCGGCGGGATGATCCGGCGCAGCGGAACCAGTGCCGGACTGGTGATGCGTACGATGAACTGTGACAGTGGGTTGTAGAAGTCGGCACGTACCAGTTGCAGCAGGAAACGCAGCAGAGCCACCAGGGCATACAGTCCAAAGACCACCTGGGCCAGAAAGATCAGCGGTGTGGAGAGATAGCCTTCACCCATGGTTCATTCCTCGTCCAGCAGGCGTGACAGCTCGATGGAGCGGTCGCGCGCAGCAGTGAGTGCGCGCAATACGGCGCCTTCCAGGTCTTCTTCCCCGAAGCGCTTGATCGCCTGCTCGGTAGTGCCGCCAGGCGAGGTCACGTGGTGCCGCAGGCCGGCCGGGTCTTCGCTGCTCTCGATGGCCATGCGAGCCGCACCAAGTGCCGTTTGCAGGGTTAGCAGGCGGGCGGTGTTCGCCGGCAGGCCCAGGTGTTTTCCGGCGTGCTCCATGGCCTCCATGAGCAAGAAGAAATAGGCCGGGCCACTGCCCGAGAGTGCAGTGACGGCGTCCATCAGCGATTCATCATCCACCCACAGTACCAGGCCGACGGCGCGCATCACCGATTCTGCCTGTTCGCGTTGTGTCCCGGTCACCTCGGGAATGGCGAACAATGCGGTGGCGCCGGCCTGCAGCATCGCCGGGGTATTGGGCATGCTGCGCACCAGGGACACGCCGCCACCCAGCCAGCGTTGCAGGGTATCGCTGCGTATCCCGGCGGCAATGGAGATCACCAGCGGGCGGTATTGCTGTATCGCCTCTGCCAGGTCACGTGCGACCTCCCTCAGTGCCTGGGGTTTGACGGCGAGTACCACCACCTCGGCACGGGCAACTGCTTCGGCATTGTCCTCCAGGGTATGGATGCCGGCACTGGCGGCCAGTGCCTTGCGGCGCGCAGGGTCGGGGTCGGAGGCAATAATGCACTCCGCCGGAATGCCATCGGTGATCAGGCCGCCGATCAGGGCCGCGGCCATGTTGCCGGAACCGATGAAGGCGATGGTGGGTTGGCCCATGAGTAGTCTGCCATGCTGTTGGTCGATGTCATTCTAACAGCAACTGTGTTTTCGAAATTGGCTGATCGGCCCGAAGAATGCGACAAGGTTCACCCGGTACAGTGCACCGGGCGCCTTTGGCGAAGGAACGAAGAAGGCAGAAGGGTGCCACTGGGACAATCCAGCATGGAAGTGCTTCCCCCGAATGCCACGGGCAGCGCCGTACAGGCCCTGTCGATGGCCGACCCTCCGGCATCGTACCGGCCAGGGGGGCGAGACAGCTCAACCCTTTCCGTAGAGGCGGGCGTAGCCTTCCGGATCGATCAGCTGACGAATATCCACGAAACTGCCGCTCGGCTGCTCGCGCAGGGCGGGAAGCACGGACAGGATCCGGCGTGCCGCCTCGCGCGGCGAGGGCATCGCCCCGGTGCCGCGCGCTGCGTGCAGCCGTTGCAGCGCAGGGAAAGCATTGGCATCGGCCTCGTCGCACAGGTGATCCATCATCGCGGTGTCGATGATGCCGGGCGCCAGTGCACAAATGTGTGTGTCGGGAAACTCGTGTGCGTATAGCCTTGCCAGCATGTTGAGTGCCGCCTTGGACAGGGCGTAGGCCCCCCAGCCCTTGTTGCCCAGTACAGCGGCACCCGACGAGATCATCACCACCTGGCGAACCGGCCGACCCCAGGCATGCAGCCAGTCCATCACCGTCTTGTTCGACCAGAGGTTGACATCCATTACCGCCTTGGCCTCGTCCAGTGACAGGTGGTGCAGCAGCTCGATACGTCCCAGCACGCCGGCGTTGAGTACCACCAGGTCGAGCCGTTCGGCCGGTTCCAGCAAGGTGGCCAGACACCCGGGCACGGTTTCGTGGTCGCGCAGGTCACAGCGCACATGATGCAGCCCCGGCAGATCCGAAAGCCGTCGGCTGCACCCGAAGACGGTGCTTCCCTCATCCAGCAGTGTCTCGCACAATCCCCGGCCGAGGCCGGAGCTGGTTCCCGTGAAGAAAGCGGTGTCGATATCCATGGATCCAAGGATACTCCGAAGAGCGGGTCTCCGCGCAGGGCAGTGGGATGAAGTCGATTCACGCACAGTAATCGATTTACTGCGTCATGTGGCTTGACCTGGGCAGCATCATCGGCTACCTTCGGCTTCATGTTTACAGAAACGACTTTACTGCACACTAACGGGTCTGCCGCCCCCCTCGGCAAGATCGCGGAAATCGCCACGGGCCATGCCTTCCGCACACGCCTGCACACGAGGCCGGATGGCAACCTGTCGGTAGTTCAAATGAAGGACCTCACCGACGACAACCGCGTCGACCCGACAGGCCTTTCACGAATCGAGCACACCCCGGTCAAACCCCACCAGCTCGTGCGCCCCGGGGATCTCCTCTTTCGCTCACGCGGTCAAACCCATACCGCTGCACTGGTCACCCAAGACCTCGGAGCAGCAATTGCTGCCGCCCCCCTGCTGCGGATCCGGCCCCGGGAAGGTGTTCTTCCCGCCTACCTCGCCTGGTTCATCAACCTGCCGGCCACCCGGGCCCGGCTCGCCAGCCGGGCGGTGGGGACCGCGTTGCGCATGATTCGCAAGCAGTCGCTGGCGGAGCTGGCAGTGATCGTTCCCCCGCTTGAGCGCCAACAGGCCATCGTCGAACTGGCCGACCTGGCGACTGAGGAACAGCGGCTCATGGCACGGCTTGCGGACAAGCGGAGGCGGTATATGGACGGAATTCTGATACAGGCCGCATTGGAGTCCCAGTGAAGTCGGTCACTGGGTTTGGGTGGCCTACCCGGTGCGGCAACACCGGGCAGGCTGGTTCACAAGTGATCTTGCGAATAGGAGTAAATGGCATGGCAAAGAAATCAGGCAGCGGCAAGGGCGGCACCCGGCATGTGGTCCCCCACAAGGATGGCTGGGCCAACAAGAAGGGTGGCGCGGAACGGGCATCCAGTGTGCACGGTACCAAGCGTGAGGCGGAAGAGGCTGCACGCGCCCAGAGTCGTCACGAGGGATCCGAGCTTGTCATCCATGGCAAGAACGGCGAAATCCAGCGGAAGGACAGCCACGGCCACGATCCGCGAAACATCAAGGGTTAACAAAATGGGAGGGCGCAAGCCCTCCTGATTCAAGATTTATAGGGAGTCTGGACGCATGAGCCCAAAAATCGACCAGAAAGACATCAACAATGCTGCCTGGGCGGCCTGCGACACCTTCCGGGGGGTGGTGGACCCGGCCCAGTACAAGGACTACATCCTGGTGATGCTGTTCCTCAAGTACATCTCGGACACCTGGCGCGACCACTACGAAAAATACCGCGAGCAATATGGCGACGACGATGTGCGCATCCGCCGCAGGCTGGAGCGGGAGCGCTTCGTCCTGCCGCGGATCGAACTGAAGGACGAGGAGAGCGGCAAGGTCGCCGACAGCTTCATCGCCGACTACTACAGCCTCCACGAACGCCGCAACGAACCCAATATCGGCGAACTCATCAACATGGTGCTGGATGCCATCGAGGAGGCCAACCGGATCAAGCTCGAAGGCGTGTTCCGCAACATCGACTTCAACTCCGAGGCCAACCTCGGCAAGACCAGGGACCGCAATCGCCGCCTCAAACTGCTGCTGGAGGACATCCACAAGCCCCAGCTCGACATGCGCCCCAGCCGCGTCTCCGAGGATGTCATCGGCAACACCTACATCTACCTCATCGAGCGCTTCGCCTCCGACGCCGGCAAGAAAGCCGGCGAGTTCTACACCCCGCACGGCGTCTCGCGGCTGGTCGCCAGACTTGCCGCCCCCAAACCGGGCGACCGCATCTGCGACCCCGCCTGTGGCTCCGGCGGCCTGCTCATCGAGGCCGCCCACGAAGTGGGCAGCCGCGACTACGCCCTGTTCGGCATGGAGGTCAACGGCAGCACCTGGGCGCTGGCGCGCATGAACATGTTCCTGCACGGCGCCGACAGCGCCCGCATCGAATGGTGCAACACCCTCACCAGCCCGGCGCTGGTGGAGAACGACCGCCTGATGAAATTCAACGTCGTGGTGGCCAACCCGCCCTTCTCGCTGGACAAGTGGGGCGCGGAGGAAGCCCAGAACGACCGCTTCAACCGCTTCTGGCGCGGCGTCCCGCCCAAGTCCAAGGGCGACTGGGCCTTCATCAGCCACATGATCGAGGCCGCGTTGGAGAAGGAAGGCCGGGTCGCTGTCGTCGTCCCCCACGGCGTGCTGTTCCGGGGCGGCGCCGAGGGCCGCATCCGCCGCAAGGTGATCGAGGAGAACCTCCTCGACGCTGTCATCGGCCTGCCCGGCAACCTCTTCCCCACCACCAGCATCCCGGTGGCCATCCTGGTCTTCGACCGCAGCCGCGAAAAGGGCGGCGCCCGTCAGAACCGCCGCGACGTGTTGTTCATCGACGCCAGCGGCAAGGAGAACTACCTGCCCGGCAAGAACCAGAACACCCTGGGCGAGGAACACATCCAGCGCATCGTCGATACCTGCCGCGCCCGCGAGGAGGTGGAGAAACACGCCCACCTCGCCAACCTCGACGAGATCACCGAAAACGACTTCAACCTCAACATCCCGCGCTACGTGGATACCTTCGAGGAAGAAGAGGAGATCGACATCGACGCGGTGCAAGAGGAGATCGAACAGCTGGAGAAGGAACTGGCCGAGGTGCGGGTGAAGATGGCGGAGAGGCTCAAGGAGATAGAGAGATGAGGGAAAATCGAACCATTGACGTACAAGGAACGGCCATTACCATCTTTTCGCAAAACAAAATGGATTTCATATCACTAACCGACATGCTCAAAGCCAAAGATGGCGATTTTTTCATCTCCGACTGGCTGCGTAATCGAAATACCGTTGAGTTTCTGGGTATCTGGGAGAAGGTGCACAATCCTGATTTTAATTATGGCGAATATGCCACAATTAAGAGCCAGGCCGGTCTGAATAGCTATAAAATCAGCGTCAAGGAGTGGGTCGCAAAGACCAATGCAATCGGGCTTTTCGCCAAAGCAGGCCGTTATGGCGGAACCTATGCTCACAAGGATATCGCCTTTGAATTTGGCATGTGGATCAGTGCTGAATTCAAAATCTACCTAATCAAGGAATTCCAGCGCCTGAAAGAGATCGAGCAGGAACAGCTCGGTTGGGACATCCGCCGCAACCTTACCAAAATCAACTACCGGATTCATACCGATGCCATCCAGCAGCACCTGATCCCGAAAACGCTGACCCGCTCACAGATCAACCAGGTCTATGCCTCCGAAGCCGACATCCTCAACATGGCCCTGTTCGGCAAGACTGCCAAGCAGTGGCGAGACGAAAACCCGGAGAAACAGGGCAATATCCGTGATTTCGCCAACGTCTCCCAGCTGGTCTGCCTCGCCAACCTCGAAAGCCTGAACGTCCACTTCATTCAGGAAGGGCTGAACCCGGCGGAGCGACTGCAAAAGCTCAACCAGGTCGCCATACATCAAATGGCGTTGTTGCTGGAAAATCACGCCGGAAAACGGATGGAGATCGGGCGATGAGCCGGAAAACGCCACCAACCGTTCGCTCATCGGCAGCCGAATACCTGACGTTTGTCGCCGCTGGAGGGGAGTCAGAAACCAGCATTGAAATGCGCTACGAGGATGAAAATATCTGGCTGAGCCAAAAGATGATGGCGACCCTTTACGATGTTACAGTTCCCGCAATAAATCAACATCTTAGACGCCTCTATGAGGACGGCGAACTCGAGCGCGAGACAACGATTAAGAAATACTTAATAGTTCAAACGGAGGGAAACAGACAGGTTCGGCGGCAAGTAGAACACTACAACCTGCACGCCATTATCGCCGTGGGCTTCAAAGTTGAAAATGAGCGCGCCGTACAATTCCGCAAATGGGCCAACCAGATCGTAAAGGATTACACGATTCAGGGCTGGGTCATGGATGCCGAACGGCTCAAACACGGCGGAAGTATCCTGACCGATGAATATTTTGAACGTCAGCTCGAAAAGATCCGCGAAATCCGCCTGTCCGAGCGCAAGTTCTACCAGAAAATCACCGATATTTACGCCACGGCGCTGGATTACGACCCCTCGGCAACGGCTACAAAACGCTTCTTTTCCGCCGTCCAGAACAAGATGCATTATGCCATTCATGGCAATACCGCGGCAGAAGTCATAGTTAACCGCGCCGACCACACAAAACAACATATGGGCCTGACACACTGGGAAGGCGCGCCCGAAGGCAAGATTCACAGATATGATGTCTCGACAGCCAAGAACTATCTCTCGGAATACGAACTGGCCCAAATGCAACGAATCGTATCCGCCTATCTCGACATGGCTGAAGTCCAGGCCATGAGAAAAATTCCCATGACCATGGCGGATTGGGAAGAACGGCTAAGCGGGTTTCTGAAGCTGTGGGACAGGGAAATCCTGCAGGATGCCGGAAAGGTCAGTGCCGAAATCGCCAAAACCCATGCGGAAAGCGAATTTGAGAAATACCGGATCGTGCAAGATCGGCTGTTTGAATCGGATTTTGAT
>JANEMA010000014.1 GCA_024510845.1 Gammaproteobacteria bacterium
AAGGAAAACTGCAATGTGCTGAAGTTCGGTAACCATGAATTCGAGGGTGGGGAGTAATGACTGCATTTCGGACGCAATATTCGTGCTGGCGCTCGCATTTCGTCAGTTCTTCTCCCGCCGGTTTCTTGAGCGCATGTATCGGAGTCACTGCCGATCCGTATCTGGCTGGGGCTTCGATGCCGTTACCGCGCTTGTCCCCGCAAGACACGACCACCCCTCCCCTTTTCAATCACCGTTGCAGGAAGCGCTGCGATAACGTTCATCACTGCAAGCGGTTCCGGGCCCGGTGGCCAGCTCGGAGCGGGCATCGGCAATGATGCGCACCCCGCCGCGCAGCACGATCACGGTGATCAGGGCACCGATCATCAGGTCGGGCCAGCGGCTGTCGAGCAGCCATACCAGCAGGCCGCCAAGGATGACACCGCTGTTGGCAATGACGTCGTTCTTGGAGAATACCCAGCTGGCGCGCATGTGCACCTCCCCCCCGCGGTGTTTCTGGATGAGCAGCAGGCACCAGACGTTGGCGATCAGTGCCATCACGCCCATGCCTGTCATCAGCAGCGACCCCGGCTCGCTGCCATGGAGTGCGCGGTGCAGGATGTCTGCCAGGATCAGCAGGCCCAGCAGGCCCTGGGCAATGCCGCTGTACAGCGCGGCATGGGCCTTGTGGTGCAGACTTCTGCCCACTGCGTAGAGGCTGATGCCGTACACCGTGGCATCGGCCAGCATATCCAGGGAATCAGCGATCAGTCCCGTGGATTGGGCGATCCGGCCAACGATCAGCTCCACAACGAACATCACGCCGTTGATGGCCAGCAACAACCACAGCACCCGAGTCTGTTCGCGGTCGCTTATCCTGATTCCACAACCACAGTCGTTCATTCTTTCGTCGTCTCCTGTGCGGCTATCGCCTGATGGGTCTGGGCGAAGTAGTCGGCGAAAAAACGATCGGAATCGCGGTCGTCGGCCGCCTCCAGGCGGGCCTGGTCGACGAAGGACTGCTCGACCAAGCGGTCGAACTCATCGAGTTTCTCCGATGCCAGGGCACGTTCACGGAAATAGCGGTGATGCGTGGTCGAGAGCCGGCGCGCAAACTGATAGAAGCTCTCGCCACGTTCACCCATTTCGTCGAGCATGCGCGCCGAGGGCGTGAGATCGACATTCAGCAGTTTGTGCAATTGATCGTCCACCGCATCTTCGTAGTCATGGCTGCCATGCAGGGAGTCGAGGAACTCGGCTACCGGCATCACTGCATCCATGATGTGCTTCCCCCAGTCATACAGTCGCACGGGATTGCCGCAACAGCGCAGCTTCAGACCCGGTTCGCGGCCACGGTGTGCCACGCGCAGGATGTTCTCGTTGATCTCGAGCAGCTCGTCACCCGACAGCCCCGGGCTGTCGGCCAGCAGGCAACTGAACATCAAGGCCTCGAGGAAGCGGAGCTGTGTCCCGTCCACGCCCAGCGGATGATAGGCGTCGACATCCAGTGAACGCAGTTCGACATAGCGCACACCGCGTTCCAGGAGGGCGACCGCCGGCGCCTCCATACAGCCTGGCACCTGCTTGGGGCGCACGGTGTTGTAATACTCGTTCTCGATCTGCAACAGGTTGGCATTGAGCTGCCGATATTCACCTTCCACCTTGATGCCGATGCGCTCCCAGGCATCGGCAGGCGTGGTCACCGCATGCAGCAGTGATTGTGCATAGGCCTTCACGTCGCGGTAACAGACTTGGATGCCCAGGCCATCCTCTTTCTTGTTCTGATATCCAATATCGCCCATGCGCAGCGAGGTGGCATGGGGCTCGAAGAAGGTGTCCTCGTCGAACACCGAGAGAGGACTGGTGCCGTCGGCGAAAAACGATTTGCACACCGCCGGTGAGGCACCAAACAGATAGGGGACGATCCAGCCGATGCGTTGCAGGTTGCGCACCATGCCCATATAGGCATCGTTGCGCAGGGCATCGGCATCCGTCTCCCCCAGCAGCCTGGCGTAAGCGGGCCAGAAGGAGTCGGGCAACGACCAGTTGAAGTGCACCCCCGCAATCACCTGCATCACCCGTCCGTAGCGCCAGCCCAGCCCCACGCGATAGATATGCTTCATGCGCCCCAGGTTGGAATTACCATAATCGGCAATGGGGATGCCCTGTTCGCCGGCAAGAATGCAGGGCATGCTGGTGGCCCAGAGAAACTCGCCATCGAGGAGGCGGTAGGCGTAGCTCTGCAGATCGGCCAGGAAGTCCAGCGCCGCGTCCGAGCTGGCGAGCGGCGGAGTGATGAACTCGGCCAGTGCCTCGGAATAGTCGGTGGTGATCCAGGGATGGGTGAGAGCTGCCCCCCAGGCGCGTGGATGCGGGGTGGTGGCAATACCGCCATCACACGCCACGCGCAGGCTCTCCTTCTCCAGTCCCATGCAGGTCTGGCGAATGATTTCAGGCGGCATGGCCTCACGCAGGCGTGCCAGACGCTCACCGGTCAACGAAAACAAGGCAACCTCGCCTGGCCATGGCAGTGTTCAGCGATCATGCGCAGTGACCCGCGCGGGCGGCGGTTGGTGGGAGCAGATCCAGTCGACGAGGATATGCGCCGTCTCCTCCAGCATGATGCGTTCGATCCCTTCGGGATCTTCATCGGGATGCGCCAGCCGCTCATCCTCGTCGTCATCTTCATCCAGCCGTCCGAGCAGTGGCAGGCCACGCCAGGTACGCAGACGATTGCGCAGGGCGAGAAGGCGCTGCTCACGTGCCTCGCGTTCGGCACGGCGGGTCTGTTCATCGAGCGAGGTGCTCTTGATCTCGCGGATCTTCATGAACTCCCTTTCCCGATCGATCAGATAACGGAAACCGGGATTGTCGCGAATGCGCTCCTCGCTCCGTTCACGTAACCAGGAAATCGGAAAAGTGATGCGCGGCGGACCGATCACCGGCTGGATGGTGGCCCAGGGTATGGCATGTTCGAGTGCCCGCTCACCGTGATCGGCAGTCCCCATGGCGGTGGGAAATTCGATATCGGGTTTCACGCCCCGATGCTGTGTACTGGCACCGAGCACACGAAAGAACTGCGCCATGGTCAGACGCAGCCGCCCCAGGTCTTCCTTGCTGCGCAGGTAATGGGCCAGGTCGACCAAAGTCTGTACCGTGCCCTTGCCGAAGGTCGTCTCACCCACGATGAGACCGCGTCCGTAGTCCTTGATGGCACCGGAGAAGATCTCGGAGGCCGAAGCGCTGTTGCGATCGACCAGAACGACCAGCGGCCCGTCGTAGACCTCGCCGGGGTCCCTGTCTCGCTCCAGTTCGACATGCCCGGCGGCATCCTTGATCTGCACCACGGGGCCCTTGTCGATGAACAGGCCGGTCAATTCGGTGGCCTCGGCCAGGGAGCCACCACCGTTCTGGCGCAGGTCGATGATGATGCCGTCCGCGCCCTGCTGTTTCAGGTCGAGCAACAGGCGGCGCACATCGCGCGTGGTACTGCGGAAGTTGTGCTTGCCCGCCGCCTGGGCGGCAAAGTCACGGTAGAAGGCCGGGATGTCGATCACACCGATCTTGAGCCCGCCGTACTCCGGTCCCCCGATCACCTTGGCCTTGGCCGCCTTGTCTTCGAGCTTGATGGTGTCGCGCACCAGCACCACCTTGCGTGCCCGTCCACCGATGCCCTCGCTCTTGGGGATGACGTTGAGTCGCACCACCGATCCCTTGGAACCGCGGATCAGTTCCACCACGTCCTGCAGGCGCCAGCCGACCACGTCTTCCATCGGCCCGTCACGTCCCTGGGCGACACCGACGATGTGATCGCCGGGGTGCAATTTTCCGCTGCGCGCTGCGGGCCCGCCCACCACGGTACGGATGATCCTGGTATAGCCGTCCTCGCTGCGCAGCACCGCGCCGATACCCTGCAGCGACAGGCGCATGCCAATGTCGAAATTCTCGGATACCTCGGGTGACATGTAGCTGGTGTGCGGCTCGATACTCAGGGTGATGGCGTTGACGAAGGCCTGGAACACGTCGCCGGCGTTCATCTGTCGCACCCGGTCGCGCATGCCCTCATAGGATTTGACCAGCTTCTCTGGCTCGAATGGCTTGTCGCCCAGACGCTCGACGAGGATGTCGTTCTTTACCCGCTTGCGCCACAAGTCATCCAGCCCGGCCTCGTTGCGCACCCAGGGCTGATTCTCGCGGTCGAAGACATACTCCTCGTCGCGGCTGAAGTCGAAATCGTGGTCGTTCAGCAGATCGATGGCGTAGGTCACGCGCTGTTCCACCTTGTGCCGGAACAGGCGGAAGATCTCGAACGGCACTTCCAGCCGTCCCTTGACCAGAGCATCATCGAAACGGTCACGATAGGCATCGAAGCGGGCGATATCCTGTTGCGTGAAGAAGATCCGATTGGGGTCCAGTGTCTCCAGATAACGCGCGAAGGCGTCGCGGGAGAGCCGATCATCGATGTGTGGGCGGGTGTAATGGAATCCTTCGAGCACCTGCACGATCACCAGCGCTGTACGCCGCTGCTGTTCGTCCGCGTGCAGTGATTCCTCTGCCACCGTCTGTGGACGTGCCCAGGCATCCAGGCACCACAGCATCCCCAGCACCACCAGTATCTTGAATGTCCTGCTCATAATTCCCTACTCGTCTCGGGCATGCCCACTGCCGGATGCAGACCGATGACGATCGCAAGGTAATCCGGATGGTCCGGACCGATTACCCCGTGACGCACCAGAAAATCGATGATCACCAGATTGCAGTTGAGTTTGAATTCATCGGTCTCACGCACGATGCGTGCCACTTCTTCCAGCGACAGGAGGAGAAATTCCTCCACCTCACCGTCGGTGTTGTGGGGCGCGAAGTCCGCCGGCAGTTCCATGTCGTAACAATACAGCACATCGGGACGAAAACCGCGTTTGGCCACGTGATTGTACGTCAGCACGCCGACCGGACGGGCACGGCTGGCCAGTGCTTCTGGCATGCCGGCCTCCTCGGCGCATTCCTTGACCAGGTTCTCCGACAGATCGACACCGTGCGGCAGGCCTCCGGCGACCAGTTGATCCAGCGCACCGGGAAAGATCAGGCGGTCACGTGCGCGTCGGCCGATCCACATGAGGATGCGCTCGCCATCACGTACATAGCCATTGAGGTGCTGGCCGAAGGAACGCAGGCCCAGCGGTGCGGCCAGGGCACGATCCACCGTGGCCACGGCCTGCTCTCGCCCGCCCACGGTGATCGGATAGGGCTCGTCGAGCAGTGCCGTCACCACGCCCCGGGCTGCCAGATCGCCGGCCACTACGGCCAGTCGCCCGGTAAGCTCCGGCACCCTTGCCAGGGGTGTGTACAGGGCCCCGTCCTGGTGCGTGAACAGGTCCGGCCAGTCGGTCAGATGGGCAGCCATGGCCGGGCGGATCCATCCATACACCCGGCCATCGATATACCAGGGCAGGAACGACTCGGTGACCGGTGCGTTGCAGGCGCGTATGTGTCGCAGATAACTCATGTTCCCCTCAGCGTTGCGGGCGCGCCGCAATCACCCGCGCCACCAGACCACGTGTCTCGGCGGCATCACGTAACCGCAGGCCGGTATCGAATTGCTGCTCACCGCCCGCGGGAAGGCGGCCTCGCAGGCGCAGGGTGTGCAGGGGTTCCAGATGTCTCCCTGCGGAGCGGCCAATCACCACCTGGATGCCATGTACCGACACGGCACTGGCATTGCGCAACCGCAGTAACAGATGGCCATCCCCGTGCAACCCCAGACTGACCTTCAGGTAACGGTCGGGATGATCGGCCAGATCCAGCAGGGCCAGGCGCTGCGCCGCGTCCTCGCTCATCGTCGAGCCCGAGGTCGCCACCGCCTGGAAATAGCCCAGGGCCTCACGGGTCCGGCCACGCTGCTCGGCGATCAGCCCCAGGCCATAGTAGGCATCGGCGGTAGGCAGCAGCACAATGCTGGCCTCGAGATCACGCTCGGCCTCGGCATGTCGCCCCAGTTCATGCTCAAGCAGACCGCGCTGCACCCGTGACAGATAGTAGTCGGGGTTGAGTGCCAGCGCGTGGTCGAAATCGTACAGGGCCTCGCGCTGGTGGCCAAGACGCTTATGGATCTCGCCACGCAGGATGGGAAACAATGCCTCTTTCGGCTCGATATGCATCGCCTTGTCCAGCAATGCCAGTGCACGCTGCATATTGCCGACTTCGAGCGCCTTGCACGCCTGGGTATAGGCCTCGTATGCCGGCTGTACCTGCCGCAGGTGGGCAATCGCCAACCGATAACGTTCACGACCACGCTCGCCCCCCGGCTCGCCCAGCTTGGCGAGCAGGCGACGGTTGGCGGCCACCCGCTCGCGAGAGGGCGGATGCGAGGCAAACAGACCGTCCAGCCAGTCGGGAGACCTGTCTTCGAACAGGCGCACGAAGGTTTCCTGCAGGCTGACCGCAGCGGCCGGATCGTAGCCGGCACGCAGCATGTAGCGCATGCCGTAGGCGTCGGCCTCGGATTCCGCCTCGCGACTGAAATGGCTCTTCACCAGATCGGCACCGATGGTCGCACCCAGATTGCCCTGTTGCTGGTAGTCCGAACCCTTCAGGGCGACACCCACCGCCATCAGCGCCCCCTGCAGGAAGATACCCCGCTGCATGGACTGTGCGGTATGTCGTGCTGCAGCATGTACGATCTCGTGCGCCAGAACCGCCGCCAGCTCGGCCTCGTCCCGCAGTGCCAGCAACAGGCCACGATTGACCGCAATCTTGCCGCCGGGTAGTGCCCAGGCATTGGGTGAGCTGTCGTTGACCACACGGAATTCGTAGGGCAGCCGGCGATCGGACACTGCCGCGAGGCGCTGCCCCACCCGTTGCACATAGGCAAGCAACGCAGGATCGGCGGTATAGTCACCCCCCTGGGCTTGTCGGTACGGGCCGTAGTTCTTCTTGCCGATGGCCAGTTCCTGGGCCTCGCCGATCAGTGCCAGTTCCTTCTTTCCGGTCACCGGATTGACGGCACAGCCGGCGAGCAACACCAGCAGGAAGATACCCCGGAATCTCTTCCACCTTCCATACATCATCCTTATCTTCCCTTCCTTGACCGCCTGCCAGGCGGCTTCTGTATACTCCAGCGACAAGGTATCCAGATCCTTGTGCCCAGTTTCTCGCACACGGTGTCGCGGGTCACCCTGCCCGATGGCATTAGGGAACCAGGCTGCGCCAATCCTGGGCATGATCCCGGGGACGGCCTTCCTGCGGGTCGCGCAGACGCGCCATCAGGTTCGATCAGCGCCTCGACAACCCCGCCACCACCGGACATCTCAGCCTCCCGGCAAGGAGATGCCGGTGACCTTCTTGTACAGGCTGACCGCGTAGGAATCGGTCATGCCAGAGATGAAATCGGTCAACAGCAGCAGACGCAGGTAAGGGTCGGGTGACGGCACCCGGTCGCGACCGATGAACTGCTCGGGGATCAGGCGCATCAGCATCTGGCTGCGCGGCGAAGCCTGTTTACCATGCCCGGCCACGTCGTCGAGCACCTGCGCGAAGCGCTCGAGCAGATCGTGGATCACCTGGAAACCCGCTGCCTGGATGCTGACCACCTCGGGCGCACAATAGATACGTTGGCGCGCCATCTCGATCAGTACCCCGGTCCGGGCGGGCGCCGGTATCTCGTCGAGCAGCGGCCGGTCGAACCGGCCGGAGAGGATATATTGCTCGTTGTCCATGAAACAGACCAGCGCCTGTCCGATAATCTGATTGATGACCTTGGCACGCAGAAATTCGATACGGTCCTTGGCCTCTCGGATGCCACCGAGCCGTGTCATCTGACATTCGCGGTCGGGTAGCAGGTCGAGAAAGGCGCCGGTCACCTCGTCATAACTGAAATGGCCCAGACGATAGCCGTCCTCTATGTCGACCACCCGGTAGGCAATGTCGTCGGCCGCCTCCACCAGAAAGGCCAGTGGGTGTCGGTACCAGATGGCATAGTGCTCGTCCCGGCGGAGCAAGCCGACCTCCTCCGCCACCTGGCCGAAGGAAAGGCGCTCGGCAGCGGTAAAGCCCTGTTTCCTGGCGCTCACTCCCTCGAAGCGGTTTCCCTCCAGGCAGGACTCGCGCGGGTATTTGGTGAAAGCTGCCAGGGTGGCACAGGTGAGTTGCAGGCCGCCCGGATTGTCGGGGTTCTGTAGTCGGGTGATGATACGGAAGCCCTGGGCGTTGCCCTCGAAGGCCAGGAAATCCTCGCGCTGGCTGCCACGCAATCCGGCGACACGGGGTGCACCATAGTCGGCGCTCTCGGCCCAGTGCCGAATGGCATCCTCCCCGGAATGCCCGAAGGGCGGATTGCCGATGTCGTGCGCGAGGCAGGCCGCAGCGCAGACGTTGCCGAAGTCCGCCGCCTCGAAACCTCGTAGCCGGTGCCGTGCAATCACCTGTTCCCCCACCAGGGTGCCGAGAGACCGGCCTATACACGAAGCCTCGAGACTGTGCGTCAAGCGGGTGCGTACGTAGTCCACCTTGGACAGGGGGAACACCTGAGTCTTGTCCTGCATGCGCCGGAACGCCGAGGAAAACACCACACGATCGAAATCGCGCTGAAAATCCGTGCGTGCACTGTCCGGCGACGGCTCGGCATCCGAGCCCAGGCGCTTGCGCGAGAGCAGGCGCGTCCATTGCATGGACGCGTTTACCAACGGACTGTGAAAACGACAGCTTGCATATGCGCCGGGACTTTACACCACCCGCAGGTGATTCCACAGCCCCGAACCCCTGGCCTTTCGCGGCGGGAACACCTTTGCCGTCTGCAGAAGACTCCTCCCCAG
The DNA here is from genome assembly GCA_024510845.1 of Gammaproteobacteria bacterium. Classification (GTDB taxonomy): domain Bacteria; phylum Pseudomonadota; class Gammaproteobacteria; order Chromatiales; family Chromatiaceae; genus MONJU. The sequence continues at coordinate 8,787 of JANEMA010000014.1, forward strand.
GTCGGATATTCGTGACGAGAACACCTCTCCCGTCACATTTTCCAGAATTTCTGCAGCCGTTCTGCTCCGTCTCATGGCACACCTCCCCGATAACCAGGAAACCTGATAAATCATGCACTATGAGTCCGGTATGGACTGTCTGTTTTCTTCTGACACAAACTGCTGTTCCACCTTGCCATTTCCTGGCATTTTCAGTAACGTCGTGCGCCCCCGGAATTTTGCGCGGGGGCCAGCGGTCCTGAGTGGACCGGCTCGGTATCCAAACCATAAACATTCGGTGGCCAGGAACGCCAAGATGCCCTGCCCCACCTGGGAACCCCAAGGTCCGGAGGTCTGCCAAGATGCGTACTCTTTCCCTCCTCGCTGCCCTCGGTCTGGCGCTGGCCGTATCACCCTCGCCCGCCGCCGGGCCGCCTTCCATGCCCGATCTTCACATCGTGCCGGTAGTGCGCCAGCAGGCAGACCTCACTGTCTCCATCGCGGCCACGATCACGCCCCTTCGTACAGTACAGCTCACAGCGCAGATGCCAGGCAGGGTGAAGCACATTGCAGGACGCGAAGGCGACGTCTTCGCGCGCGGCGCAGTGTTGATCGCGCTCGACGAAGACGCCCTGCTGGCCCAGCGCGAATCGGCCATCGCTGCCCGCGAGTCTGCGCTGGCTGCCATTCGGAGCGCTCAGGCGCAATACCGGCAGGAGCTGTACTCGCCGCGCTCGGATGCAGTACGTACCGCACCGGGCGGCTTCGGATTCCCTGCCATGATGGACCAGATGTTCGGTGCGCCCATGCAGGACGCACTGGGCCTGCGTGAGCAGGGCGTGCAACGTTACAGCGACATGATCGACGTACAGACCCGTCTGGCGCAGGCAGGTACCCGGTTACGCCAGGCGGACGCCAGCATTCGCGAGGTCGAGGCGCGACTGCGCGATACTCGCAGCGTGGCGCCGTTCAAAGGGGTAATCGACAAGGTATACGTGGAGGAAGGCGATACCGTACAGCCCGGCCAGCCACTGGTGGGCTACAGTCAGGCCGCTCTGTTCAAGGTCGAGGCAGATCTGCCGGTGCACCTGGCCCGTCACCTGATGCCCGACCAGGTCCTGCCTGTGCGCTTGGACAACGGCGGCGAGCCGGTCTCGGCGCGGGTACGTCGCATCCACCCCAGTGCCGATCTGCACCGCCACACCATTCGCGTGGAATTGGCACTGCCGCCTGGCGCCCACGCCACCGCCGGGCAGTATGCGGAGGTGCTGGTCACCGACCGTGGCGCCGAAGTGACCGCGCAGCTGGCCATCCCCGCCAGCGCGGTGATCCGCAAGGGCGGCATGCCCCTGGTGTTCAGCGTCGACGAGCAAGGTATTGCGCACCTGCGGGTCGTACGCCTTGGCGAGGCACTCGCCCAGGGCCAGGTGGTGGTGCTGTCAGGCCTGCGCGAGGGCAACCGCGTCATCGACCAGCCGCCAGCAGGTCTGAAGGCCGGCCGCCAGGTGATTGCGCCGGTGGCATCCACCGGACCGGACCGGACCACCACCCCGAACATGCCGAACGAAGGCTGAGGCCATGCCATGTCCACCGAGGTTTCCGTGAACAAACACCAGCAACTTGGTCTGGCCGGCACCATCGCCCGGTCGTTCATCCATTCCCCGCTGTCACCCCTGCTGTTTCTTGCCATGCTGGGCATGGGCATCATAGGTCTGGTCTTCACCCCGCGCCAGGAAGACCCACAGATCTCGGTGCCCTTGGTGGACATCTTTCTTGCCTATCCTGGTGCCTCGGCTAAGCAGGTGGCGGCCAAGGGAATCGAGCCGCTGGAGCGCATCATGTCCGAGATGCCCGGCGTCAAGCACGTCTATTCGGCGAGCATGCGAGAACAGGGCATCGTCACCGTCCGCTTCCGCGTGGGCGAAGCTGCCGGGCCTTCGATCGTCAAGGTGCATGACAAGCTCGCCTCGCATCTCGACCAGATACCACCCGGCATTCAGGGCCCCCTACTGGTGAAGGTGAAGGGCATCGACGACGTTCCCATCGTCACTCTCACTCTGTGGAGTCGCGAGATCGACAGTGCCAGTCTGCGTAAGCTGGCGAGCAATGTACTGCAACAGCTGGAGCAGATACCGGATACCGGCCAGGGCTTCATCGTTGGTAGTCAGAACGACCAGATCCGCATCCAGGTCCGGCCAGGGAAACTGGCCAGCCATGGTGTCACCGCCGACGAGATCGTGGCACGTATCCGCCATGCCAATCTCGAGCGTCAGGTCGGCCGCGGCGAGCAGGACAATCACGAATTCCGCATCTACGCCGGTGCCTTCCTGCGCACGCCTCAGGACGTGCAGAATCTGGTGCTGAGGGTGGAAGACGGGGCCCCGGTCTATGTTCGCGACGTGGCCGAGGTGAGCTGGGCACCGGAGGAGACACGGCACTATGTCAATTACTTCACTGGCCCGGCGATTGCCGCTTCGTTGGAGGACGACCACATCGCCGACGGCGAGAACGCAGTCACCATCGCCATCGCCAAGAAGCAAGGCAGCAACGGCGTGACCGTGGCCGAGGCCATTCTTGAACGGGTCGAGACACTCAAGGGTGACCTGATCCCCGAACAGGTCGAGGTGGCGGTCACCCGCAACTACGGTCAGACCGCTGCCGACAAGGTGAATGCCCTGCTCATGAAACTGGTGATCGCCACCGGCATCGTCACCCTGCTGGTATGGTGGACGCTGGGCTTCAAGCCGGCTCTGGTAGTGACCATCGTGATCCCGGTGGTCATTCTGATGACCGTGTTCGCCGCCTTCGTAATGGGCTTCAGTATCGACCGGGTATCACTGTTCGCGCTGATCTTCTCCATCGGCATCCTGGTGGACGACGCCATCGTGGTGGTCGAGAATATCTATCGACGCTGGCTACTCAAGGGCGAACCTTCTACGTCGATCGCCATCGACGCGGTGCGCGAGGTCGGTAACCCGACCATCATCGCCACCTTCACCGTGGTCGCCGCGTTGATGCCCATGGCCTTCGTGCGTGGCCTGATGGGACCCTATATGGCGCCCATCCCTGTGCTTGGCTCGGTGGCCATGATCGTCTCCCTGTTCGCAGCCTTTGCCTTCACATCTTACCTGGTGATGCGTATCCGCCCGTCCATGGCACGGCTGGAACAGGCTGAGGACAGGGAACACGCCGCCAACGCGCGCATCGAGCGCCTGTTCCGCCGTATCCTGCCTCCATTGCTCGACAACCGGCTGTTCGGATATGGCTTTCTGTTCGCCCTGATCGGTGCCTTCTTCGCCGTCTGCGCCCTGTTCTATACCACTGCGGTCACAGTAAAGATGCTGCCGTATGACAATAAGCCCGAGTTCGCCGTTGTCATCGACCTGCCGGAAGGCTCAGCCCTTCCGGTGACCGCCAACGTGGCACGTGAGATGGCAGAAGCCCTGCGCAAGATCGACGAGGTGATCGCCCTGCAGACCTATGCAGGCACCGCGCGCCCCTTCGACTTCAACGGCATGGTGCGTCACTACTACCTGCGCGAGCAGCCCTGGCAGGCGGAGATCCAGGTGCAACTGGTGGACAAGCATGCGCGTCACGTCTCCAGTCACGAGCTGGCCGAACGTGCGCGCGTCCTGCTCGAGCCCATCGCCGATGCCCATGACGCTCACATCACCGTGGCCGAGATGCCGCCCGGGCCGCCAGTGCTCCAATCGGTGGTGGCCGAGATCTACGGTCCCGATGCCGAAACCCGACGCAAAGTCGCACGCCACATGACCAGGCTCTTCGAGCAGACCGGGGGTATGGCCGATGTGGATAATTACATGGCCGAGCCCCACACTGCATGGCGCTTCGTCATCAACGCCCAGAAGGCCTCGACCAAGGGGGTAACCACCGCCAGCATCGTCGAGAACCTGGCCATGGTGATGGGCGAATACAGGGTTACCGACCGGCGCACCGACAACGTCCTGGAGCCCACCTGGATCACCCTCCAGGCCCCGCTGACGCTGCGCGCGAATCCGCAAGCCTTGGGCGATCTGCCGATCGCCGCACCGGGCGGGGTGACCGTCCCGCTGGCCGAACTGGGTCACTGGGAACGTATCGCCGAGGACCCGATCATTTATCACAAGGATCTGCGACCGGTGGAATACGTGGTCGGCGATGCGGTCGGCCGCCTGGGTGCACCCATCTACCCCATGATGAAGATCGACGAAACCCTGCAGGATTACGTGACTCCCGACGATCAGACACTCTCCGGTACCATGACCGGCCCACCGCCAGCCAACGGCCAGTCGGGCTTCGAATGGACCGGTGAATGGACCATCACCTACGAGACCTTCCGCGACATGGGGGCCGCCTTTGGCGTGGCACTGGTGCTGATCTACATGTTGGTGGTCGGCATGTTCGGCAACTTCACCGTGCCGGCCATCATCATGGCACCCATCCCCCTGACTCTGCTGGGCATCGTCCCGGGACACTGGATCATCACCCAGATCACCGGCACCAACGCCTATTTCACCGCCACATCGATGATTGGCTTCATCGCCCTGGCGGGCATCATCGTGCGCAACTCCATCCTGCTGGTGGACTTCGCTGCGGAGGAGATCCGCTGTGGGCGCGACGTGCGCGAGGCGGTGATCCTGTCGTGCAAGGCACGTACCCGGCCGATCCTGATCACTGCCTTCGCCCTGATCGGCGGCGCCAGCGTGATCCTGTTCGATCCCATCTTCCAGGGCATGGCCATCTCACTGATGTTCGGTGTCTTCGTCTCCACCCTGCTCACCCTGCTGGTGATCCCACTCGGCTGCGTGAGCGCGACCAGAAGCATGCAGACCATCGCCGATGCCCGTGACGCCAAGGGCGCACCGCGGGCGATCTGAGGGTAACGAAAAGTGAATAGGATCGTCTGGATCGCCGATGCCGGTTACCTGATAAAGGCCTGTCCAGGTAAATTCGATTACCTGAAGCTGAAGGAGTTGCTGGAATCGGAGTCTGATGGAAGCTTCGCCGAGTCGTTCTACATCAATTCGACATCCTATCCGCCGACCGATGCACAGGATTCATTCCACTCCTGGCTGAAAACGGCTCCTCCCCGGGGACCCAAGATGCGGGTGAAGTTGTACAAGCTGAAGGACATGCATCATCAATGCCCCCAGTGCAACCATTCGTTCGACCGCCCGGTACAGAAGGGGGTCGACGTCGGGATTGCAACCTTGATCGTGAAACTGGCGGCACAGAACCAGTACTCCCGCCTGATCCTCTCCGCCGGCGACGGCGACTTCGAGGACGCCATTGCCTTCGCCAAGGAGGAGCTTCACAAGGAGATCTGGGTCTCGGGATTCCCGGACAGCCTGTCCCCTGACCTGCAATCCTATGCCGACAAGGTGATCTGGCTCGACGAGCACTGGGAAGCATTCAAGAAGTAGCGAATGGCCAGATCATATCCTGCGAACCTGAGCGGCGTTCTTGTCGCGAATGGTTCGGCCCGGGGACGGCAAGCCCAGGTCAGATCGCCAGGTACTCCTCGCGCAGCTGGTGGTTGTCGAGGACTTCCTGGGCGGTGCCGTCGAACACTACCTGCCCCATGTCGAGGATGACCGCGCGGTCGGCCAGGTTGAGGGCGGCGATGGCGTTCTGTTCGACGATGATGGTGGTGATGCCCAGCTCGCGGATGCCTTCGAGGATGCGCTCGATCTCCTGCACGATGACCGGCGCCAGGCCTTCGTAGGGTTCATCGAGCAGCAACAGCTTCACATCGCGCGCCAGGGCGCGGGCCACGGCCAGCATCTGCTGCTCGCCACCCGACAGGGTGACCGCTTCCTGTTGCCGACGCTCGGCCAGGCGCGGGAAGTGCTCGTAGATACGTTCCTTGGTCCAGCCGTGTGGCGGGGCGATCTGCGCCAGGTCCAGTGATTCCTCGACGGTGAGTCCCGGGATGATACGCCGGTCCTCGGGCACCAGCTGTATGCCGGCACGTGCGGCCTGCCAGCTGGCCATCCCGTGTATCGGCTGGTGATCCAGCCAGACCTCGCCGTGTTTCATCTCGGGCGTCTCCACCCGCGCAATGGTACGCAGGGTGGAGGTCTTGCCGGCACCATTGCGGCCCAGCAGGGCCAGGATCTCGCCCTCGCGGATGTCGAAGCTCACCCCCTGCACGATATAGCTCTCGCCGCAGTAGCTGTGCAGATCCCAGGCCGAGAAGAAGGCCGGCGAGGGGCCGCGCGCCTTGATCGGCGGGGTCTTGGGTGCTTGCTTGGTGGTAAAAGTCATATCTCTGCACTCCCCAGGTAGGCCTCGCGCACCTTGGGATGTCCCTTGATCTCGTTGGGCTCCCCCTCGGCGATGATGGCGCCCTGCGCCAGCACGCTGATGCGGTCGGCCAGGCTGAACACCACGTGCATGTCGTGTTCGATGATGACCTTGGTCATGCCGCTCTGCTTGATCTTCTCGAGCAGTTCGATGGTACGGTTGGTATCGTGCCGCGCCATGCCGGCGGTGGGTTCGTCGAGCAACAACAGCTTGGGATGCTGGATCAGGCACATCGCCAGCTCCAGGCGCCGCTTGTTTCCGCGCGACAGGTTGCCCGCATGATGGTGTGCCTGATCGGCCATGCCGAAGTCCTCGAGCAGGCTCATGGTTTCTTCCTCGATGGCCTTTTCATTGCGCAGGGCCGAGAAGGGGTTGAAACGGAAGATCCCCTCCTTGTGCGCAAAGGCCGGGATCATCACGTTGTTCAGCAGCGACAGCTCGGGAAAGATCTCCGGCGTCTGGAACACACGCGAGATGCCGAGCTGGTTGATGTCGTGCGGCTTCATGTTGCCGCCGGTCAGGTCGTGATCGAGGAAACGGATACTCCCGCTGTCGGGGCGGATGCGACCGATGCAGGTGTTGAGCAGGGTCGACTTCCCGGCCCCGTTGGGTCCGATGATGGCGTGCGTCTTGCCCTCCTCGATCTCGAGGTCGATATTGGACAGCGCCTTGAGTCCCCCGAAGGTCTTGTTCACCCCGCGGATGGACAGGACGATATTGCGCGAAGTCTCGCTCATGCCTGGCCCTCCTTCACCGGCTTGCGACCGAACAGTGCGGCGATGCGCCGGAAGCCCTCCATCATGCCACCGGGCAGGATGATGATGATGACCATGAAGAGCGCACCCAGCGTCAGGTGCCAGCCGTCACCCACGAAGGGCGAGATGATGGTGACCATGAAATCTGCCAGCCAGTCGGGCAGGAAATCAAAGGCCTGTTGCAGCACCTGATCGTTGAACGACGAGAAGATGTTCTCGAAATACTTGATGGTGGCTGCGCCGATGACGGGGCCGATCAGGGTCCCCACTCCGCCGAGGATGGTCATCAGCACCACCTCGCCCGAGGCGGTCCACTGCATGCGCTCGGCACCGGCCAGCGGATCGACGATGGCCATCAGCGAACCGGCCAGGCCGGCATACATGCCCGAGATCACGAAGGCGCTCAACAGGTAGGGCTGCGGGTTGAATCCGGTGTATTCCATGCGCGTCTGGTTGCTCTTGATCGCCACCAGCTTCATGCCGAAGGGTGAGCGGAAGATGCGCAGCGACACCCGGAAGCCGAGGATCAACAGGAGCGCGCAGAAGTAGAAGCCGCTGTAGCCGGTGAGCGTGATGCCGAACAGATCCGCCAGTGGCGAGCCTTCGACCTGCACACCCAGGGCTGCATCGAGCACACGCGGATCGTTGCGCAGCACGCGCAGGCCAGTCTCGCCATTGGTGATCGGGGTGAGCACCGAATAGGCCAGGTTGTACGACATCTGCGCAAAGGCCAGGGTGAGAATCGAGAAATAGATACCGGTGCGGCGCAGGCTGAGGAAACCGATCACCAGCGCGAACAGGGCCGAGATGGCCACCGACAGCAACACCGCCGGGATCACATTCATGGTCAGCAGCTTGAACGACCAGACGGTGGCGTAGGAACCGACACCCAGAAAGGCCGCGTGACCGAAGGACAGATAGCCGGTGAGCCCGAACAGCAGGTTGTAACCGATGGCGAACAGGCCAAAGACGGCGAACTTCTGCAGCAGATCCGGGTAACCGGCGCCGATAGTCGTCGCCCACAGGGGTGCGGTCAGCACCACGACCGAGAACAGTGCCAGCAGCAGGATGTCTCGTGCTCGCGAAGATGCGACGATGGTTTGCATGTCGATACCTCAGTCCTTGCCCAGCAGGCCCTTGGGACGCACCAGCAGGATGATGACCGCCACCAGGTAGACGATGATCTGGTCGATGCCCGGCAGGTAGGCCTTGATCTCGTTCATCGAGAAGAACGATTGCAATATGCCCAGCAGGAAGCCGGCGGCCACCGCGCCAGGAAGCGAGCCCATGCCGCCGACCACCACTACCACGAAGGACAGCACCAGAAACTCCATGCCCATGTGATAGTCGGGTGACAGGATGGGGGTGTACATGGTGCCCGCCAGGCCGGCCACCACCGCCGCCAGGCCGAACACGATGGTGAAACGATTCTGGATATTGATACCCAGCAGGCCGACCATTTCGCGGTCGTGCATGCCGGCGCGCACCACCATGCCGAAGGTAGTGAAGTGCAGGAAGGCAAACACTCCGCCGATGACCGCCAGCGAGAAGCCCAGGTAGATCAGGCGCCACCAGGGATAGGTGATGCCTTCCAGGCCGAACAGCGAGCCGATGTCCACGCTGGTGGCCACCACCTGCGGCGCATTGACCGGGATGGGGTTGGCGCCGAAGAAGCCCTTGACGATCTCCTGCAGCACGATGGCCAGGCCGAAGGTGACCAGGATCTGATCGGCATGGTCACGCTTGTAGAAGTGGCGTATCAGACCACGCTCCATGGCCAGGCCGACCAGCAGCATCACCGGGATGGCCACGATCACCGAGATGGGCACCGCATAGTCGATGATGGTGCGCCCGACATCGCCCCACCACAGTTCCAGGTAGGGTGTCTCCTTGTAGGCATCGAAGAAGGTGATGCTGGTATCGCGCACTCGCGCCGAGATGGTCAGCAGGTTCTGTACTCCCACCGCCACGAAGGCGCCCATCATGAACAGGGCACCGTGCGCGAAGTTCACCACACCCAGCGTACCGAACACCAGGGTGAGTCCCAGCGCGATCAGTGCGTAGGCGGTTCCCTTGTCCAGGCCGTTGAGGATCTGCAGCAGGATCGCTTCCATATAGATATCGTCTTCTTCAGAAAAAGATGACCTGAAGAACATCAGGCCATCGCAAACTCGTGCGTCACTCGGCCGGCCCCGTATGGTGGATCAGGCGTTGCAGCTGCCCAGTTCGCCACCGAAGATCTTCGGATCATACGCGACCTGGGAACGCGGCACTTCCTTCACCACCTCGAGCAGATCGAACTGCGACGTGGGATTCTGGTTGCCGCGCACCACCAGCACATTCTTGAAGCACTGGTGATCGGCCGCACGATACTCGGTCGGGCCATTGCCCATGCCGTCGAACTTGAAACCCTCGAGGGCCTCGATCACGCCGCAGGGGTTGAAGGTACCGGCCATCTCGCAGGCGTTGGCATACAGCAGGGTCTGCACATAGCAGGTGTGTGCGGCCTGCGACGGCGGGAAGCCGTACTCGGCGCCAAAGGATTTCACGAAGGCCTGGGAACCCTCGTCGGTCAGCGACCAGTTCCAGTTGGTGGAGCCCAGGATGCCCTTGATGGCATCGCCCGCACCCTGCGCCATCAGGCGCGAGAACAGCGGCACCATGATCTCGAACTTCTTGCCGTTGACCATCTTGTCGCGCAGACCGAACTGCACGGCCTGGATCAGCGAGTTGACCATGTCCTTGCCGTAGTGGTTGAGGATCAGCACGTCGGCGCCGGAATTGAGCACCGGGGTGATGTACTGCGAGAAGTCGCCGGCGCCCAGCGGCGTGCGCACCGTGGCCACGGTCTTCCAGCCCAACGCCTCGGTGGCGTTCTTGATCGACTCTTCCTGAGTCCAGCCCCAGGTGTAGTCGGCGGTCAGGTGATAGGCCCTGCGGTCGGTGCCGTATTCCTCGGCGAGCACCGGGGCAAGTGCCTGACCGGACATGTAGGCATTGAAGAAGTGCCGGAAGCCATGCTTGCGCTTGTCCTTGCCGGTGGTGTCGTTGGAGTGGGTCAGGCCGGCCATGAAGATCACGCCCGCCTCCTGGCACAGCGACTGCACTGCAATGGCCACGCCCGAGGAGGAACCACCGGAGATCATGAGCGCACCGTCCTTCTCGATCATGCGCTTGGCCGAGGCACGCGCCGCGTCGGATTTGGTCTGGGTGTCACCGGTCACATAAACCACTTTCTTGCCCAGGATGCCGTTGCCCTTCAGGCTGAGCGGCTTCATGGTGTTGAGCATGCCTCCGTTGCCCTCGCCGTTGAGGTGCTTGACTGCCAGCTTGAAGGCGCGCAGTTCGTCGGCACCCTCGTCGGCGTAGGGGCCGGTCTGGGGCACGTTGAAGCCCAGGGTCACGGTCGCCCCCTTGGGTTCGTTGACGAAGGCGTGCGCGTTGCGGATCAGGATGGTGGGGGCAGCGGCCGCCGCTGCGGTGGCAATGGATGCCTTGAGGAATCCACGGCGGGACAGGGTCCCGAATTTCTTGTCGTCGTCAGACATGTTCTGCAATCCTCCCGGTTCTGCCGGCCCGCCACGGGACGGCGCTGAGATGGTGGTCCTTGGCACGGACGCGTCCAACACCGTGCGGCGGGAGTCGCCCGTGGGGCGGCGCGCAGCTTCACGGTGTCATTGCGCGACTATGGCAACAGGCAAGCCGGCGAACAATTAGACTTTAGTCGAATATCCAGAAAGCCCCACGTGGCACCATAATCGCGGAACGGCACCTCGCCAGCCGGTACCGGTTGCAGATACGGAAGATCATGAGCACACATATCATCGTAGCCGACGACCATCCCCTGTTCCGGGACGCCGTGACCCACCTGCTGAAACGCAGCATCCCGGGCATGCGCGTCACCCAGGTCGAGACTCTGAGGCAGCTCAGTTCGACCCTGTCCGGCAACGCCCTGCCCAGCCTGGTGCTGCTGGATCTCAAGCTCGACGATACCCGCGGTCTGGATGGCCTGCTGTTGCTCAAGAAGCAATATCCCTCGCTGCCCATCCTCATCATCTCGGCCTACGACGACGGCAAGGTGGTGCAGATGAGCATGCAGTGTGGTGCCAGCGGCTTCGTGCCCAAGAGCCTGGAGATGGAACGCATGGCCGAGGCCATCCAGGCGGTCCTGGCCGGCGACATGTGGTTTCCCGAACTGGGCGCTTCGGAAGACGAAACACCGGCAGACATCCATGCTCTGGTCGAGACCCTTACCCCGGCCCAGTTGCGCGTGCTGGCCCTGCTGCGCGACGGCAAGCCGAGCAAGGAAATGGCGGCCATCATGTCGGTCACCGAGGCGACCATCAAGGCACACCTCACCGAGATCTTCCGCAAGCTGAAGGTCAAGAACCGCACCCAGGCGGTGCTCGCCACCCGCGATCTCGACCTGCCGGAGCCGGGGATGTCGGATTGACAGGTCATCGATGGGCACGGCGCGATACGTCTTTGCCCATCGATGGCCCCAGTGAATCATCGGACCGGCGATGGCCTCCCTTGCCGCGGCTGCTCAACCCACCACGCGCGCGCGTTCCTGTTCCAGCATCGCCGCGTGCAGGATGGAGCGCAGCTTGGCCGGCTCCACCGGCTTGGCGAGGAACTGGAAACCGGCCTCCAGCGCAGTGCGCTCCACCGCCGGGTCCTGCTCGGCGGTGATGAGCACCCCCAGGAAGCCTTCGCCGTGACGCGCGCGGTAATGATGCAGCAGATCCAGACCGTCGGTCTGGTCGTTCAGGCGATAGTCCATGAGCACGATGTCATGCACTGGCTGGCCCTCGGCGGTATCGAGGAAGGTCTCGGCGCTGTCCAGGCAACGCACTTCCCCGCCCCAGCGGTCGAGCACCGTGCGCGTGGCTTCGAGGATGTCGGGGTCGTCGTCCACGCAGAGGATGCGGCGTCCCTCCAGCCAGCGGGTCTTGAAACTGCGGCGGTCTCCGGCACGGGCCGGACGCTGGGCCACCTGGACGCGTGGCACGATCACGCTGAAGGTACTGCCCTCGCCCTCGCGTGAACACACCTGCAGGTGGTGCCCCAGCAGCTCGGCCATGCGCTCGCAGATCGCCAGCCCCAGGCCTACACCCTCGGTGGTGTGATCGAGCTGCTGGAACTCGCGGAAGATGGCCTCCAGCTTGTCCGGCGGGATACCGCGCCCGGAATCGCGCACCTCGATGCGGATGGCGTCGGCACCGGCACGGCGGCAAACCACCAGGATACTGCCCTCGCTGGTGTAGCGGATGGCATTGGACAGGAAGTTCTGCAGGATGGAGCGCAGCAGGTTGCGGTCCGAACGGGTACCGCATTCACTGCCGCGGATACGCAGGTTCAGACCCTTCTTGCGAGCCAGCACCGAGAACTCGTTGTACAGGACGTCGAACAGTGGCTGGATGGGGAACTCGGTGATCTCGGGGTGCATGGCACCCGCATCCAGCTTGGAGATGTCGAGCAGCGCACGCAGCAGGTTCTCCGCCGAGGACAGGGCCGAGAGCGCGTTGCGCGCCAGCGCCTGGCGCTCATCACCGGCCAGGTCCTCGTACAGCGCGCCCAGATACAGCTTGGAAGCACCCAGCGGCTGGGTGAGGTCGTGGCTGGCTGCTGCCAGGAAGCGGGACTTGCTGCGCGTCGCCTCCTTGAGCTGGGCATTCAGTTCGGACAGGCGGTGGGTGCGTTCGGCGACCTTGGATTCCAGACTCTCGTTGACCCGCGCCAGTTCGCGCTCGGCGGCCTTGATCGCGGTGATATCGGTGAAGGTGGTGATGAAGCCCCCGTCCGGCAGGCGCGCCCCCTGAGTCTGGATCACCCGGCCATCGCGCCATTCGCGCACATAGGTATAGGGCCGCCCATGACGCAGGAAATCCAGGCGCTTGCGTACATTCTGTTCCACGGACCCTTCCAGCAGCGGTCCCAGCCCCCGCGTGACATTGAAATGGATCACCTCCTCGATCGGCTTGCCCACGTAGAGAAAATCGGGCGGAAACTCGAACAGTTCCAGGTACAACCGGTTCCAGGCCAGAAGACGCAGGTCGATGTCCACCACGCTCACCGCCTGGCCGATGTGATCGAGCGTCACCTGCAGGATCTCGCGGTTGAACTGCAGGGCCTGACCGGCGGTATCCAGCAGGCGGTAGAGATTGTCCGGTCCCTCGTCCACGCTGCCACGCAATGCGGTCTCCACCAGATGCCCGGCGGTGGCGGTGCCGATACTGCCGGCCAGCAGGTGCTGGGCCTGACGCAGCAGCTCGTTGGTCACCCGCTCGTTGTGCTGGCGCGCCGGATCCCAGCCCTGTTCCAGGAAGAACTGGCGGGTGCGCTCCTCCCCCGTGAACCGACTGCACAGCTCGAACAGGTCGGCCACCCGCAGGTGATGACCGGGCCGCTCGTGCAGGGCCTCGTGCAGGTCGACATAGGTCGAGGCCTGCAGGCGGTCGATGAAGGAATGCCGCGCACGCAGCGATACCAACACGTAGAGCACCAGGTTGGCGCCCAGGCTCCAGAACACCCCGTGGGTCAGGTAGTCGTCGAAGGACCAGCCGAACAGGGCGCGCGACGCCAGCCAGGTCAAGCCGAAGGGTCCATCGTTGACGAAGCCGTCGGGAATCCACGCCGAACTGGCCAGCGACGGCAACAACAGCAGGTAGGTCCACAAGGCGAACCCGGTGACCAAGCCGGCAACCACGCCGCTGCGGTGCGCGCGCCGCCAGTACAGCCCTCCGACCAGTGCCGGCAGGAACTGGATGGCCGCGGCAAAGGACAACAGGCCGATGCTGTAGAGCGACTTGCCGCTGCCGGCTGCCAGGTAGTAGCCATAGGCCAGCAGCATCAGGCCGAGGATGGTCAGGCGCCGGATGAGCAACAGGCGGTGATGCAGCTCCCGTCCTTCGGAACGTCGTCCGTAACGCACCATCAACGGGAAGATCAGGTCGTTCGAGACCATGGTGCTCAACGCCAGGGTGGAGACGATCACCATGCTGGTGGCAGCCGAAAAGCCCCCCAGATAGGCCAGCAAGGTGAGCAGCTCGTGATCGGTGCGCAACGGCAGGAACAGCACGAACAGATCGGCGTTGCCGCTGCTGCCCAGCAGCTGCAGGCCGGTGGCGGTAATCGGCATCACCGCGACGCTGAACAGCAGCAGGTACAGCGGGAAGCCCCAGCGCGCGAACGGCAGTTCGTTGCCTCGCCCCTCCACCGCCAGTACGTGAAACTGGCGCGGCAGACAGAGGATGGCGACGGCCGCCAGCAGGGTACGGGTGAGGAAACCGGTATCGAGCGTCCAGTCACGGAAGGGAGCCGCCGCCATGGACAGGGCGGCGAGCCGGTCGGGCGTGGCCGCCAGGCGGGTCAGCAGATGCCAGGCCAGTACCGCGATGGCCAGAAAGGCCGCCAGCTTGATGATCGACTCGAAGGCGATGACGTGGATCATGCCGCGGTGGTGCACCGTGGCGTCGATGGTGCGTGCACCGAACAGGATGGCGAACACCGCCAGGATCAGGGTCAGTACGAAGGCGGTGTCCAGGTTGTGCAGCAAGGGCAGTGCGGGGGAACCCGCAGGGCCCAGGGCGTCGTAGGCGCTGGCCACCGCCTTGATCTGAAGGGAGATGTAGGGCAGCGTGCCGAGCAGCGCGATCAGAGTTACCAGCGCCGCCACCAGGTGACTCTTGCCGTAGCGGCTGGCAATGAAGTCGGCGATGGTGGTCGCCTTCTGGCGCTTGGCCACGCGCAGCAGCTTCTTGACGAAGGGCGCGAACAGCACGAACACCAGGATGGGCCCCAGGTAGATGGCAAAGAACGAAAAACCACCCTGGGCGGCATTGCCGACCGCGCCGAAGAAGGTCCAGGAGGTACAGTAGACGGTCAGCGACAGGGTGTAGATCAGCGGCTGATGACGCGAGACGTGGCCCTCGGGCTGGGCATCGCCACGATAGGCGATATAGAACAGCACCCCCAGGTAGAGGGCGACGACCGCGACGATCAGCTCGGCGCCAAGCAAGGCCCCGCCTCAGCAGACCCGCCTCAGGACTTGCACCGCAGCTGCGACAGGTCGCGCACGGCACCGCGCGCCGCCGAGGTGGTCAGTGCCGCGTAGGCCTGCAACGCCTGCGACACCGGACGCTCCCGGTCTACCGGCTGCCAGGCCGCCTCCCCGCGTGCCTCCATGGCCGCGCGCCGCCGCGCCAGCTCCTCGTCGCTCACCGCGATGCGGATACGGCGGTTGGGGATGTCGATCTCGATGGTGTCGCCTTCCTCGACCAGACCGATGTTGCCGCCCTCGGCCGCCTCGGGCGAGCAGTGACCGATCGACAGCCCCGAGGTCCCGCCCGAGAAGCGCCCGTCGGTGATCAGGGCACAGACCTTGCCCAGCCCCTTCGACTTGAGATAGCTGGTGGGATAGAGCATCTCCTGCATGCCCGGCCCGCCCCTGGGGCCTTCGTAACGGATGATGACCACGTCACCCGGTTGGATGCGGTCGCCGAGGATGGCCTCCACGGCCGCGTCCTGGCTCTCGAAGATGCGTGCCGGACCCGAGAACACCAGGATGGACTCGTCCACCCCGGCGGTCTTGACGATGCAGCCATCCTCGGCGAGGTTGCCGTAGAGCACCGCCAGCCCACCATCACGTGAATAGGCATGTTCCAGGTCACGGATGCAGCCATTGGCACGGTCGGTGTCGAGGTCGGGCCATTGTACGTCCTGGCTGAAGGCCACCTGGGTGGGAATGCCGCCCGGACCGGCCAGGAAGCGCCGGCGCACCGTCTCGTCGGGATCGCACCGGATGTCCCAGGCCTCCAGTGCCTCGGCCATCGAGGGCGCATGCACCGTGGGTACGTCACGGTGGACGAGTCCGGCATGGTCCAGCTCCCCCAGGATCCCCATCACCCCACCCGCGCGGTGCACGTCCTCCATGTGGTACCGCGGCGTCGAGGGCGCTACCTTGCACAGGTGTGGCACCTTGCGGCTCATGCGGTCGATATCACTCATGGTGAAGTCCACCCCGGCCTCGTGCGCCGCAGCCAGCAGGTGCAGTACGGTATTGGTCGAGCCACCCATGGCGATGTCCAGCGCCATGGCATTCTCGAAGGCCTCGAAGGTGGCGATGTTGCGCGGCAGCGCCGTCTCGTCGTCCTGCTCGTAGTAGCGCCTTGCGAGCTCGACAATGCGCCGCCCGGCCTCCAGGAACAGCTCGCGGCGCTCGGCATGGGTGGCCACCAGCGAGCCGTTGCCCGGCAGCGAGAGCCCCAGTGCCTCGGTCAGGCAGTTCATGGAGTTGGCGGTGAACATGCCCGAGCAGGAACCACAGGTGGGGCAAGCAGATCGCTCGATCTGCTCGACTTCGGCATCACTCTCGCGGTCGTCGGCGGCGGCAACCATGGCATCCACCAGGTCGAGCTTGATCCCGCCCTTGTTCGCCAGCCGTACTTTGCCCGCCTCCATGGGGCCGCCGGAGACGAAGATCACCGGGATGTTCAGGCGCAGCACGGCCATCAGCATGCCGGGGGTGATCTTGTCGCAGTTGGAGATACATACCAGCGCATCGGCACAGTGCGCATTGACCATGTATTCGACCGAATCGGCGATGAGATCGCGCGAGGGCAGCGAATAGAGCATGCCACCGTGACCCATGGCGATACCATCGTCTACCGCGATGGTATTGAACTCCTTGGCCACGCCTCCGGCCTTATCGATCTCACGCGCCACCAGCTGCCCCATGTCCTTGAGATGCACATGCCCCGGCACGAACTGGGTGAAGGAATTGGCAATCGCGATGATAGGCTTGTCGAAATCCTTTTCCCTCATACCGGTTGCACGCCACAGCGCGCGGGCGCCGGCCATGTTGCGACCATGAGTGGTGGTGCGAGAACGATATTGCGGCATGCCAGACTCTCCAAAACGGATTGGGTGAAGGGGGCATTATCGGCCCGGTGACAGGCCGTCTACAAGGGCAGAGCTTCTGCGCCGGTGACAGTCCTCTCGCCGCGAACCGGCCGCTGGGAGGGGATTCTGCGCCCGGAAGCCGACAGGGACCCGGGGCGACCCAAACGAAAGCCCTGCGGGTAATCCACCCCGAAGCCGCGCATGCACTGCATGCGTTGGCTGATCCTCGATCACATCTGAACCGTTTCCACACCCGGTGACGTAGGCGACCAGCTGCATATTCAGGGTTGTTGTAGCGTATGAAACCAGGCCAGGGAGGAAAGACACGCAGCATCATCGTTATGTCTCGATGCACACCCTCCAGATCAAGAGAGGA
Source organism: Gammaproteobacteria bacterium (assembly GCA_024510845.1). GTDB lineage: Bacteria > Pseudomonadota > Gammaproteobacteria > Chromatiales > Chromatiaceae > MONJU. The sequence continues at coordinate 26,106 of JANEMA010000014.1, forward strand.
CGACACAAGCAGACAGCAGGTAAGATCACCTCAAGACGGACAGACCAGGAGAACCTCCATACAGGCAATCCAGAACCAGCACCATCTCATGAAAACACTTCTCTTCCCCAACGACAGGCAGGGTCCTGACTGCTTAACGGCAGAGGTGCCGAATCCTTGACATCACCACACCCCAGAGCACCAGACTATAATCATGACCGACTCTTGGTACATTCCCCTCTCTGTCCATGATCCGAAAAAGTGAACGTACCCGGCAACGCATCGTGGAAGCAGCCAACCGACTGTTCTATCGCCAGGGGTATCACAACACCTCCTTCAGCGACGTGGTGCGCGCCGCTGGTGTGCCACGCGGCAATATCTACTATTACTTCAAGACCAAGGACACCATCCTGCATGCGGCCATCGACTACCGGCTGGAGCGCATCCGCAATATGCTTGAGGGCTGGAACGGCCAGTTCCGCACTCCCATCGAACGTCTGCAACGCTTCGTTGCCCTGCTCGACGATACCGGAGATGCCCTGGTGCAATACGGTTGTCCCATGGGTTCGCTCAATGCCGAGCTGGGCAAGACCGATCTCGCCCTGCAGGAACACTCCGCCCAGCTGTTTCAGGTATTCCAGGAGTGGCTGAGCGACCAGTTCGCGGAACTGGGCTATGCTGGACGCGCCAACGAACTGGCACTCCGGGTGATGACCATCGGTCAAGGCATCAGCATGATGGCGCACGTCCATCACGATACCAACCTGTTGAAACACGAACGCCAACGCCTGGGGCGCTGGATCAATCAGCTTGCCGACGGCAGCGGAGATTGTCTCTGAGGCCATTGACAAGATTCGCGACGAGGACGTCACTCCTGATGTGGTGGTTGATCGGCTCGCCCTCGATGAGCCGTGTCAACCACCGAGTGGTACCAGTCCAATCCCAGGTGATCGGCGATCTCACCGGCCTGCACATCCACCACGGGGCCCTTTCGAAGGTGTACCCGCCGTGGAAGCCCCCTGCCGAGGCCGGGATCGTGTGCACGCTCGAGGCGCTCGCCAGACACTCCGCAGTGTGCGGTCGCCTTCGCCACTGAAGTTCCCTTCTCCAACACCATGGGCATGGACACAGTGATCCCCGGGCCCGACGAGTACATCGGGCTCGCCCAGCTCGAACCAACACAACAGATCATTCGCCGGTTGACTGCACAGTTCCGTCTGTGATGTGCCGAATCCTTACACTGGTTCAACGCGGAACACGGTGCCGTCCACGCCGACCACACGCACTTGGCTGCCAGCCGGAGCGTCCGGGCCTTTCGCCTGCCACAGCACATCGTCCACACGCACCCGACCGACGCCGTTCTCGATGGAGTCGCTGAGGATGAGTACGTGTCCGAGGTACTGCTCACCGCGCCGATTGAGCATCGGTTCATCGGTGGTGATGGGGCGGCGCTGCAGCACGCCCCGCGCCACACCGATGCTGAGCACCGACAGCATGGCGAAGATCACCAGCTGCATCTGCCAGACGAGATTGGGCGCCCGCCACAGGATGCCACCGACACCGGCAGCAGCCAGCCCGAACCACAGAAAGAACACGCCCGGTGAGACGATCTCCAGCACCACAAGCACCACCGCCAACACCAGCCATTGCCAATAGTCGATGTGTTCCAGCCAGCTCATTGAGCACCTTCTTTCCGACCAGCCTGGCCGGCGATCTCGGCAATGCCGGCCACCGAACCGATCAAACTGGCGGCCTCGATCGGCATCATGATCACTTTCTGGTTTTCGGCCGAGGCAATGGCCTGCAGGGCCTCGGTGTATTTCTGTGCAACGAAATAATTGATGGCATTGATGTCACCCTTGTCGATGGCCTGCGACACCATGGCGACGGCACGCGCCTCGGCCCCGGCCAGGCGTTCGCGTGCCTCGGCCTCGCGGAAGGCCGCCTCCTTCTCGCCCTCGGCGGTGAGGATGGCCGATTGCTTCTCACCTTCGGCCTTGAGGATCTCGGCTTGACGCAGGCCCTCGGCCTCGAGAATGGCAGCGCGCTTCTCCCGTTCGGCCTTCATCTGCCGTGCCATGGCGTCCACCAGGTCCTTGGGCGGAGCGATGTCCTTGATCTCGATACGTGTCACCTTCACACCCCAGGGCGTGGTCGCATCGTCCACTACGCTTAGCAGACGCGCGTTGATGCGATCGCGCTGAGAGAGCAGTTCGTCCAGGTCCATCGAACCCATGACGGTACGTATGTTGGTCATGGTGAGGTTGAGAATAGCCCGATACAGGTCGTTCACCTCGTAGGATGCCTTGGCGGCGTCCAGCACCAGGAAGAACACCACCCCGTCGACCGTGACCATGGCGTTGTCACGGGTGATGATCTCCTGTGAGGGCACGTCCAGTACCTGCTCCATCATGTTCTGCCTGCGCCCGAGCCGATCGATGACCGGCACAGTCAGGTTGAGCCCCGGACGCAGGGTTCGGGTATAGCGTCCGAAACGCTCGACCGTGTATTCCATGCCTTGTGGTACCCGCTTGACACCCAACACCACGATCATGACGGCAAGAACAACGAGGGCGATGACGAAGATATCCATGGCTCTGACTCCCTTTGCACTTGGGTGAAAGACTGCCGGCCGGGTGCTTTCCCTGACGGTGCGCGACCGATATGCTTGCTTGCAAGCGGCATTCTAACTAATGGAACCATCTCATGCCTGCACAAACCGACAACCCGGACTTCGTGCACTGGTTCCGCCAGTCCTCGCCCTATATCCATGCCCATCGCGGCAAGATCCTGGTGCTGTCGTTTGCTGGCGAAGCGCTGCAGGACCACACTTTTTCGCATCTGATCCACGATATCGCCCTGCTCGACGGTCTGGGCATGAAGCTGGTGCTGGTACCCGGTGCACGTCCGCAGATCGAGGAACGTCTGCGCCCGCGCGGCGCCGACATACAGATCGTCAATGGTTTGCGGGTGACCGACGGGACCGCGCTGCAATGCGTGAAGGATGCGGCCGGTGCAGTCCGCGTCGAGATCGAGGCACTGTTGTCGATGGGTCTGGCCAACTCCCCTATGGCCGGCACACGTATTCGTGTGACCTCGGGAAATCACGTCACCGCGCGTCCCATCGGCGTGCTCGGAGGCATCGACTACCAGCACACCGGCGAGGTCCGGCGTATCGATGCCGAGGCCATCCACCGCCACCTGGACAACGAACAGATCGTGCTGGTGCCGCCGCTGGGCTATTCACCGACCGGCGAGGTATTCAACCTCAATGCCACCGACGTAGCCGCTGCGGTGGCCGAGGCCTTGTCGGCCGACAAGCTGGTTTACCTGACCGAGGATCCACCGCTGGGATACGGCAAGGCGGCCGCCAGCAGCTTGATCCCCAGCGAGGTCGAGGCCCTGATCCCTCGCTGGCGCAGCCTGCACGAAGACCTGTGCCGGGTGCTCGAGCGCGCAGTTGCCGCCAGCCGAGCCGGAGTGCGCCGGGTTCACGTGCTCGACCGTCAGCGTGACGGTGTGCTTCTGCGCGAGTTGTTCACCCGCGACGGCGACGGCTTGCTGATCACCCGGGAGCCCTACGAACAGATCCGTTCGGCCAGCATCGATGATGTGGCAGGCATACTCGAACTGATCGAACCGTTGGAGCAGGCCGGGACACTGACACGACGCTCGCGCGAACGCCTGGAACAGGAAATCGATCGCTTCGCGGTGATCGAACGTGACGGCGGCATCATCGGCTGTGCTGCGCTCTATCCCTTCGAAAAAGAGACCATGGGCGAGCTGGCCTGTCTGGCCGTACACCCCGACTATCGGGGCGAAGGCCGTGCCGCGCAGCTGCTCGAGCGTCTCGAGTGGCAGGCACGCACTCAGGGTCTGCATGAACTGTTCGTGCTCAGCACCCGCACCGCGCACTGGTTCCGCGAACGCGGTTTCCAGCCGGCCGGTGTGGAACGTCTGCCCGGCCGCCGGCGCGATCTCTACAACTGGCAACGCCGCAGCAAGGTGTTCATCAAGCCGATTTGACCACGTACGACGTCGAATGTCCGCAAGGGTACGTTGCTCTTGCCACAAGACGCCCGTCCCCGACCAAATCTCCGGAGAATCGCCCAGCCGTCCGCCGGACCCGGGTTTGCACCGGCCGGTTTCTATTGTGACTTCTGTTGCGAATTCTGTTTCGGCTTCTTTTTCGCCTTGGGCTTGCCGGCAGATCCAAAGCCCGCGCCCTCCTCGCTCCACATGTTGCGGAACTCGGTCGGCGCATTGCGGAAGTTGTCTTCGAACTCGTTTTCCACGTCGATTGGGTTGGGCACGCTGATCTGTGGTGCGGTCCAGCCTGGTGGCATGCGCCCCATGTTGTACGGTGTGTTGATAGCATCTTCCCACATGTTGGCTATGGACTCTTCGGGATCGGAAGGATCGATCCACTTGAAGGGCACATCATTACCCCATGGTGTCACCCCCTTCCAGCGATCAGGACCATAGCCGCCGAAGAAGCCGTCACCCCAACCCGGGAAATTGCCCCAGGGCATCTGCTTCATGGGATGGTCACGCCACTTGTCTTGTGTGAAAGGCCCACTGCGCCACGGCTGGAATCGCGGGTGTGCCCAGTAGCCCTCGTGGTCCAGAGGATTCTGCAGCGGATTGTCCCCCCCGATCAGGTCCCAGTCTTCCCAGGGTTTTCTACCGAAACCGCGCGGAAATCCGCCATACGGCATACCGTACCCATAGGACGGAGGATAGTCTTGGACGCCAGGATAGGCGTAATCCGCCGCTGGCGGTGGTGTCTGGTAATCATAGCCTCGATATTGGCCATAACCCGGCTGGCGGGTATAACCGTAAGGCACGGCCGGGGGTTGTGAGGGCGCCACATAACCGCCCGGCGGATAGCCCTGCGCGAACACCTTGCCGGTACCACCCGTCAGTCCGAGAAGAATAGCGGCAGAAAGAAATTTTCTCGATTGTTTCACTGATGTGCTCCCGATACCGTTACGAGAACGGACAGCCCGCCGGCATCACTCTAATCAAAAGATTAACTTATGCTATCAAATATCTATTTATCTGGCTTTCCCGAAACGATGCATTCCTTCACAGGAAAGATTTGACATGTACGAATTCAACCTGGTGATCGGTCTCTTCGAACAAGCACTCGAAAAGGTCCGCGAAGCCCTGATGTCCGAACATCCGGGCATCGTCGGCAAAGTGGACGCGCAGTCCATCTTATCGCATCCTCGGCGTCTGCAACCCGGAACTCGCTGAGCTGGTGATCGGGATCGGGTCCAACGCCAGCCCCTACTGCCTTGCAGCTTTGTACTCTGTGATGCAGGTGACGGCAAGGTCTTGATTTGTCCTGTTTCATGCCCCTGGTCACCGTGCCGCTCCTGATTTGCACCTTGCCGCAGTGGAGAGTTGGCTGTCGCTGGACAGTGTGTCCGGCGAAGAGCGTCTGGCTCTGCACGTACCAGGACGGCAACAGCATTCTCTTCACCTTTCGCGATCAGCGTCCGGTGATCGATCACAACCGGCTGTTCGCCACGACTCAAACCCTCGGGCCGCACCTTAAGGTACTCCCTGCAACACTTGGCACGTAACCTCTGGAGACAGAACGCGGCAGGCCCTGTGGAGCAGACGGTACCGAGCGAGAAAGGAAAAAGGCCAGACCCGTGAGGGTCTGGCCTTTTTCAATGGCGATACGATGCGGAACGTTTAACCGGCTTCCTTGCGTGCCTTGGTCTCCTTGATGACTTCCTCGGCCACATTGGTCGGGCAAGGTGCATAGTGCGAGAACTCCATCGAGAACTGCCCACGACCCGAGGTCATGGTGCGCAAGTCACCGATGTAGCCGAACATCTCCGAGAGTGGAGCCTCGGCCTTGACGCGTACACCGGTGGGGCCGGACTCCTGCCCCTGAATCAGGCCACGCCGGCGATTCAGGTCGCCGATGACGTCACCGACATTGTCCTCTGGGGTGAAGACATCCACCTTCATGATGGGCTCCAGGAGCTGCGGGCCCGCCTTGGGCACCGACTGGCGGTAGGCTCCCTTGGCGGCAATCTCGTAGGCGATAGCCGAAGAGTCCACTGGATGGAAGCCACCATCGACCAGGGCCACCTTCACGTCCAGCAACGGGAAACCAGCCAGCGGACCTTCTTGCATGCTGACCCCGAAGCCCTTTTCGACCGCCGGCCAGAACTCGCGCGGTACATTGCCGCCAGTCACCGTGGACTCGAACTGGAAACCGCTGTTCGGCTCGCCTGGCTCGATAACATAATCGATCTTTGCGAACTGACCGGAACCGCCGGTCTGCTTTTTGTGGGTATAGCTATCCTCAATGCGCCGGGTGATGGTCTCGCGGTAGGCTACCTGCGGCTTGCCCATCTCCACCGCCACGCCGTGGGTGCGCTTGAGAATGTCCACCTTGATGTCGAGATGCAGTTCGCCCATGCCCTTGATGATGGTCTCACCCGATTCCTCGTCGGTCTCGACGCGAAAGGATGGGTCTTCCTGCCTCATTTTGTTGAGTGCCACGCTCAGCTTTTCGGTCGAACCTTTGTCCTTGGGCTTGATGGCGATGGAGATCACCGGATCGGGGAACACCATCGGCTCCAGGGTAGCCGGGGTGTTTGAATCGGCCAAGGTGTGACCGGTCTGGGTATTCTTCAGACCCACCAGGGCGATAATATCGCCGGCTTGAGCGGAATCCAGCTCCTTGCGTTCGTTGGCGTGCATCTCGACGATACGGCCAATGCGCTCGGTCTTCCCGGTATAGGTGTTGAGCACGGTATCACCCTTCTTCAGCCGACCCGAGTAGATGCGGGTGAAAGTGAGCGCACCGAAACGGTCATCCATGATCTTGAACGCCAGTGCGCGCAGCGGGTGGCCGGGATCGACAATGGCATATTCGCCTGTCTCGTTGCCTTCCAGATCGATCTCCGGCTGCGGCTTGACCTCAGTCGGGTTCGGCAGATAATCAACCACAGCACCCAGCACCAGCTGGATGCCCTTGTTCTTGAAAGCCGAACCGCAATAGGTCGGGAAAAAATCGAGATTGATGGTGCCCTTTCGGATGCAGCGCTGAATATCTCCGACAGACGGCTCTTCCCCTTCGAGGTAGGCCTCCATCAGGTCGTCATCCTGCTCCACCGCGGTCTCGATCAATTTCTCGCGGTATTCCTCGACCTTATTTGCCATATCGGCTGGCACGTCCTCGATACGGTACTTGTGCGGGTCACCGGAGTCGTCCCAGATCCAGGCCTTGCGGGTGAGCAAATCCACGACACCGACGAAATCGTCCTCGATGCCGATCGGCAGGGTCATCACCAACGGATTAGCGCCCAGCACGTCCTCGACCTGCTCGACTACGCGGTAGAAATCTGCACCCATGCGGTCCAACTTGTTGACGAAGATGATGCGCGCCACCTCCGACTCGTTGGCATAGCGCCAGTTGGTCTCGGACTGAGGCTCCACGCCGCCGGAGCCGCAGAACACGCCGACGCCGCCGTCGAGCACTTTCAGCGAGCGGTACACCTCAATGGTGAAGTCCACGTGTCCGGGGGTATCGATGATGTTCAGACGATGATCCTTCCAGAAGCAGGTAGTGGCCGCGGACTGGATGGTGATGCCGCGCTCACGCTCCTGGTCCATGAAGTCGGTGGTGGCCTCGCCATCGTGCACCTCGCCGATCTTGTGAGTCTTGCCGGTGAGGTTGAGGATACGCTCGGTGGTCGTCGTCTTGCCCGCGTCCACGTGAGCGAAGATGCCGATGTTGCGATACAGGGTGAGATCAGTCATATCGGGTCTCTTTCAATCGTTCAAATTCAGTTAATTCAAATCTGCTGCCACCAAACGGGAATCGTGCCTCCCGACGGCTTCGGACTGCCAGACAACGGCCGAACGCATGCAATAGGCCACCGCAAGCAAAATACAAGTGATTGATTTTGCTGGAATTTGTCTCACTTCGCAGAGAAATCAGGCGCACATTCTACCACTGCCAGGACAGGATCGCCCAGAAAAATTTCCACACCTGTTTGCCCTAAGCCGTAATGTTCCCTTGAATTCTCCGCAAGCTGGAATTTCCCTATTTAACAGGCCGTTGAGAAACCTCGGAATTCCGCAAGATCGACTTGAAGTATCGATGAGGGCGGTATTGACGAAGCGAGGCCCTGGCATACAGCAAGAAGACGCTGTTCAGCGTGGTCAGCCCGGAATCGCGGGTGCCCGAGGATCATCCGTTGCACCCGCATGGTCGATGCTGCATTGAAGGAACTGTCAGCCGGGTTATTTTCAACGGCCTGTTTAGCATAGAGGTGTTGCACGATATATTCTGATATTTCCCGGAAACATCCATGGGGGAGGCAATGCTAGAATCACTGGCCCCGAACGGCTCGTGCACGAGGAAAAGTCTTGGACAACATCAATTTCCGTTGCCACTACAGCCGTAACACCCTGTTGCACATGTTCGTGCTGATCGTCGCGGCCGCCGGTCTGGCCTATTGGAAGTGGGATCTGCTCAACGCCATCTATTTCAAGGACCAGCGCACCGAACTCGGTTGGGTGATCAACGGCACCATCGTAGTCTTGTTCCTGGTCGGCATGTTTCGCATGGCTCTCAACCTGGTGGGCTATGCGAGGGAAGAGGCCACCCTGACGCGCTTCGTGCGCAATCTGCACAAGCATCCCGAGGGGGTACTGCGCGGCGTGCCTGAGCGCAGCCTGATCGCACAACGCTACCGCACCCTGTTCGAATTGCACGAGACCCACACCCCGATCAATCAGAGCATGCTGGCCTCTACCCTGATGGCCACCGAGAGCACGCGCAGCAGCCTGGCCAGGTTCGTCAACAATATCCTCATTCTCACCGGGGTGTTTGGCACCATCGTATCGCTGTCGATCGCCCTGATCGGTGCCTCAGACATACTCGAGAACGCCGTATCGGCTTCGGGCATGGGAATGGTGATCCACGGCATGTCCACCGCGCTGTCCACCACTATCACTGCTATCGTTTGCTATGTATTCTTCGGCTATTTCCACCTGCGATTGAACGATGCCCAGACCAACCTGGTGAGCGCTATCGAACAGGTCACCACCAGTTGCCTGATGCCTCGCTTCCAGATCGAGACCGACACCGTGCTCTACGAGTTCACCGGTCTGATCCGCTCCCTGCAATCCCTGGTTGCCGAAATGGCCAATTCGCAGAAAGCCTTCCAGGAGACCGAGCAGCAGATCGTCGAGGTCCTGTCGCACTATCGTGGCAAGGTGGATGATCTCGAGAACTACATGACGGACATTCTGCGCATTCTGCGCATCGGCTTCCGCCTACGTGACGACGAATGAACGACGGCTTCACCGATCTGCGGCTGAACTGCCGGGACGGCCAGGTCAGCGAGAGCTTCTGGCCCTCGTTCACCGACATCATGACCACCGTGGTCATGATCTTTCTGGTCGCCCTGGTGGTTCTACTGGTGCGCAACGTGGAGCTGGTGCGCCAACTGCGCTCCACCATGGAAGCCGAGCGTATCGCCGCCGAATTGGCGCGCGCCACCGGCGAGGAAAAGGACAGCCTGGCCATGGCCCTGCACCACACTGAGGCCGAATTGCGCCAGGCACGGCTCGAGATCCTGCACCTGCGCAAGAAAGCCGTGGGCCGTGAAAAGCTCATCACCGATCAGATCACGACCATCGACCGCCTGACCGAGGCGCACAACACGCTCGAACGCAAGACGAACCGGCTCGCCACCGATCGGCAGCAACTCGAAGGCCGTCTCAAGGACCAGCAGGCACACCTGACCATGCTCGAGCAGTCGCTGAAGAACCGCGAACTCGAACTCCAGGCCAGCCGCAGCGACGTGGAGAGCCTGAGGACCAACATCACCAGCCTGCAGGCCAGCCTGCGTGATGCCCAGACTCGTGCCGACCGTCTGCAAGAGGATCTGTACGAGCGCAGCCACGCGCTCGAGGCTGTACGCCAGGCGGCACAGGTAGTCGAGCGCAAGTATCTGGTGTTGGTCGGCGACTATGACAATCTCAAGGTCAAGTACGACAAGCTGGTACGCCCGGCACGTTCGCCGGCTGACCGCCACATGGTTGAAGTACGCTACTGGAAGGAAGACAGTCAATACCGCATCGCCTGGCACGAGGGTAGCAAGGGCGAATTCCAGCCGATCAGCCACAAACACCTGGATCGGGTACTGAGCCACTTGCTCGAGCAGTATCCCAATGGCCTGTACATGAAGGTGATCTTCCCCAAGAACAGCGGCCTGTCCTACAACGAAGCCTGGAAATTCACCAACCATCTGCACCGCCACTACGACTACTACTTCCGCGACGACGGCACGGCGGCAAAGGCTGCTCCCGGGACCAGCACCACTGG
>JANEMA010000015.1 GCA_024510845.1 Gammaproteobacteria bacterium
GCCGGGAGATAAGATCAAGGCCGACACGGAGGAAGACATCGGCTTGCGAGTGAAATGCGTGGCAGATCAACAGGTCGTTGAAAAAGTCCCAGAATTCCGCAAGATCGAGCTGAACATATCGATACGGTGATATTGGTGATGTGCGGTCCCGGCATACAACAGGACACGCTGTTCAGCACGGTGAGACCAGAGCAGCGGATGCCGGGTGACTGTGGGCGCGGACAAGAGCCACGACACCACGGGCTTCGTGGAAGCAATGCGCTGTGTCAGCGTCACTCTCGAGTTCGTCCAGATCCTCTAATCTCGGGGTGGATTCGGTTCGATCGCCGAACCTGACATGTCTTGTGTAGGATATCGCGGTGGCCATTCTCAAATGAGATATTGCCGGATCATGTCCCCCCGTTCGTGCTGGAGGTGAATCCGCCGAGGTCATAGGTGGCGCAATGGAAAATACTTCGGTCTGACCGAGCCGAGCAGTTTGATGGCTGATGTGGATATCTGCATTTCCGGGGAAGACTTACGGACTTCGCCAGAGGCTCTCTTTCCCGGAAATAGAGAGGAAATGCACTTTCGAAGAGGCATTCCGGGGCGCGTGAGGTGGGGACGGCTCTGTGGCTTTTTGCAGGGTTTCCTATGGATACAGTGGCTTGCGAAAAGAGAAAAGCCCGAATCGGTCGGGTCGGTTTTGTGATATCGGTGGTGGAAGAAGACATCCTGTCGAGCAGCGTGGTGCTCTCAAGCGGGCGATCGTGGTGCAAGGCAATGGATGCAGAGTGATCGGGGCTATAATGGCAGTTGTCGAGGATCGCGTCGATTGTGGGGGTCTGGATATCCCAAGCGCTTTCATGAGAGCGAAGCCTCGCTCGAGGGAATATGGCCGAGATCATTCCTCCACTCAATCATCAACGCACGCTCTCGCGCATGACCAGTGGCGAGAAGCGCGTGGCCCAGCGTTTGCGCGATCTGTTGGAAGATGACTACCTGGTCTGGTACGACATTCCCGTCGGTCGACAGCGCCGTTATCCCGATTTCATCATTCTGCATCCTGCGCGCGGTCTGCTGTTTCTCGAGGTCAAGGACTGGAAATCCGAGACGCTGAAGAAGATCAGCAAGAGTGAGGTGACGCTGCGCACCAGCCAGGGTCTGGTCACTCGCCCGCATCCGCTGGAGCAGGTTCGGCAATACACCTACGCGGTGATCGATCAGCTGGCGTGCGATCCGGTACTGCGACAGAAGGACGTGGCGCACCGGGGACGACTGATCATGCCCTGGGGGTGGGGTGTGGTGTTCACCAACATCCGTCGTCGGCAGATCGAGCAGGCCATGCCCGAGGAGGCGCGTGAGCGCCTGCTGCCAGATCACTTGGTGATGTACCGCGAGGATGTGAGTAGCTCGGTCGATGTCGAGGCCTTTCAGGAGCGGCTCTGGGGAATGTTTCACTACTCGTTTGGTTCGTGCCTGACTCTGCCACAGATCGACCGCATCCGTTGGCACCTGTTTCCGGAGATCCGCATCGATGGCTCGCCCACCAGCGATTTGTTCGTGTCCGATGAGGGTGATACCGTCGAGTCGGCAGTGACTATCCCGGACATCGTGCGGGTGATGGACCTGCAGCAGGAGCAGTTGGCACGCAGCCTGGGCGAGGGACATCGGGTGATCCACGGTGTGGCGGGCTCCGGCAAGACGCTGATCCTGGGCTATCGCTGCCTGCACCTGGCCGAGATCACCGACAGGCCCATCCTGGTGCTGTGTTTCAATGTCTCGCTGGCGGCGCGCTTGCGTGCCTTCATCTCAGCGCGCGGCATCGGCTCGCAGGTGCAGATCTACCACTTTCACGACTGGTGCGCGCAGCAGATCCGCACCTATCACGTCGAGCTGGTCGAATCGGACCGCCCGGTATGGGAACGCCAGGTGGAGACGGTGATCCAGGGCGTGGAGGCCGGCTGGATACCGCGCGCCCAGTATGCCGCCGTGCTGATCGACGAGGGGCACGACTTCGCGCCCGAGTGGCTGCAGCTGGTCACCCAGATGATCGACCCCGAGACCAACTCCCTGCTGCTGCTCTACGACGATGCCCAGTCCATCTACCGCAAGGGCAAGGGCCTGGGCTTCTCCCTGGCCAGCGTCGGCATTCAGGCCCAGGGGCGCACCACCATCCTGAGAGTCAATTACCGCAACACCCGTGAGATCCTCACCTTCGCCTATGCATTCATGCGTCAGTACATGGACGAGGGTAAATCGGTGACAGGCGTCGAGCTGGTCGAGCCCGAGGCCTGCGGTATGTCAGGACCTGTGCCCGTGCTCAAGCGCCTCGTTTCGGTCGATGAGGAGGTGGTCTATGCGCTGGCCTGTATCCGTAAGTGGCGTGGCGATGGGGTGGCGTTGCGTGATATCGCGGTGCTCTGTGCCAGCGGCCAACTGAGCCACGTCGTGACCTCGGCGCTTCGGGCGGTGGGCATCGACTGTCTCTGGCTGGGTGACCGGCGGCACAAGGCGGCTTACGATCCGGGACAGGATCGGATCACCGTCTCCAGCATCTACAGCAGCAAGGGGCTGGAGTTCGAACGGGTGATCCTGCTCGGCACCGGCGAGTTGGGGCTGGCGGAGGATAACCGGGCAGATCAGGCACGCCTGCTCTACGTGGCCATGACCCGGGCCCGGGAGTGCCTGCTGATGATTGCCTCGAGCGGAAGTCCCTTCGTGGAGTCGTTACAATCACTCGCCGGTCATCCACTTGGATAGCCTCATGCAGTTTGCCATGCCCGATCTTGACGTTACCGTCGATCATGCTTTTCCCGGATGATGAGCTCGATTGAATCACAGGGCAGGTCTGGCGGTATAGCCGGGGAAGCGTATTTGGCGTCGTGTTCGGCTTTCACCTCAATGTGCGGCGCATCTGGCTGTTTGATCCGTACCCAGGCTCGGGTTCAGCAGTTTTCCAGGGCGCTTCCATGTCGGGGCCAAGGAGTAGAATCTGATTGCTATCCATTTTGCTCTTGGTGGGTGGTGAGCTGTGAGGGCTTGCGAGAGTACCGAAGGTATTTGCCGGGTAGCCGGAGCTCAGGCCAAGGGGCACGCTGGTGTTGAATGCCAGGGTGATCTGGTCGTTCACCTGATGGCTCACCGACAGGTTGTGATGAACACGTTGTCCTTGTCTTGAAAGCTGGTGGTCGGTGTGTCGGGGCTGCGGTGCTGATCTTGGGTTTTGGGTGGACCACCAGTCAGGCCACTGCTGAGCGGGGGACCGAAGTGGAATGCTGCTACCTTCGGATTGCGCATCCTGACCAGATTGTGAGCGGCTGCCCCCAACACAAGGTGGAAGTCCAGCTTGTCACGCCTTGCGAACCAGCTCTTGCGCACCCCGCCGATGGTCTCGAGCCGGTCGAAGTACTCTTCGGCCCGCTTGTGGGTCGTCTGGCTGATCCGGTAACCGAATATGGTGGGTGGCGCATCCGTCGATGGCCGATGATCGGCTGGTGTTGTTTTGGGCCACATGGGGTGTGGTGTCGGCACAGCGCCACGAAGTGTTTCGTGTCGTAGTTCTTGTCCGCGCCCACCGTCACACCGGTGCGTGCCGGTGAGCGCTTCGACCCTGGCGATGGCGGCGGTGCCCGTCGTCTGGGTCACCTGGACATCCACGATCAGCCCATGGCGGTTTTCCGTCAGCAGGTGCCTTGTAATGGCTGAGCCTGGTGGTTGTCCCCTTGCCCTTTCCGAACAGCAGGGCATCCGGGCCGGTTTTCGATTCGTGCGTCTCCTGGCTGTGTTTCGCCACGGAAGCCCGCGCCGGGGTTGCGTCCACCGCCCTGGGTAGGGGGGTTCATCTTCATCTTTACGGACGATAGCCCTCGAGCAAGGCCAGTGCATCGATGGCCTCATCGACCATCCACCGGATGGGTCGCAGTGGATGATCCTGCGGCACTCGCTGCTCCTGCCCCTCTGTGCTGAGTAGCTTCTCTTGCTGAGTATCCGTGCCTCGCATCGGCAATATCACCCTATTCGGTGTGTTCAGGTCGGATTTGCGGAATTCCGGGAGGCAACAGCCTGTCGATCGAGAAACTGCCCGAACAAGCCCATTGCTGTCTCATGCACGGAGGTCTGCCGGGTAATGTGTGTGTGCAGGCAGACGACAATTATGTAGTTATGATATAAGGGATACTTATCTGCCCAATCGAATTTAGAAGCCGGGGGCTAGGCAGCATGGCCGATCGCCGTTTGCAGGTATTCCACACCGTGGCGCGTCTGTTGAGTTTTACCAAGGCAGCTGAGGCGTTGCACATGACCCAGCCGGCGGTAACTTTCCAGGTGCGCCAGTTGGAAGAGTATTTCAACACGCGTCTGTTCGACCGGACACACAACCGCATTAGCCTGACCGAAGCCGGCGAGGTGGTGTATCGCTTTGCCGCCCGCATCTTCGATCTGTACGCTGAGATGGAGAACGCAGTGCGCGAGATGACCGGTGAGATCAGCGGGTCGCTGACCATCGGTGCCAGCACTACCATTGCGGAATACATGTTGCCGGCCCTGCTGGGCGATTTTCGCAATCAGTACCCGGATGTCACCATCCACCTCAAGGTATCGAACACCGAAGGTATCGTATCGATGGTAGAGAACAATACCATCGATCTGGGAGTGGTCGAAGCCCCGGTGGGCAACAAGAACTTGGTGGTGGACAAGTGTAGGGACGATCGTCTGGTGACTATTGTGGCTCCCAATCACGAGCTGGCCTTACGCAAGAGAGTGACGATGGAAGAACTACTCAAGTATCCTTTCATCTGTCGCGAGGAGGGGTCGGGTACGCGCGAGGTCATCACCAGTTACATCTGCAAGAGCGACGAGTGTCGCCAGGCCATGCAGATCGCCATGGAGCTGGGTAGTCCCGAGGCGGTCAAGGGGGCTGTGGAGGCCGGTATGGGGATATCGGTGGTCTCAAATGCTACCATTCAGAAGGAACTGCGACTGGGCACCCTGATAGCCATCCCGCTCGATCCGCCGCTGGAGCGGCCCTTCTCCTTCGTACACCAGAAACAGAAGTTTCGTGTGCGCGTGATGGCGGAACTCCTCGAATTCGCCCGGGCCTATTGTCACGCCCATCAGGACGCCGAAGTCTGAGACAGGGTCAGGATCACGCATGCTCTCTCCGCAGTTTCCGTCCCCGCAGCAGCAGGAGTTGCTGAGATTGTTTCGGTGTCTCGATGATCGTGCCCGGAATAGCCTGTTGGATTTCGCGCGTTATCTGGTGGCACGGGAGGCTCCCGAGATACCATCGGAGATACACCCGTCCGAGCCACTGGGCTTGCCGCGTCCCGAACAAGAAACGGTGGTGGCGGCCATGCAACGCCTGTCGCGCAACTATCCCATGTTGAACAAGGATGTGTTGCTGCACCAAGCGGCGGCCTTGATGAATGCGCATGTCGTGCAGGGGCGACCTGCTGTCGAGGTGATCGACGAGCTGGAGGCGTTGTTCCAGGCGGAATGGGGTCGTTATGCTGGGATTGACGACTGACTGGGAAATAATGGCATGCAGCTGATCGCCGACTGGTTCCGCCGGACTTTCTCAGACCCTCAGATCGTGTTTCTGGTAGCGGTATTGCTGGTGGGTTTCGCCGTGGTGCTCACTATGGGCGACATGCTGGCGCCGGTGCTCGCCAGTGCGGTGATCGCTTATCTACTCGAGGGATTGGTGGTGGTACTGGAGAACCGCGGTATGCCGCGCTTGCTGGCTGTGGTTCTGGTGTTCATCGCCTTCATGGTGTTTCTCTCGGCTGTGTTGTTCGGTTTGTTGCCCGTGGTGTCGCGCCAGGTGACTCAGTTGGTGCAGCAATTGCCCAACATGATCAGCGAGGGCCAACGGGTGCTGATGGCTCTGCCCGAACGCTATCCGGAGATCGTCACTGTCGATCAGGTGGGGCAGATTCTCAATGCGCTGCGTGGCGAGATCGCAGTGTTCGGGCAACGGGTGCTGTCGTTGTCGGTTGCTTCGGTGGTCGGACTGCTGACTATAGTCGTCTATCTGGTGTTGATGCCGATGCTGGTGTTCTTCTTCCTCAAGGACAAGGAGCTGATCATCGGCTGGTTCAGCCGTTTTCTGCTGGGCGAGCGCAGCCTGGCCACTCGGGTGTGGGTCGAGGTGGACAGGCAGATTGCCAACTATGTACGCGGCAAGTTCTGGGAGATTGTCATCGTCTGGGCTGCCAGTTTTGTCACCTTCTCTTTGTTTGGTCTGCAATACGCCATGTTGCTGGCAGTGCTGGTCGGATTGTCGGTGGTGGTTCCCTATGTCGGGGCCACGGTGGTGACGATGCCGGTATTGCTGGTGGCCTGGTTCCAGTGGGGTTGGAGGCCAGACTTTATCGGTGTGACTGTGGCCTATCTGGTCATCCAGGCTATCGATGGCAATCTGTTGGTGCCGCTGCTGTTTGGCGAGGTGGTCAATCTCCACCCAGTGGCGATCATTGTCTCCATCTTGGTGTTTGGAGGTTTGTGGGGGTTCTGGGGGGTCTTCTTCGCCATCCCGCTGGCGACCCTGGTGAACGCGATTCTTCGCGCCTGGCCCGATCACCATCCTCGCAGTGTTTGATCCGGTACGCGAAAAAGCCCCCGAGCGGAGGCTTGTCGCAGGACGATACCCGGGATTCAGCCTTTCTTGGTGCTGAGCCCAAAGGGCTGGTAGAGGAGGCACCAGCTGGTCGTCCCTGTGAACAACGGGATGATACCGACAGCGCCCCACCAGTTCTGGTCCAGGTAACCCCAGGTAAGCAGCGCGACGCCCACGACCAGGCGAAGGATACGGTCGATTCCACCAACGTTTTGTTTCATGATGATCTCCCCGAGAGTGTCTCTGGTTATTGTGGTTTCAGTCGAGTCGCTTGATGCTACGTCATTCCACTCCCGGAAGTCGAGAAGGATTGTTCTTGGCTTGTGAACAGATGGATCTGTTTCTGGGAGACCTGCAGGGATGAATACCATGGCCTCGATCCTTCTGCCAGTGCCCGGACCACGTCCCGCATCCGGTGGGAGATCCAGACTGATGCCGCTGGCAGTGAGCAACGCCGAACTGGTCCGGAAGTACGGAATCCATCGCCATACGGTGGCCCCACGTCGGTTCTGCGAGAACTGATTGCCCAGGCACTGGCGCTGGATCCGCGTCCGGCCTGCCGCAAAGGGCAGGACCTGCGGCGTTACGGGATGCGCGTCGAGGGCTTCGATGTGCGCTGGCGGGTCAAGGGTGACCGTGTCGAGGTGGATACCATCGTGCCGGTCGTCCCGGGCGACACGCCGGGGCTCAGTGCATCAGATTGAACAGGCGGCGACGGCCATCCTTTACCAGCGGCTCGTCCCCCAGTATGTCGAACAATCTGGGCAGTGCCTTGCGCGCGGCATCGTCACCATACTGGCGGTCCTTGCGCATCAGGGTGAGTAAATGCTCGATGGCCTGCTCGAACCGTTGTTGCAGTACCAGACCCATGGCCAAGCGGTAGCGAGCCTCGCTGTCGTTTTCGTCGACTGCGAGGCGTGCCTCCAGTTTCGGCAGGTCCTGCGCCGGTGGTGCTTCGCTGGCGAAGTGCAGCTGGCCGCGCAACCGGGCAACCTCGGGTTGATCCTGCTCGCTGGCAGGTAGGCGGTCGAGCGCGGCCCTGGCCGCTTCCCAGTCACCGCTTGTCACATAGGTCTGTGCCAGTGCCACCGGGATGCGCGGGTTGTCGGGGTCGGTCGCAGCCACCGCCTCGAGGGCGGCGATGGCGCTGGTGGTATTTCCCTCGGCCAAGGCCTGCATGGCCTGTTCTACTGTGCTGTCGGATTCGCGCGGCAGGTGTTTGTCCAGAAGTGTGCGAATGGCCGATTCGGGCAGGACGCCGGTGAAGCTGTCCACCTCGCGGCCGCCGTGAAACAGGCGAACGTCGGGAATGGAGCGGACACCGAACTGCGCTGCCAGGGCCTGCTCTTCCTCGGTGTTGATCTTGGCCAGGATGAAGCGGCCCTGGTACTCTTCGGCCAATTTCCCCAATACTGGTATCAGCATCTGACAGGGCTGACACCAGCTGGCCCAGAAGTCTGCCAGTACGGGACGTTCCATCGAACCCTGGATGACGATCTGTTCGAAATTTTCAGCAGTGACTTCCTGGATGCAGGACGAATTTCTCATGCTTGTCTGCTCCTGAGATGGACGTGGAGATTACGGTCTTTCGGGCAGGTGGGGGCAGCGTGGGGATCTTCAAGCTTGAACGCATGACATGCCGTCCCCATGTGGCCTTCAATATATCGTTTCAGGAGATTCATCAATGTCCGATGCCATGCATATGGTCTGCCCCAATTGTGGTGGGGTCAACAGCGTGCCAGTTGATCGGCTGGGGCGGAGCCCCAAGTGCGGCAAGTGCAAGCAGCCGCTGTTCCAGGCCAAGGCCTGGCCTGTGAATGGCCAGATGTTCGAAAGGCAGCTGACGCGCAGTGACATTCCCGTGCTGGTGGATTTCTGGGCTCCTTGGTGCGGGCCTTGTCGCATGATGGCCCCGGCTTTCGAACAGGCGGCAATCCGGCTGGAGCCGCAGGTGCTTCTGTTGAAGGTCAATACCGAGGAAGAGCAGGCCCCGGCAGCACAGTTTGGTATCCGTTCCATCCCGACCACGATTCTTTTCGTGGGAGGTTGTGAGATCGATCGTGTGTCGGGAGCGTTGGATGCGAGAGGTATCGTGGACTGGACGCGGCAGGTATTGGCCAGGGCCTGATTCCCGGTCCTCTTTGTCCGTCTGTCCGGCCGGCTCGTCTCTGAGTGTTGTCGGTGGTGCGGGGGCAACTGCCTGCATTTTCGGCGTGGCGTGATGCCGGGTTTTCCCGTAAGATTGTCTCCCCAATACGGAGCATCGTGCCCGTCGTCCAACAGATCCTGTTTTTCTCCGGAAGACCTGCCCCGCAGTGCCTCCCGGTTTTTGGTGTGCGCGCATAATGACCAGACCGGCAATCCTTGTTCTCGAAGACGGCAGCGTGTTTCGCGGCCAGTCCATCGGCGCCGACGGCCAAGCGGTGGGCGAGGTGGTGTTCAACACCGCGATGACGGGTTACCAGGAGATTCTTACCGATCCCTCCTATTCGCGGCAGATCGTGACCCTGACCTATCCGCATATCGGCAATGTTGGCGTCAATCATGGGGACGAGGAATCCTCGCGCATCCATGTCGCCGGGCTGGTGATCCGCGACCTGCCGCTGCTGATGAGCAACTTCCGCGCCGAGCAGCGGCTGGATGATTATCTGGCAGCACAGGGCATCGTCGCCATTGCCGGTGTCGACACCCGTCGCCTGACCCGCATCCTGCGTGAAAAGGGCGCCCAAGCAGGTTGCATCATCGCCGGGGAGGCATCGTCCGAAGACGAAGCCTTGGCCGCGTCGCGGGTCTTCCCGGGGCTCAAGGGTATGGATCTGGCAAAGGAAGTTACCACCGGGGCGCCCTATGAATGGGTGCAGGGGAGCTGGATGCTCGGTGGCTGCCTGCCCGAAGTGCTCCATCCGGTCGGAAAGAATCTGCCGTGGCACGTGGTGGCCTGGGACTATGGTATCAAGCGCAACATTTTGCGCATGCTGGTCGATCGAAGTTGCCGGGTGACCGTGGTGCCGGCGCAGACGCCTGCTGCCGAGGTGCTGGCTATGCGGCCTGATGGGGTCTTCCTGTCCAATGGTCCGGGTGACCCCGAGCCTTGCACCTATGCCATCGAGGCGATCCGCGATGTGCTGGGTTCTGGGGTGCCTACCTTCGGTATCTGCCTGGGACACCAGTTGCTGGCGCTGGCAAGCGGCGCGAAGGTGGTGAAGATGAAGTTCGGCCACCATGGCGCCAACCACCCGGTACAGGATCTCCACACCGGTAGGGTGATGATCTCCAGTCAGAACCACGGTTTTGCGGTGGACGAGGAGAGCTTGCCGGACAATCTGAAGGCTACCCACAAATCGCTGTTCGATGGTTCTCTGCAGGGTATCCACCGTACCGACGTGCCGGCCTTCGGCTTTCAGGGACATCCCGAGGCCAGCCCCGGTCCGCACGACGTGGCGCCGGTGTTCGATCATTTCATCGAGCTGATGGAGCAAGATTAACCGCCGGGTACGCCAAGTAGCACAAAGGTATTTTCTGCTTGGCGGCCTTCGCGATCTTCACGGTTCAACACAATGCCTAAACGCACAGACATCGAAAGCATTCTCATCATTGGCGCTGGTCCCATCGTGATCGGTCAGGCCTGCGAGTTCGACTATTCGGGCGCGCAGGCCTGCAAGGCGTTGGCTGAGGAGGGTTGCCGGGTGATTCTGGTCAACTCCAATCCGGCTACCATCATGACCGACCCGGAAATGGCGGACGCGGTCTACATCGAACCGATCAACTGGCAGACCCTTGCCAGGATCATCGAGAAGGAGCGGCCTGACGCCCTGTTGCCCACCATGGGTGGGCAGACCGCGCTCAACTGCGCGCTCGACCTGGAGCGCGAGGGAGTGCTCGAGCAGTTTGGTGTAGAGATGATCGGTGCCAGCCGCGAGACCATCGA
This sequence comes from Gammaproteobacteria bacterium, assembly GCA_024510845.1. Classification (GTDB taxonomy): domain Bacteria; phylum Pseudomonadota; class Gammaproteobacteria; order Chromatiales; family Chromatiaceae; genus MONJU. Next base: position 10,527 of record JANEMA010000015.1, read on the forward strand.
CAAGGCCGAGGACCGTGATCTGTTTCGCCAGGCGATGCAGAAGATCGGCCTGGGCATGCCGCGCTCGGCAATCGCCCATTCACTCGAAGAGGCCTTTCAGGTACAGGCGCAGATTGGGTTTCCCACCATCATCCGTCCCTCCTTTACCATGGGTGGGTCGGGTGGTGGTATTGCCTACAACCGCGAAGAGTTCGAGGAGATCTGTACCCGCGGGCTGGATCTCTCGCCTACTCGCGAGCTGCTGATCGAGGAATCCATTGCGGGTTGGAGGGAGTTCGAGATGGAGGTGGTGCGTGACCGCAAGGACAATTGCATCATCGTCTGCTCTATTGAGAATCTGGATCCCATGGGTATCCACACCGGCGATTCCATCACCGTGGCGCCGGCACAGACGCTCACTGACAAGGAATACCAGATCATGCGCGATGCCTCGTTGGCAGTGTTGCGCGAGATCGGGGTAGACACGGGCGGCTCCAATGTGCAGTTCGCCATCAATCCCGACAACGGGCGCATGATCATCATCGAGATGAACCCGCGTGTGTCGCGTTCCTCGGCGTTGGCATCCAAGGCAACCGGTTTTCCCATTGCCAAGGTGGCCGCCAAGCTGGCGGTGGGTTACACCCTTGACGAGCTGCGCAACGAGATCACCGGTGGGGTCACACCGGCCTCATTCGAACCAGCCATCGACTATGTAGTCACCAAAGTGCCGCGCTTTGCCTTCGAGAAGTTCCCGGAGGCCGACCCGCGGCTGACCACGCAGATGAAGTCCGTAGGTGAGGTGATGGCCATTGGTCGCACCTTCCAGGAATCGTTACAGAAGGCCTTGCGTGGCCTGGAGACCGACAAGCACGGGTTTGATCCTGTGGTGGACCTGGACGCCGAAGGCGCCCAGGAGACCATCCACAACGAGATCCGTCAGCCGAGCGCCGAGTGCCTGTGGTACGTCGCCGATGCCTTCCGTGCCGGCATGAGTCTGGAGGATGTGTTCGAGGCGACTCGCATCGATCGCTGGTTCCTGGTGCAGATCGAGGATTTGGTGCGTGAGGAGGCCTCGGTGCGCGAGGACGGTTTCGATGCTCTCGATGCCGACCGCTTGCGCACCCTCAAGCGCAAGGGCTTCTCCGATCGCCGTCTGGCCGACCTGCTGGACGTCACCGAGTCTGATGTGCGCGTCCGTCGGCAGGCACTGGGTGTGCGTCCTGTTTACAAGCGGGTGGACAGCTGTGCCGCCGAGTTCGCTGCCAGCACCGCCTACATGTATTCCACCTACGAGGAGGAATGCGAGGCTGCACCGACCGACCGCCGGAAGATCATGGTCCTGGGTGGTGGGCCGAACCGGATCGGACAGGGGATCGAGTTCGACTACTGCTGCTGCCACGCGGCCTTCGCGATGCGTGAGGACGGCTACGAGACTATCATGGTCAACTGCAATCCAGAGACGGTTTCCACCGACTACGACACCTCCGACCGCCTCTACTTCGAGCCGCTGACCCTCGAGGACGTGCTGGAGATCATCGATAAGGAGAAGCCCACAGGCATCATCGTGCAGTACGGCGGCCAGACCCCGCTCAAGCTGGCCGAGAATTTGGCCGCTGCAGGCGCGCCTATCATCGGCACATCGCCCGATTCCATCGACTTGGCCGAGGACCGTGAGCGCTTCCAGAAGATTGTCGAGGAGCTGGGTCTCAAGCAGCCGCCCAACCGCACCGCCACCAACCCCGAGGATGCGGTCACCCTCGCCGAGGAGATCGGTTTCCCCTTGGTGGTGCGGCCGTCCTATGTGCTGGGCGGTCGTGCCATGGAGATCGTACTCGATGTCGATGATCTCAAGCGTTATATGCGTGAGGCGGTGCGTGTCTCCAATGATTCCCCTGTGTTGCTCGACCGTTTCCTGGATGATGCCATCGAGGTGGACATCGATGCCATCTGCGATGGCAACGATGTGCTGATCGGCGGCATCATGGAGCACATCGAGCAGGCAGGGGTGCATTCTGGCGACTCCGCCTGTTCACTGCCGCCTTATACCCTGAGCCAATCGGTGCAGGACCGGATGCGCGAGCAGATCCGTGCCCTGGCGCACGGCCTCAAGGTGGTGGGGCTGATGAACACTCAGTTTGCCATTCAGGGCGACGATATCTACCTGCTGGAGGTCAATCCGCGCGCCTCGCGCACTGTGCCCTTCGTCTCCAAGGCCACCGGGCGGCCGTTGGCCAAGATCGCGGCGCGTTGCATGGCGGGCATCAGCCTCGCCGAGCAGGGTGAGATCGGGGAGGTGATTCCGCGACACTATTATGTGAAGGAGGCGGTCGTCCCCTTCATCAAGTTCCCCGGGGTGGACACCATTCTTGGCCCCGAGATGAAATCCACCGGCGAGGCGATGGGCGTGGGGGCTACCTTCGGTGAGGCCTTCGCCAAATCGCTTGAAGGTGGCAGCATGCGTCTGCCGCGTGCCGGAAAGGTGTTGATCTCGGTACGCGAAGCTGACCGGGTGCGTGCGGTGCGTGTGGCGGCCGAACTGGCTGAACTGGGCTTCGAGTTGTACGCTACGCGTGGCACCGGCAAGGCGATCCGGGATGCAGGAACATCCTGCGTGCTGGCCAACAAGGTGGCCGAGGGACGGCCTCACATCGTGGATATGATCAAGAACGATGAGTTCGATCTGATCATCAACACCACCGAGGGCAAGCAGGCTATCATCGACTCTCGTTCCATTCGTGCTGCGGCTTTGCAGCACAAGGTGAGCTATACCACCACCATCGCCGGGGCAGAAGCAGTGGTGGTGGCATTGCGTCAGCCCGATGAACTGATCGTGCGCAGTCTGCGTGAACTACTTGGAACTGAGGTGGCAAGATGCAGAAGATTCCCATGACGCTGGTCGGTGCGGAGAAACTGCGCGCCGAGCTACAGGAACTCAAGACCGTCAAGCGGCCTGCGATCATCCAGGCCATCGCCGATGCGCGTGAGCATGGTGACCTCAAGGAAAACGCCGAATACCACGCCGCGCGTGAACAGCAGGGCTTTATCGAAGGCCGGATCAAGGAGATCGATGCAAAGTTGTCGCATGCACAGATCATCGACGTGGCATTGCTGGACGCCGGTGGCAAGGTGGTGTTCGGTGCCACCGTGGTGGTGCTGGACCTCAATACCGACGAGGAAAAGACCTACCAGATCGTCGGCGAGGACGAGGCCGACGTCAAGGAAAACAAGATCTCGGTGAGTTCGCCCGTTGCCCGCGCCCTGATCGGCAGGGAAGAAGGCGACGAGGTCACGTTGCAGGCACCGGGCGGCACCCATGAGTTCGAGATTCTCGAGGTCCGTTACGAATAGACGGATTCACCACGAAGGGCTTGAAGAGCACAAGGAATTTTCATGCCGGCTGGCCGACAAGTTGCGGCCTGGAAAACGGGCCCAGCCTGTGGGCAGTTGTCATTTGCCGCTTTCTTCGTGTCCTTGATGGTGAAAAATCACTTCGAGGGCAGGGCGATCTTCGGCTTCTTGTCGTTGCGTCTGAAGAATACCGCCATCTGGCCGATATGCTGGACCAGGGTGGCGTCGGAGGCAGCGACGAGGCGGTCGATGATCTCGCGGCGCCCGGCCTTGTCGGCCACGATCTTCACCTTGATCAATTCGTGGGCCTCGAGGGCCTGAGCCAGTTCCTCCAGCACCGTGTCATGGACGCCGTGCTGGCCGACGCGCACCACTGGCTTGAGGTGGTGCGCCAGGCTGCGCAAGTGGCGGATCTGCTTGTCGGACAGGGTCATCGGGGCTCCGGGGCGGTGAAAAGGCGCGTACTATAGCGCCTATCAGGAGAATGTAGGAGGCCCACCTTCGGGCCGAATGGTGCGGCGGGCCGGGATTTTGCAGCCAGGACGCCGTGCACACGGGTTTTGCAGGTAAGGTGGCCTGAAATGGGTCGTTCGAAAAGCAGTCACCGCTGGATGCAGCGGCATGTCAACGACGAGTACGTGAAGCGGTCCCGGAAGGACGGCTATCGTTCGCGTGCGGCCTACAAGCTGTTGGAGTTGCAGGAAAAGGACCGTTTTCTCAAGCCCGGCCAGGTGGTCGTGGACCTGGGAGCGGCTCCCGGTGGCTGGTTGCAGGTGGCGCGGTCTGTGGTTGGCGGCAAGGGGCGGGTGATCGGCCTCGATCTGCTTGAGATCGATTCGCTGCCTGGTGTCGGGTTGCTGCAGGGAGATTTTCTCGAGGAAGCGACGCTGGTGCGCCTGGAGACCCTGCTGGACGGTCGTCCGGTCGATGTGGTGCTCTCGGACATGGCGCCCAATCTCAGCGGCATCGCTGCGGTGGACCAGCCGCGGTCGATGTACCTGTGTGAACTGGCACTGGATTTTTGCCACCGGGCGCTGCGCGAGGGGGGAGCCTTCGTGACCAAGGCCTTTCAGGGCGAAGGCTTCGACGGTTACTATCAGGGTGTGAAGACCAGCTTCCGGCGGGTGGTCTCGCGCAAGCCAAAGGCTTCGCGCCCAAAAAGCCGCGAGGTCTATCTGGTAGCCGGGAACTATCATTCGTAGTAGCTTACATTCGACACGTCTTTTCGTCGGGTCGCCGTGGCAATGGTCGGCCTGCCGTAAGAGGCTGACGGTTTTATTCCTGGGAGCGAGAGGTTCCGGATCTTGAACGACATGACAAAGAATATCGTGCTGTGGGTAGTCATCGCGGTAGTGTTGATGGCCGTCTTCAACAGCTTCAACGTGCCCCGATCGAATGTGCCGGAACTGTCGTATTCGCATTTCGTCGAAGAGGTGAAGAACCACAATGTTGCCTCGGTAACGCTGGTGGAGAACGGCCGTTCCACCATAATTACCGGCAAGACCACATCAGGATCGCGTTTTACCACGATCGCACCGCACGACATCTGGCTGGTATCCGACCTGTTGGCCAACAATGTCGATTTCCGGGTGAAGAAGGCCGAGGAACCCTCCATCCTGTGGCAGGTTCTGATCAACTGGTTCCCGCTGTTCATCCTCATTGGCCTGTGGATCTTCTTCATGCGGCAGATGCAGGGTGGAGGTGCCGGGCGCGGTGCCATGTCCTTCGGCAAGAGCAAGGCGCGCATGCTCACCGAAGACCAGGTCAAGGTGACTTTCGCCGATGTTGCCGGTTGTGAGGAGGCCAAGGAAGATGTCAAGGAGCTGGTGGACTTCCTGCGTGAGCCGGCCAAGTTCCAGAAACTGGGTGGCAAGCCTCCCAAGGGCGTGCTCATGGTCGGTCCTCCCGGTACCGGCAAGACACTGCTGGCACGCGCTATCGCCGGCGAGGCAAAGGTGCCCTTTTTCACCATTTCGGGTTCCGATTTTGTCGAGATGTTCGTCGGTGTCGGTGCCTCGCGTGTGCGCGACATGTTCGAGCAGGCCAAGAAGCACGCCCCTTGCATCATTTTCATCGACGAGATCGACGCGGTCGGCAGGCACCGTGGTGCGGGTCTGGGAGGCGGTCATGACGAGCGCGAGCAGACGTTGAACCAGCTGCTGGTCGAGATGGACGGTTTCGAGGGAAACGAGGGGGTGATCGTGATCGCTGCCACCAACCGTCCCGATGTGCTCGATCCCGCGCTGCTGCGCCCGGGTCGGTTCGATCGTCAGGTGGTGGTCGGTCTGCCCGACATCCTGGGTCGTGGGCAGATCCTCAAAGTGCACCTGCGTAAGGTGCCTATGGCCGACGATGTCGACCCCAGTGTCATCGCGCGGGGTACTCCTGGTTTCTCGGGCGCTGATCTGGCCAATTTGGTAAACGAGGCGGCACTGTTCGCAGCGCGCGCCAACAAGCGCCGAGTGGATATGGAAGACATGGAAAAGGCCAAGGACAAAATCATGATGGGCGCAGAGCGCAAGTCCATGGTCATGAAGAAGGATGAAAAGAGGCTCACTGCCTACCATGAGGCAGGGCATGCCATCGTGGGGCTCAAGGTGCCTGCGCACGACCCGGTGTACAAGGTGAGTATCATCCCGCGAGGCCGCGCGCTGGGCGTTACCATGTTTCTCCCGGAGGAGGACCGCTACAGCCACAGCAAAGAGCACCTCGAGAGCCAGATCTCCAGTTTGTTCGGCGGGCGGATTGCCGAGGAGCTGATTTTTGGTATGGAGAATGTCACCACCGGTGCCTCCAATGATATTCAGCGTGCCACGGAGATCGCGCGCAATATGGTCACCAAGTGGGGGTTGTCCGAGCGCTTGGGGCCGTTGGCCTACGGCGAGGATGAGGGCGAGGTGTTCCTTGGCCGTTCGGTCACTCAGCACAAGGCACTTTCCGATGAGACTGCGCACGTGATCGATGAGGAGCTCCGTGCCATCATCGATCGCAACTATGAGCGCTCCGAATCCATTTTGCGTGAGTACATGGACAAGCTGCACGCCATGGCCGATGCGTTGATGAAGTACGAAACCATCGACAGCGAGCAGATCCGCGACATCATGGAAGGCCGTGATCCGCGTCCGCCTGCGGGCTGGGGCGATACTCCGGACTCCGGTTCTCCCGGGGGCGGGGCTGTCGCGACCGGTGACGAAGCGCAGCCCAGGAAGGACGGCCCGCTGGGCGATCCTGCGGGACAGCACTGAGATGACGAGATCGGGGTAACCCGGCCTCGAGTATCGGAGGAGGTGGTGCCTCATGCCCCGGCTCGATCTTTCCGTTCCCTGCATCATGGGGATACTTAATGTCACACCTGATTCCTTTTCGGATGGGGGGCGCTACAACCGTCTGGATGCAGCCCTGCATCACGCTGAAAGAATGGTGGTCGATGGTGCTGATATCCTCGATGTAGGGGGGGAATCCACACGCCCGGGTGCGAAACCGGTGAGCGAGGCAGAGGAACTCGACAGGGTGATCCCGGTGATCGAGGCGCTGAGTGTGCGCTTCGACACGCAGGTCTCGATCGACACCAGCAAGCCCATGGTCATGCGTGAAGCGGTGGCCGCTGGTGCCGGCATGATCAATGACGTCAACGCCTTGCGCGCCGAAGGTGCCGTGGCGGTGGTTGCCGATGTTGGCGTGCCTGTGTGCCTGATGCATATGCAAGGCGAGCCGCGTACCATGCAGCGTTCTCCTCGCTACCATGACGTGGTAACCGATGTGCGCGATTTCCTGCTCGAACGCGCCAGGGCCTGTGAGGAAGCGGGAATCCGGCGCCAGGCCATCGTGCTTGATCCGGGCTTCGGTTTTGGCAAGGCGCTCGACCACAATCTGGAACTGTTACGGCAGTTGCCGGTGTTGTGCGCCACCGGATACCCGGTACTGGTCGGCATTTCGCGCAAGTCCATGATCGGTGCGCTCACCGGGCGCGGAGTCGAGGGCCGGTTGGCCGGCAGTCTGGCCGCGGCGTTGCTGGCACTGGAGGGTGGGGCGCGTATCCTGCGCGTACATGACGTGGCCGAGACGCGCGACGTGTTGCGCGTCTCGGCGGCGGTATGTGAGTGGCACGGGACTGGAGAAGGTGGCAAAGGAGAATCGAAGTAATCATGGGTAGGCGCCATTTCGGGACCGATGGGGTTCGTGGACGGGTGGGGGAGTGGCCCATCACCCCCGAGTTCGTGCTCAAGTTGGGCTGGGCTGCCGGCAAGGTGCTCGGTGGTGGCGAGGGCGGCAAGGTACTGATTGGCAAGGATACCCGGATCTCGGGTTACCTGTTCGAATCGGCGTTGGAGGCGGGGCTCACCGCTGCCGGGGTGCATACCCGAATGCTCGGCCCCATGCCCACGCCGGGCATCGCCTATCTTACCCGCACCTTGCATGCCGATGCCGGTATCGTCATCAGTGCTTCACACAACCCGCACCACGACAACGGCATCAAGTTTTTCTCGTCATCCGGCCAGAAGCTGCCCGATGCGGTAGAGGCCAAGATCGAGGCCATGATCGAACAGCCCATGGACTCGGTCAGCTCCGAGCGCTTGGGCAAGGTACGTCGTCTGGAGGACGCACGTGGCCGCTACATCGAGTTCTGCAAGGCCACCATCCCTTCGCGCATGAATTTCCAGGGGCTAAAGATCGTGGTGGACTGTGCGCACGGTGCGACCTATCACATTGCACCCGACGTATTCGAGGAACTCGGTGCCGAAGTGGTCGCCATCGGCGTACAGCCGGATGGGCTCAATATCAACGATGGCTGTGGCGCCACCGCCCCCGAGGCCGTGCGGGCCGCAGTGCTCGAGCATGGTGCCGATCTGGGAATTGCGCTCGATGGTGATGGTGACCGCCTGATCATGGTCGATCATCGGGGATGTATCCGGGATGGCGACGACATCCTCTATGTCCTCGCCTGTTCGCGTTGCCGCAGCGGTGAAATGATCGGCGAGGTAGTGGGCACCCTGATGACCAATCTGGGGCTGGAACTGGCGCTGCGCGCGCAGGGTGTCGGCTTGTACCGGGTCAAGGTCGGTGACCGTCACATCATGGAACACCTCGTGGACGAGGGCTGGTTGCTTGGTGGTGAGCCATCGGGGCACATCATCTGCCTCGATCGCACCACCACTGGCGACGGTATCGTCTCGGCACTACAGGTACTCGCCGAGATGCGCGAGACCGGCCAGTCGTTGGCCAAGTTGTGTGAAGGTGTGGAGAAGTTTCCGCAGGTGCTGGTGAATGTGAAACTGGGTGAATGCCCGGCTGCTGTCATCCTGGAATCCTCGGCGGTGAATGCGGCGCTGGCCGAGGCAGAACGGCGCATGATGAATGGTGAGGGCCGCGTGTTGCTGCGCCCTTCCGGAACCGAACCGTTGATGCGCGTGATGGTCGAAGGGCGTGATCCCGAACTGGTGCGCGAGATGGCTGACAGCATTGCCGACGAAGTGTGTGGAGTCTGCGGTGGCGGTCATTGATTCAATCGAGGCTAGCCGGTAAAGTACGCCGCCTGATTTGAACGGGCTTGAAACAGGGGTAGGGCCATGCGACAGCCACTGGTTGCCGGAAACTGGAAAATGAATGGCTCGCGCGCGAGCATCCATGAACTGCTCGATGGCGTGAAGGTTGGTATGAGCGAGGTGAAGACAGCCGAGGTGGCAGTGTGTTCACCACATATCTTCCTGTGTGACGTACAGCAGCAGCTTGATGGCAGTACTGTCGCTTGGGGCGGGCAGGATATCTCGGTATACGAGTCCGGTGCCTACACCGGGGAGACTGCTGGCAGTATGCTCGCCGAGTTCGGTTGCAAATATGTCATCATCGGTCATTCCGAACGCCGTACCTGCCATGGCGAGACCGATCAGGTGGTCGCCGAGAAGTTCGTCGTTGCGCGCAAGGCCGGGTTGGTGCCCATTCTGTGCATCGGCGAGACACTGGAAGAACGTGAGTCGGGCACCACCGAAGAGGTGGTGGGTCGCCAGATCGATGCCGTGGTTACCCATTGTGGCGTGGAGATGCTGGGTGAGGGGGTGGTCGCCTACGAGCCGGTCTGGGCTATCGGTACCGGCAAGACCGCATCTCCGGAGCAGGCGCAGGAAGTACATGCCTTCATCCGTGGCCGTATTGCTGCGGCGAGCCTCTTGGTGGCCGGGGAGTTACGTATCCTATATGGTGGGAGCATGAATCCGGGTAATGCCGCGAAGTTGCTGGCGCAGCCGGACATCGATGGGGGACTGATCGGTGGCGCCTCGCTGAAGGCTGAAGATTTTCTGGCCGTCGCCATCGCGGCAAACGCCTGAGTCAGGTACGTGTAGCAAGAGACAGCATCATGGAAACCGTACTCGTTGTCATTCATCTGCTGCTGGCTATCGGCTTGGTCGGCCTGGTATTGATTCAGCATGGCAAGGGAGCGGACATGGGCGCCGCCTTCGGTTCCGGTGCCTCGGCCACCGTGTTTGGTTCCGCGGGCGCCGGCAACTTTCTCAGCCGTACCACGGCCGTTATGGCAGCACTGTTTTTCCTCACCAGCCTGGCGCTGGCGTGGTTTGCCATGCAGAAGGGGGGGCAGGACTCGCTGATCGAAAAGCAGGTCGTGGCGCCGCCGGTGGCTGTCGAGCAGTCGGTGCCGACCGATCTGCCCGAGGTGGTCCCGACGGCGGTGCTGGACGAGGAGTTGCCGGTGGTTCCTGAACCAGCAGCCAAGGGTGACCTGCCCGCAGTGCCGGGGCGACAGTAGTGATCGTATTTGCCGAAGTGGTGGAATTGGTAGACACGCTATCTTGAGGGGGTAGTGGTGAAAGCCGTGCCGGTTCGAGTCCGGCCTTCGGCACCATAATTGACGGTATTTGGCCCGCAAGAAGTCGATACCGTTTTTTTGTGCCTGATAAAACATATAAAAATCAATAAGTTGAGATATGGATGAAGATTTGACAGGGAGGAGCATGCCCGATACTCTTGGCCTCGGCTCTATATCCGATCACATAACGATAAATTGAAATCGAGGGGAGGGCTGCCCGGATGTTGGAGAACTATTTTCCCATTCTGATCTTCCTTGCAGTCGGTCTGTTCGTGGGCGTTTCCGCCATTGGTATTGGTTTCGTCCTCTCTCCACATCACCCCGACAGCGAAAAGCTCTCGCCCTATGAGTGCGGTTTCGAGGCCTTCGAGGATTCGCGCATGAAGTTCGACGTGCGCTACTATCTCGTGGCCATCCTGTTCATCATCTTCGATCTGGAGATCGCCTTCTTCTTTCCATGGGCGGTAGTGCTCGACCAGATCGGCTGGACCGGTTTCTGGGTCATGATGTTGTTCCTCGGGGTGCTGGTCGTTGGTTTCATCTACGAATGGAAGAAGGGGGCGCTGGAATGGGAGTAGAGGGTATCCTGGAGAAGGGATTCGTCACGACCACGGCCGATAAGCTCATCAACTGGGCGCGCACCGGCTCCATGTGGCCCATGACTTTTGGATTGGCTTGTTGCGCGGTGGAGATGATGCACTCGGCGGCCTCGCGTTACGATCTGGATCGCTTCGGCATCATCTTTCGTCCCAGCCCGCGCCAGTCGGATGTGATGATCGTGGCAGGCACCCTGGTCAACAAGATGGCTCCGGCGCTACGCAAGGTGTACGACCAGATGGCCGCACCGCGCTGGGTGATTTCCATGGGCTCTTGTGCCAACGGGGGTGGTTACTACCACTATTCGTACTCGGTGGTACGTGGTTGCGACCGCATCGTGCCGGTAGACATCTATGTGCCGGGCTGTCCGCCTACTGCCGAGGCGCTGCTCTATGGCATCATTCAGTTGCAGAACAAGATCCGCCGCACCAATACCATTGCTCGCTGAGTACGCAGGCAACGAAAGAGATCGTGACCCCATGAGTCCAGAAGAACGATTGGAGGAACTGCAAGATGCGCTCGAAGAGCTGCTCGATGACTTCGAGGGCTGTTCGTGGCGTACCGAGTACGGCGAGCTGACGCTAACGGTACCGCGTGAGGACCTGCTCGGGGTGATGCGTATCCTGCGTACCCGTACACCGGTTGCCATGGAGCAGTGTATCGACGTCTGTGGTGTGGATTATGCCGCTTACGGCCAGTCCGGGTGGGAAGTTGGAGGGGTACCCAATGTCGATTTCGAGTGGGGTGTCACACCTGTTCGTTCCGGGTTGGACCCGGCAAACCGTTTTGCCGTGGTCTATCACCTGTTGTCTCTGACGCATAATGTACGTATGCGGGTCGAGGTGTTCCTCGATGCCGACCGGCCCGTAGTTGATTCGGTCACTGGCATCTGGGCCTCGGCCAACTGGTTCGAACGGGAGGCCTTCGATCTGTTCGGCATTCTCTTTGCGGGGCATCCCGATCTGCGGCGTATCCTCACTGACTACGGCTTTATCGGCCATCCCTTCCGCAAGGATTTCCCGCTGATCGGCGAGGTGGAGATGCGCTACGACCCGGAGCAGCAGCGGGTGATCTACGAGCCGGTGAGCATCGAACCGCGCACTCTGGTGCCGCGTGTGATCCGGCACGATCTGCGTTACGAGGAAGGTCACAAGCCGGAACAGCCGGAGTCGGAGGCAGAATAAAACCATGGCCGAGATCCGCAACTATACCCTCAACTTCGGTCCTCAGCACCCGGCGGCGCACGGTGTGCTGCGTCTGGTGCTGGAGATGGATGGCGAGGTGATCGAGCGCGCCGACCCGCACGTCGGCCTGCTGCACCGCGGTACCGAGAAGCTGGCCGAGAGCAAGCCTTTCAACCAGTCCATCGGCTACATGGACCGCTTGGACTACGTCTCGATGATGTGCAGCGAGCACGGCTATGTGCGCGCCATCGAGAAGTTGCTGGGTATCGGGCCGCCGCCACGAGCGCAGTACATTCGCACCATGTTCGACGAGATTACGCGCCTGCTCAACCATCTCATGTGGCTGGGGACCCACGCCCTGGACGTGGGTGCGATGACCGTATTCCTGTACTGCTTCCGCGAACGTGAGGATCTGATGGATTGCTACGAGGCGGTCTCGGGTGCGCGTATGCACGCCACCTACTACCGCCCGGGCGGGGTCTACCGCGATTTGCCGGAGCAGATGACCCGCTTCGAGCCGGGACGCTTCTGCAGCGAGAAGGATGCGAAGATCCGCAACCGTGCGCGAGATGGCTCGCTGCTGGACTTCATCGAGGACTTTGCCGACCGTTTCCCGGGTTTGGTGGATGAATACGAGACTCTGCTCACCGACAACCGCATCTGGAAGCAGCGCACAGTGGGCATTGGCGTGGTCTCCCCCGAACGTGCACGCCAGCTCGGCTTTACCGGCCCCATGCTGCGCGGCTCCGGTATCGCTTGGGATCTGCGCAAGAAGCAGCCCTATGCCGCCTACGACCAAGTCGATTTCGATATTCCGGTGGGCACCAACGGTGACTGCTACGACCGCTACCTGGTGCGGGTCGAGGAGCTGCGCCAGTCCGCGCGCATCATCAAGCAGTGCGTCGCCTGGCTGCGCCAGAACCCGGGCCCGGTGATGATCGACGACCACAAGATCGCGCCGCCCAAGCGCGCCGAGATGAAGCAAAGCATGGAGGCCATGATCCATCACTTCAAGCTGTTCACCGAGGGCTACTGTCCGCCGGAGGGCGAGGTGTACGCTGCGGTGGAGGCCCCCAAGGGCGAGTTCGGCGTCTATCTGATCTCGGACGGCGCCAACAAGCCCTACCGCCTCAAGGTGCGCGCGCCCGGCTTCGCCCACCTGGCAGCCATGGACGAGATGGCGCGCGGCCACATGCTGGCCGACGTGGTGGCCATCATCGGCACCATGGACATCGTATTCGGGGAGATCGACAGATGAGCATGCGCGCAGAGCCCATGCGGCGGGCCCAACGTTGCGAGAACAAGCACGAGCTGTTCACGCCGGAGATCCGCGCCGAGATCGACCAGTGGATCGCCAAGTACCCCGAGGAGTGGAAGCAGTCCGCCTGCATGGCCGCGCTGCGTATCGTACAGGACGCCAACGGCGGGCATCTGACCACCGGGCTGATGGACCAGGTGGCCGACTACCTGGACATGCCGCCGATCGCAGTCTACGAGGTGGCCACCTTCTATTCCATGTACGAGCACAGGCCGGTGGGGCGCCACAAGGTCTGCCTCTGCACCAATATCTCCTGCATGCTCAACGGCTCGGACAACATCTACGAGCATCTGCGCTCGCGTCTGGGTATCGGTTTCGGCGAGGTGACCGAGGACGGACGCTTCAGCCTCAAGGAGGTGGAATGTCTGGGCGCCTGCGGGGGCGCGCCCATGATGCAGATCGGCAACACCTATTACGAGAACCTCACCCCCGAGCTGGTGGATCAGATACTGGACGGGCTGGAGTAAGGCATGGCCAACGAAGTCTGCTTCCGCACCCTGCACAAGGACCGGCCCTGGCGGCTGGAGACCTATGTTTCTGAGGGTGGCTACGAGGCGCTGAAGAAGATTCTCACCGAGAAGACCCCGCAGAACGAGATCATCGAGATGGTCAAGCGCTCCGGGCTGCGCGGGCGCGGCGGCGCCGGCTTCCCCACCGGGCTGAAGTGGAGCTTCATCAACCGCGCCGCGCCGGGCGACAAGTACATCGTGTGCAACTCCGACGAGGGCGAGCCCGGCACCTTCAAGGACCGTGACATCCTGCGCTACAACCCGCACGCCCTGATCGAGGGCATGATCATCGTCGGCTACGCCATCGGCGCCACCGCGGGCTACAACTACATCCGCGGCGAGTTCTGGGAGCCCTGCGAGCGCTTCGATGCGGCCCTGGCCGAGGCGCGCGAGGCGGGCTTCCTGGGCGATAACATCCTGGGCTCCGGCTTCAGCTACGACATTCACAGTCACCTGGGTGCCGGCGCCTACATCTGCGGCGAGGAGACGGCCCTGCTGGAGTCCATCGAGGGCAAGAAGGGTCAGCCACGCTTCAAGCCGCCCTTCCCGGCGATGTTCGGCCTCTACGGCCGGCCCACGGTGATCAACAACACCGAGACACTGGCCTCCATCCCCGACATCATCCGTCAGGGCCCCGACTGGTTCCGCGAGCTGGGGGTCGAGAACAGCGGCGGCTCCAAGCTGTTTTCCGTGTCGGGCAACGTCAACCGACCCGGCAACTACGAGGTGTCCATGGGCACCCCCTTCGCCGAGCTGCTGGAGATGGCCGGCGGGGTGCGCGAGGGACGCCGGCTCAAGGCGGTGATCCCTGGCGGCTCCTCGGCCCCGGTGCTGCCGGGCGAGGTGATGATGGACCTGACCATGGACTACGACAGCATCCAGCAGGCCGGCTCCATGCTGGGCTCCGGGGCGGTGATCGTGATGGACGACTCCAACTGCATGGTCAAGGTGCTGGACCGCATCTCCTATTTCTACTACGAGGAGTCCTGCGGCCAGTGCACTCCCTGCCGTGAGGGCACTGGCTGGATGCACCGGGTGGTGCACCGTATCGAGACCGGCCGCGGGAGGCCCGAGGACCTGGTTCTGCTGGACGATGTGGCCAACAAGATCATGGGACGCACCATCTGCGCCCTCGGCGATGCTGCGGCTATGCCTGTGGCCGGTTTCGTCAAGCACTTCCGTGACGAGTTCCAGTACCACATCGACCATAAAAAGTGCATGGTGTGAGCGGCATGAGCGACGAGAAGATCATGATCGAGGTGGACGGGCAGCAGATCCAGGCCAAGCCGGGGCAGATGCTCATCGAGGTTACCGATGCCGCCGGCATCACCGTGCCGCGCTTTTGTTATCACAAGCATCTCTCGGTGGCAGCCAATTGCCGCATGTGTCTGGTGGAGGTGGAGAACGCCCCCAAGCCGCTGCCTGCCTGCGCCACCCCCTGCAGCGACGGCATGAAGGTCTATACCCGCTCGCCGCTGGCGCGCGCCGCGCAGAAGGGCACCATGGAGTTCCTGCTCATCAACCACCCGCTGGACTGCCCCATCTGTGACCAGGGCGGCGAGTGCGAGCTGCAGGACGTGGCCATGGGCTTCGGCGGTGATGCCTCGCGCTACAGCGAGGGCAAGCGGGTGGTGCGCGATGAGGACATCGGCCCGCTGGTGGCCACCGACATGACCCGCTGCATCCACTGCACCCGCTGCGTGCGCTTTGGTGGCGAGATCGCCGGTCTGCGTGAGCTGGGCGCCACCGGCCGCGGTGAGCACATGCGTATCGGAGTGTTCGTAGAGCACAGCATCAATTCGGAGCTCTCCGGCAACATCATCGATCTGTGTCCGGTGGGTGCGCTCACATCCAGGCCCTTCCGATTCCAGGCGCGCGCCTGGGAACTGACCCAATACGATGGCATCGCCCCCCACGATGGAGTGGGCAGCAACATCCGCCTGCACCTGCGGCGCAATGCGCTGTTGCGGGTGATTCCGCGAGAGAACGAGGCGGTCAATCAGACTTGGCTCTCCGACCGTGACCGTTTCTCCTATACCGGCCTGGCCAGCGAGGACCGCCTGACCCAGCCCATGCTGCGCCGCAACGGTGAGCTGCAGCCGGTGGAATGGGACGAGGCCCTGCAGGTGGCGGCGAGGCTGCTCAAGGAGACACCCGCAGGCCGCCTCGGCGCTCTGGTTTCGCCCAGTTCCACACTGGAGGAGCTGTACCTGGCGGCGCGTCTAGTGCGCGGCTTGGGTAGCGACAGCATCGACCATCGCTTGCGCCAGTGCGACTTCCGTGACGACGCCAACGATCCACCGCTGCCCTGGCTCGGGCGGCGCATCGC
Organism: Gammaproteobacteria bacterium; assembly: GCA_024510845.1. Lineage (GTDB taxonomy): Bacteria > Pseudomonadota > Gammaproteobacteria > Chromatiales > Chromatiaceae > MONJU. The sequence continues at coordinate 26,611 of JANEMA010000015.1, forward strand.
ACAACTGGCGGACAACGACGCCACCCTGCTGGTGGGCTGCTGGCTGCGCAAGGACCAGCCGCTGCTCAACCACCGGGTGCGCGAGTCCTGGAAGAAAGGCGGGGCGGTGCTCTCGATCAACCCCATCGACTATGACGTCAACTACGAGCTGGAAGTGGACGTGGTGTGTCGCCCCTCCGAGATGGTGGATGAGCTGGCTGGGGTGGCCGCCGCGCTGGGCGCGGATACCGCTGGGCTGTCGGTGGAGCCGGACGAGGCCCACCGTGCGGCGGCCGAGATCCTGAAGCAGGCGGGGCAGGGCAGCGTGCTGCTGGGCACCGCAGCCATGATGCATCCCGACTTTGTCCTGCTGCGCCGTCTGGCAGCAAACATTGCCACGGTAGCTGGCATCGACTGGGGCCTGGTTGGCTTCGGCGCCAACGACACCGGCGCCTGGCTGGCTGGTGCGGTGCCACATCGCCGTGCCGGCGGTGCGGCGGGCGGGGGTGCCAATGTCGAGGGCATCCTCGGCGATGCCTGTGATGGTGTGCTGCTGCTCGGCGCCGAGCCGAACTTCGACTTCGCCGCCCCGTGCACCGCACTGGCGGACAAGTGCGTGGTGGCGCTGACGGCCTGGCGCTCGCCGGTGCTGGAGGTGGTGGCCGACGTACTGCTGCCGATCGGCGCCTTCGCAGAGACCTCGGGCACCCTGGTCAACCTGGAAGGCAGCATCCAGTCCTTTGCTGGCACCATGCTGCCACCGGGCGAGGCGCGTCCCGCCTGGAAAGTGCTGCGAGTGCTGGGCAACCTGGTGGATCTGGAGGGCTTCGAGCAGACCGACAGCACCCGGGTGCGTGACGAGCTGCTGGCTGATGTGGGTGAGGTGCGGCCCGATAACCGGCTCGGCGAGGGCGCCCCGCCTGCGCCGCGCTTCTGCCCCACCGGGATCCAGCGGGTGGGCGGCGTGCCCATGTATTCGCTGGACTCCCTGACCCGGCACGCGGCTCCGCTGCAGGCCACGCCGGATGCATGGGACGGCCGTCTGCGCCTCAATGCGGCGCTGGCCGAGCGGCTCTCGCTGGGTGACGAGCAGGCAGTGCGGCTGTGCCAGGATGGGGCGGAGACGGTTCTGCCGGTGCGCATCGATCCCTGCGTGCCCGATGACTGCGTCTGGCTGCCCACCGGGGTGCCGGAGGCCGCAGAGCTGGGTTGCAGCTTTGCCGAAGTGAGCGTGGAGAAGGCCTGATGGACGGACTGATCGCATTCTGGAACGATCTGCCGGTGGTGGTGCGGGTCCTGCTCAAGATCGTCGTCATCATGTTGCCGCTGATGCTCATGGTGGCCTACTACACCTATCTGGAGCGCAAGGTCATCGGCCACATGCAGGTGCGCATGGGACCGAACCGGGTGGGATTTTTCGGCTTCCGCATGCTCGGCCTGGGGCAGCCGATCGCCGATGCGGTCAAGCTGATGTTCAAGGAGATCATCATCCCCAGTGGCGCCAACAAGGTGCTGTTCCTGATTGCGCCCATGCTTTCGATCGCGCCGGCGCTGGCGGCCTGGGCGGTGTTTCCCTTCGATGCCGAGTGGGTGTTGGCCGATGTCAATGCCGGTTTGCTCTATGTCCTGGCCCTCACCTCGCTGGGCGTGTATGGCGTGATCATCGCCGGCTGGGCCTCGAACTCCAAGTATTCTCTGCTCGGCGCCATGCGCTCGGCGGCGCAGATCGTGGCCTATGAGATTCCCATGGGTTTTGCCCTGGTGGGTGTGCTGGTGGCAGCCGGCAGCCTGAACCTGCGCGAGATCGTGCTGGCCCAGCAAGGCAGTCTGCTGCACTGGTTCTGGCTGCCGCTGCTGCCGATGTTCATGATCTATTTCGTTTCCGGTGTGGCCGAGACCAACCGTGCGCCCTTCGATGTGGCTGAGGGCGAGTCCGAGATCGTTGCCGGTTTCCACGTCGAGTATTCCGGCATGACTTTCGCAGTGTTCTTCCTCGCCGAGTATGCCAACATGATCCTGATTTCGGCACTGACCGCGCTGATGTTCCTTGGAGGTTGGCTCTCGCCCTTCCAGGGCACCGCGCTGGAAGGTGCCTTCGACTGGGTGCCCGGTATCGTCTGGCTGCTGGGCAAGACCTTCCTGTTCATGTTCCTGTTCCTGTGGTTCCGCGCCACCTTCCCGCGTTATCGCTATGACCAGATCATGCGCCTGGGATGGAAGGTGTTCCTGCCCATTACGATCGTGTGGATCGTGGTGATTGGTGCCATGAAGGTGGGCCAGTTGCCCTGGTGGTTCGATTGAGGAGGCCATACGCGTGAAAAGGGTCATCGACTACATCCGCAGCCTGTTCCTGTTCGAGCTGCTCCGGGGCCTGGGTCTTACCGGGCGCTACATGCTGAGCCGGCCGTTCACCCTGGAGTATCCCGAGGAGAAGGCCCCGGTCTCGCCGCGCTTCCGCGGCCTGCACGCGCTGCGCCGCTATCCCAATGGCGAGGAGCGCTGCATTGCCTGCAAACTGTGCGAGGCGGTGTGCCCGGCGCTGGCTATTACCATCGAGGCTGAGCCGCGCGAGGATGGTTCACGGCGCACCACCCGTTACGACATCGATCTGTTCAAGTGCATCTTCTGTGGCTTCTGCGAGGAGTCCTGCCCGGTGGATTCCATCGTCGAGACACGAATCTACGAATACCACTTCGAGAATCGGGGCGAACAGATCATGACCAAGGGAAAGCTGCTGGCCATTGGTGACCAGTACGAGGAACAACTGGCGGCCGATCGGGCCGCCCAGGCGGTGGTGCGCTAGGAGTCCGACGACCATGAGTTTCGAGAAAATCCTGTTCTGCCTGTTCGCCGCCCTGCTGATCGGTGCGGCGCTGATGGTCATCACCCGCCGCAACCCGGTGCACTCGGTACTGTTCCTGGTGCTCGCCTTCATCAACAGTGCCGGTCTGTGGATGCTGGCCGAGGCCGAGTTCCTGGCCATCGCCCTGGTGCTGGTCTACGTGGGCGCGGTGATGGTGCTGTTCCTGTTCGTGGTGATGATGCTGGACATCAACATCGCCGAGCTGCGCGCGGGCTTCGTGCGCAACCTGCCGGTGGCGCTGGTGGTGGCCATCGTGATGGTGGCCGAATTGGTGATGGTGCTCGGCCCCGAGCGCTTCGGTCTGGCACACTACGCCAAGCCCGAATACAAGCCGGCCGACTACAGCAACACCGCCGAACTGGGGCTGGCGCTGTTCAACCAGCATGTCTATGCCTTCGAGATTGCTGCGGTGATCCTGCTGGTAGGTATCGTTGCGGCGATCAGTCTGACTCTGCGCCATCGTCCCGATACCAAGTATCTCGACCCGGGCCGCCAGGTACGCGTGCGCGCCGCCGACCGGCTGCGCGTGATCAAGATGAAGGCAGAGGAGAAGGCCCGATGATTGCGTTGTCCGATTACCTGATCGTCGCCGCCATCCTGTTCGCCATCAGCGTGGCCGGTATCTTCCTCAACCGCAAGAACGTGCTGTTGCTGCTGATGTGCATCGAACTGATGCTGCTGGCGGTGAACATCAACTTCGTGGCCTTCTCGCATTACCTGGGGGATGTGCACGGACAGATCTTCGTGTTTTTCATCCTCACGGTGGCGGCTGCCGAGGCGGCCATCGGTCTGGCGATACTGGTGGTGCTGTTCCGCACGCGCAATACCATCAATGTCGCCGATCTGGATACCTTGAAGGGCTGATGATGATGGAAACGATCCTGCTTGCCATCGTACTGGCGCCGCTGACCGGGGCGATCATTGCCGGTCTGTTCCGCAACCAGATCGGTCGCGTCGGGGCGCACACGGTCACCATCCTGGGCGTGAGCATCTCCTGCGTGCTGTCGCTGTATGTGCTCTGGCAGTACGCCTTCGACGATGCACCGGTGTACAACGAATCGGTCTACACCTGGATGGTGGTCGATGGCCTGCGCATGGAAGTCGGCTTTCTGATCGATCGCCTCACCGCCATGATGATGGCGGTGGTCACATTCGTCTCGCTGATGGTGCACATCTATACGATCGGTTACATGGCTCACGAGGATGGCTATCAGCGCTTCTTCAGCTACATTGCGCTGTTCACCTTCTCGATGCTGATGTTGGTGATGTCGAACAATTTTCTTCAGCTGTTCTTCGGCTGGGAGGCGGTGGGCCTGGTCTCCTACCTGCTGATCGGTTTCTACTTCAAGCGTGAGTCGGCGATCTTTGCCAACCTCAAGGCCTTCCTGGTCAACCGGGTGGGCGACTTCGGCTTCATCCTCGGTATCGCTGCGGTGGCCATGTACCTGAACACCCTGGACTATGCCGAGGCCTTCGCGCACGCGCCCGAGCATGCCGACACCATGCTGAACGTCTGGGGTGACGCCCAGTGGTCGTTGATGACGGTGATCTGCGTGCTGCTGTTCGTCGGTGCCATGGGCAAGTCGGCGCAGATCCCGCTGCATGTCTGGCTGCCCGATTCCATGGAAGGCCCGACCCCCATCTCGGCGCTGATCCACGCTGCCACCATGGTCACCGCTGGTATCTTCATGGTGGCGCGCATGTCACCGCTGTATGAGATGTCGGAGACGGCGCTCAGCTTCGTGATGATCACAGGGGCTACCACCGCCTTCTTCATGGGTCTGATTGGCATCGTGCAGAACGATATCAAGCGGGTGGTCGCCTACTCTACTCTCTCGCAGCTCGGCTACATGGTGGCAGCGCTGGGCGCCTCAGCCTACGCCGCCGGCCTGTTCCACCTGATGACCCACGCCTTCTTCAAGGCATTGCTGTTCCTGGGTGCGGGTTCGGTGATCATCGGCATGCACCACGATCAGGACATGCGCAACATGGGCGGGGTGCGCAAGTACATGCCCATCACGCACTGGATGATGGTGATCGGGACCCTGGCGTTGATCGGATTCCCCGGCTTTTCGGGCTTCTTCTCCAAGGACGCCATCATCGAGGCCATCCATCATTCGCAGCTGTTCGGCAGCGGGTACGCCCATGTGCTGCTGGTGGCCGGGGTCTTCGTGACCGCGCTCTACAGCTTCCGACTGTACTTCATGGTCTTCCGTGGTGAAGGCCCGCGCGATTCCCACGCGAAGGAGCACCTGCACGAGTCGCCCAAGGTGGTGACCGCGCCCCTGATGGCGCTGGCCGTGCCCTCGATCTTCATCGGGTACTTCACCATCGGGCCCGTGCTGTTCGGCGATTTCTTCGACGGCGTGATCACCGTCGCTGCTGTGCACGACACCCTGGGCGAGATCGACTTCCACGGCGCCTTCGGTTTCATGCTGCATGGTCTGACCGGCATCCCGGTCTATCTCGCCGGCGCCGGCGTCCTGGTCGCCTGGTACATCTATATGCGCCGCCCGTCGCTGGCGCTGGAGATTGCCACGCGCTTCGACTGGATCTACTGGATCCTCGACCGCAAGTTTGGTTTCGATGCCCTGTACCAGTGGCTGTTTGCCGGTGGCTCGCGCTTGCTGGGCAGAATCTTGTGGCAGGTCGGTGACCGATTGGTCATCGACGGGGTGGCGGTCAACGGTTCGGCCTGCTCGGTCGGCTGGCTGGCCTCGGTCATGCGCTACCTGCAGACCGGTTACCTGTATCACTATGCCTTCGCGATGATCATCGGCCTGCTGGGGTTGCTGAGCTGGTTCGTGATCCGCTGAACATCGCCCTGAGGACGGAATGAAACATGAGTGCTGACTGGCCCATTCTGAGCGTCGTCATCTGGCTGCCCATCATCGGCGGCCTGCTGGTGCTGGGGAGCGGTGACCGCGTGCCCAACGTCACCCGCTGGCTGGCCTTGCTGGTGTCGATCCTGACCTTCGTGCTCAGCATCCCGCTGTACACCGGCTTCGATGTCTCCACCGCACAGATGCAGTTCGTCGAGAACCTGCCGTGGATCCCGGCCTTCGACGTCAGCTATCACCTGGGTGTGGACGGCATCTCCATGCCGCTGATCCTGCTCACCACCTTCATTACCATCCTGGTGATCATTGCCGGCTGGGAGGTCATCCAGTACAAGCCGTCGCAGTACATGGCCGCCTTTCTGATCATGGAAGGGGTGATGGTCGGCGTATTCGCGGCCCTGGACGCCATGCTGTTCTACGTCTTCTGGGAGGCCATGCTGATCCCGATGTTCATCATCATCGGTATCTGGGGCGGGCCGCGCCGGGTGTATGCCACCATCAAGTTCTTCCTCTACACCTTCCTCGGCTCGGTGTTCATGCTGGTGGCGCTGATCTACATGTACTTCGAGTCGGGGTCGATGGAGATACTGGCCTTCCACGATCTCAAGCTGAACCTCACCGAGCAGGTGCTGATCTTCGTCGCCTTCCTGCTGGCCTTCGCGGTCAAGGTGCCGATGTGGCCGGTGCACACCTGGTTGCCCGATGCGCACGTGGAGGCGCCCACCGGCGGCTCGGTGATCCTGGCGGCCATCATGCTCAAGATCGGTGGTTACGGCTTCCTGCGCTTCAGCCTGCCGATCACGCCGGATGCCAGCCAGACGCTGGACTGGCTGATCATCGGCATGTCGCTGATCGCGGTGGTCTACATCGGCTTCGTGGCACTGGTGCAGCAGGACATGAAGAAGCTGATCGCCTACTCGTCCATCGCACACATGGGCTTCGTGACCCTGGGCTTTTTCATCGTGTTCCGTATCCTCGCCAACCCCGATGTGGACAGCGGCGCCGTGCTGGGTGTGCAGGGCGGCATGGTGCAGATGGTGTCCCACGGCTTCATCTCGGCGGCCATGTTCCTGTGCGTTGGTGTGCTCTATGATCGTCTGCACAGCCGCCAGATCGCCGACTATGGCGGGGTAGTCAACGTCATGCCCTGGTTTGCCTTCTTCATGGTGTTCTTTGCCATGGCCAATGCCGGCCTGCCGGGCACCTCCGGATTCGTCGGCGAATTCATGGTGATCCTGGCCAGCTTCCGCGCCGACTTCTGGTTCGCGGTGCTGGCGGCCACCACCCTGATTCTCGGTGCGGCCTATACCCTGTGGATGATCAAGCGCGTGGTGTTCGGCGAGGTGCGCTCCGAAGGCGTGGCCGCGCTCAGCGACATCAATGCCCGCGAGGTAGTGGTGTTGGCCTCGCTGGCGCTGGCGGTGCTCGCCCTGGGACTGTGGCCCGCGCCGCTCATCGAGGTGATGGATGCTTCGATCGGCAATCTCGTTCAGCACATCGGTGTCAGCAAGCTCTGATGTCGGATTCAAGCGGATAGCGAAATGCAATACGACCTGACAAGCCTGCAACCGGTCCTGCCGGAACTCTTCCTGCTCGGCGCCGCCTGCCTGGTGCTGGTGGTGGACCTGTTCCTCTCACCGCGTACCCGCATGGTGAGCTACGGCCTCTCGCTGATGGCCCTGCTCGGTACCATCGCCCTGGTCGCCTGGGTCGCTGGCCCCGAGCGTCAGACGTTGTTCGCGGGCAGCTTCGTGCGCGACCCGGTGGCCGATGTGCTCAAGATCGCACTGCTCTCGGTGGGTGTGCTCGCACTGGCCTATGGGCGCGGTTACCTGCTGGGGCAGGGGATCTATCGCGGGGAGTATTTCATCCTCGCCCTGTTCGCTCTGCTTGGCATGATGATCATGGCCTCGGCGGGCAACTTCCTCACCCTCTACCTGGGACTGGAACTGCTGGCGCTGAGCGTGTACGCCCTGGTCGCCTTCGACCGCGACTCGCTCAAGGGCGCAGAGGCGGCCATGAAGTACTTCGTACTGGGGGCGCTGGCTTCCGGCATGCTGCTCTACGGCATCTCCATGCTCTATGGTGCCACCGGCTCGCTGACTTTCACCGAGGTCGCCGAGGCGATCGGCTCGGGCGAGGTGGACGAGACGGTGCTGGTGTTCGGTCTGGTGTTCGTGGTCATCGGCGTCGCCTTCAAGTTCGGTGCCGTGCCCTTCCATATGTGGGTCCCGGACGTCTACCACGGTGCTCCCACCGCGGTGACCCTGTTCCTGAGCAGCACGCCCAAAATCGCAGCCTTCGCCTTGGCGTTGCGCCTGCTGGTGGATGGTGCAGGTGGCCTGTCGGCGCACTGGGCGGACATGCTCACTATCTTGGTCGTGTTGTCGCTGGCGATTGGTAATATCGTCGCAATCGCACAGACCAATCTCAAGCGCATGCTGGCCTATTCGACCATCTCGCACGTGGGTTTCATATTCCTCGGCTTCATCGCAGCCAACGACAAGGGCTACAGTGCGGCCCTGTTCTACACTGTGGTCTATGCACTGACCGCCGCTGGTGGATTTGGATTGCTGGCAATGCTCAGCCGCCGTGGTTTCGATGCCGAGAACCTGCATGATCTCAAGGGCCTCAATGATCGCAGTCCCTGGCTGGCTGGTATGATGCTGCTGATTCTGTTCTCCATGGCCGGAGTGCCTCCGACTGTCGGATTTTTTGCCAAGCTGCTGGTGCTCGAGGCCGTGGTCAGTGTAGACAAGGTTTGGCTGGCCGGTGTGGCCGTGTTCTTCTCTATCGTCGGCGCCTTCTACTATCTGCGTGCGGTCAAAATGATGTATTTCGACAGGCCCATCGATGACGCTGCCATCGAGGCCAGTATCGACAGCCGCATGGCCTTCTCGATCAATGGTGCAGCTATGCTGCTGTTTGGTCTGTTTCCCGCCGGGCTGCTTGAGGTTTGCCGTGCTGCCTTTGCCGGTTGAGCCTCCCACAGGACCTGTAGACAACAAATGGAACTGTCCGGTTTTTCAACTCATAAAGTGTCTGTTTTGGCTTCAGTGTCGATCCGGCATGGCAGCGAATGTTGGCCGATGCCTGATCGGGGGTATCGAGAGGTTCGAGTTGAGTGAGGGTTCAGTTCCCGGGGCTGACTTGGCACCCCTCGTGGGTGGAACCGTTCTGGTGACGCTTCATGCTCATCATGTGAACTGGCTTGTGGCGCCGATGGTACTTGCCCCGTGCCGTGGCTTTCCTGACCGAGCCGAACAGG
>JANEMA010000016.1 GCA_024510845.1 Gammaproteobacteria bacterium
ACTACAAAGAACTCGAAGGCAGCCAGACCCAACAACCGCAGCACCATCCTATAGCGACCTACCACTGTGATCCATTCCAGAAATCTGCGTGCTCTTTGTAGTTTACCCCTGCCACGGCGCCTCTTGATCCCCCAGGCAATACCATATTCCGCCTTGCCGTTGCGTGCCACTACCCGGCCGCTCTCGCCGTACAGTGCCCCGGGCCCCGCAGCCATTGCTCCCCTGCCGACGGTTCGCCGATGATCACGTTCTTCCCCGTCTACAGACGCAGGTGCGCCCCGAGAAAGACATCGATCACATACAGATCCGGGGCCTCGAGCACCGACCGCGGAACCTGTCGCAGAGCAGCAGCCACCAGCCAAGTCACCCGGGTGGGATTGTGGCCAGCACTTGCCACAATCGTGCCACGATCACCAGCAACACGAGGATGACGGTGGTCCACTGCAAGATCGGCCAGGCGCGACGTCGCGGCTCGGTACGGTGCGCATGCAACAGCCACCAGAAGAGCACCAGCAGCAGGAAGGACAACCAGTGGCACGGCGCGGCCAGCCGGCACCACGGGCGATCGAGTGCTCGTATCGGATCGGTGGAAACAGCCAAGGCCCCGTGCCGGCGACGACCGAGCCGGGATTCAATCGACCAGCTGGTAACGCGCCCCGCAATAAGGACAAACGACCTCGCCGGTCTTCTCGATGGACAGGAACACCCGTGGGTGCATGCTCCACAGCTCCTCGCCGGGGCGCGGGCAACTCAGCGGCAACTCGCCGCGTTTCACCGGTATGATGCCCTGCACTTTTTCCTTCTTCGCCGTCTGGGTCATGGGTCGCCTCTCAGGCCAGGGTAAGCCAGTGCATGTGTTCAGTACTGCGGCCATGCACCACGTCGAAATACTTGCTCTGTAACTGCTCGGTGATCGGCCCGCGACCACCATTGCCGATGGGCCGGCCATCGACCTCGCGGATCGGCGTGACCTCGGCCGCGGTGCCGGTGAAGAAGGCCTCGTCGGCAATGTACACCTCGTCGCGGGTGACACGTTTTTCGACCACCTGATAGCCGACCTCCTGCGCCAGCTGGATCACGGTACGGCGAGTGATGCCGTCGAGCGAAGAGGTGAGATCGGGCGTGTAGATGACGCCGTCGCGCACGATGAAGACGTTCTCGCCCGAGCCCTCCATGACGAAGCCCTCGGTGTCCAGCAGCAGGGCCTCATCGTAGCCGCAGTTCAGTGCCTCCTGCAGGGCCAGCATGGAGTTCATGTAGTTGCCGTTGGCCTTGGCCCGGCACATGGTGACATTCACATGATGCCGGCTGAATGAGGAAACACGCACACGAATGCCATTCTTCATGTTGTCCTCACCCAGATAGGCGCCCCACTCCCAGGCCGCGATCATGCAGTGGACCCGCAGGTTGTCCGCGCGCAACCCCATGCCCTCGGCACCATAGAAGCACATGGGACGGAAATAGGCAGAGTCCAGTCCGTTCTCGCGCACCACCAGCTTGTGCGCCTCGTTGATGGTCTCCGCGTCGAAGGGCATGGGCATGCTCAGGATGCGTGCCGAGTCGAACAGGCGGCGAGTGTGTGCCTGCAGGCGGAAGATGGCCGGCCCCTGCTCGGTGTGATAGGCGCGCACGCCCTCGAACACACCCATCCCGTAATGCAGAGTATGGGTGAGCACATGGGTCCTGGCCTCGCACCACTCGACAAGTTCGCCGTCGAGCCAGATGACCCCGTCACGGTCTGCCATCGATTGCATGGTCAACTCCGAAATAATGAACAGCTCGGGAGCGGCCACCACCCCGGACCGCAAGAAAAACGCAGGCATTGTAACCGGAAACCGGCGGGGATGGGCCCAACCGGGCGATACCGCCAGGGTACCATCGGCCAATTCCCGGGTAGCCGGCTCACGATGCTGCCTATTCCCCGCCGAGTACGGTCTCCCAGGCCTCGCGCACCAAGGCACGCTCTTCCTCCAACTCGGATACCAGCACCCGGGCAGGCACTTCCTGCAAGGCGCGACGATGCACGATGGCGCGATACACCCGATAGATGCCGAACAGACGCTCGGCCTGAGTGGCCTCGAGCAGACCGAGCTCGCCCAGGCGTTCGAGCAGCCGCGCATTGTCGGTCCATTCCGTCAGACAGGGATGGGCATGCGCCCAGCGCAATACCGCATACTGCACCAGAAATTCGATATCTACCAAGCCACCACGCCCCTGCTTGATGTCGAAGTATTCGGCATCACCGCAATCGAGGCGCGCGGACATCTTCCGGCGCATCTCGCGGACATCGCGCCCCAGTACCGCGGGGTCACGCTCTCGACACAGCACCTCGCGACGCACCTGTGCGAAGGCCTCGGCCATCACCGGATCGCCAGCCACCGGGCGGGCGCGCACCAGGGCCTGATGCTCCCAGGTCCAGGCGTCCTTGCGCTGATAGCGCTCGAAGGCATGCAAGGGGGGGACCAGCAAACCCGAGTCGCCGTTCGGCCTCAGGCGCATGTCCACCTCGTAGAGGATGCCCGAGGGAGTGCGGGTGGTGAGGATGTGGATGATGCGCTGCCCCAGGCGGGCATAGAACAGGTCGTTGGCGATCTCCCGCGCACCATCGGTGGTGGCCGAAGGCGAGGCATTGCCATGCACGAACACCAAGTCCAGATCCGAGCCGTAACCCAGCTCGATGCCGCCGAGCTTGCCGTAGCCCACCACCAGGAAGCCCCGGTCGAGCGGGTCGGGCAGACGGGGCCGCCCATGACGCGCATCCAGGTCGCGCCAGGCAAGTTCGAGGGTCTGCCGCAGTACCGGCTCGGCAATCTCGGTGAGGTAGTCGCTGACCACCATCAGGGGGATGATGCCGGCAATGTCGGTTACAGCCACACGCAGGCGATTACCCAACGCGAACTGGCGCAGGCGCTCCATCTCCTGTTCCAGGTCGCCCACCACTGGACGCAGCAGGGCCGCCAGCTCCACGGCCAGCTCATCGGCACGCAGGGGCACGTACAGGCTGCGCGGATCGAGCAGTTCGTCAAGCAGCAGGGGCAGGCACGCGAGCTGCGAGCCGATCCAGCGGCTCTCGGCGAGCAGGCGCACCAGTTGCGAGAGCGCCATGGGGTTCTCGATCAGCAGGTCGAGGTAGGCGGTACGTCGCACGATGGCCTCGAGCAGGCGGATCAACCGACGCAGCGCCGCATCGGGCCGGATACTGCGCCCAGCAGCAGCGATCGCCAGCGGCATCAGGCGGTCGAGCCTGATCCTGGCCCCAGCCGAAAGCACACGCACCGCACTGCCCTCGCGAAAGGCATCGAGCGCCACGAGCAGGGTATCGACATCCTCGAAGCCGGCCTCACGCAGCGCTGCAGCGCGTTGCTCAGCCTCCCCTTCACCCAGCCAGGCCCGTGCCAGCGGGGCCTCCTCGTCGGCCGTCTCGACCTGCGGTGCCTCGAACACCTGCTCGAAATGCGAATGCACCTGCCGGCGATGGGCCTCGAGCACGGCTGCGAAGTCTTCCCAGCGACGAAAGCCCATGCAGATCGCCAAGCGCTCACGTCCGTCGGGATCATCCGGCAGCACATGGGTCTGCTCATCGCGCCAGGCCTGCAGGCGGTTCTCGGTGCGCCGGAGGAAGGCATAGGGCGCCAGCAGCCGGCGCACACTCCAGGCCGGCAGCAGGCCGAGGTCACCCAAACGTTCGAGCGCCTGCTGGACGGGACGGACCTGCAGGGCCGGCTCACGTCCGCCGCGCACCAGCTGAAAGGCCTGGCCGATGAACTCGATCTCGCGGATGCCACCGAAACCCAGCTTGATGTTGTCCTCCAGCCCCTTGTGTGCCAGCTCGCGTTCGATCAGGCGTTTCATGTCGCGGATCGACTCGATCACTCCGAAGTCGATGTAACGGCGATAGAGAAAGGCATGAATCAGCACCATCAACTCCTCGCAGTCGGCAGGCTCGCCGGTCAGCGGGCGTGCCTTGACCATGGCATAACGCTCCCAGGGGCGTGCCTGGTCTTGCAGGTACTGCTCGAAGGCATCGAAGTCGATCACCAAGGGCCCGGCCTCGCCGAATGGCCGTAGACGCATGTCCACCCGGAACACGAAGCCTTCCTCGGTCGGCTCGTTGAGCACACGGATCAGACGCCGCGCCAGGCGGGTGAAAAAGATCTGGTTGTCGAGCGGGCGCCGGCTGTCGGTCTGACCCTGGCGCGGAAAACAGAAGATCAGGTCGATGTCGGATGACAGGTTCAGCTCGCGCGCACCCAGCTTGCCCATGCCCAGCACCACCAGCTGCTGTGCCCGCCCTTCGGCATCACGCGGGGTGCCATCGCGCGCCACCGCCCAGCGGTAGAGGTGATCCAGGCCGAAGCAAACACTCAGTTCAGCCAGTTCGGACAGTTCGGACAAGGTCTCGTGCAGGGGCGCCAGGTCGGCCAGGTCGCGCCAGACGATGCGCAGCAGCTCGCGCTGGCGAAAGCGGCGCAGCACACGTGCCAGCGCCTCCTCGTCGTTCACGCCCGCGAGCGCCTGTGTCAGTTCGGAGGCCATCTCGTCGAGCTCGCGCGCCCGCCCCAGCAAGCCCAGTGCCAGCAGTTCCGAGAACTCCTCGGGATGGCGCAGCATGCGCCGTGCCGCGAATTCGCTTCCCAGCCAGACGCAGGCACGCTGGCGCTCCAGCGTCTGGTCCAGCGGCCGCATGGGCAAGGCCTGCCATTCGCGTTCCCATTGCGTCAGCCGCTGCCGGTTTGCCTCGTGCATACCCTGGTCCTGAAAGAAATGGCTCAGATCCAGCCGATTCCGGCCATTGAACCCCAGATGAATATGACAACATCCGCACAAAAGACGCAAGCCAGATTGCGCCTGTCAGAAGCCAATAAACTGTCCGGACTCATACTCATAGCACATGAGTCGGGCTTCAAGGCCGACGGCATCGTCTTCGGCGGATTCAGGCTTCAGATTCCTGCCGGCCACTGTCAACGCCATCACGTCAACGCCAGGGTATGGCGTGCATCGTTATCCCGATCGCTCCCTGACATTTTTTCACAGCCCCGGAAGACGGGCCAGTCACCCCTGGAGGCCTGCCAACCTCTCGATATTCCCCGATCAGGCGTCGGCCAATGTCTCTACTGTCATGCCGGATCGACCTGAACTCGAAGCGGATACTTTCACATGTGCTGAAAAACCAAAAAGTTCTAACTTGTTGCCAGCATTGTGGTGGTGGTTGGGGTACGGCAACGGAGGAAGGTTGAATGTGCGGTATCTGTGGTGAGTGGCGGTTCGACGGCCCGGTACGTGATGCGGCGCTGGAGGCGATGTTGCCGACGCTGGCACAGGCCTGGAGCACGAACCCGGCCACCGGGCTCCAGGTTCAAAAGACGCGAACCGGCAGATCCCATATCTCGATGGGCGGTGTGTACATGACTTGCCTTCTGCGACTGACGGAGGCGAACATAACCGGGAAAAGCTGAAAAGATCACTGGCCTTCTCAGCCGATGACCTCCGCCCACAGCGCCTGCTGAGCCGGGAACTCGCGGACGGCCTTCGTCAGGCGACGTATCCAGTCCTCACGGAAGGCGGGATTTTCCAGTGCGCAAACAGCAGCGGCCTGTGGCGCGTAATTGCGGCGTACCAAGCGTGCAAAATGACGATAGGGTGCCAACAGGCTGCTCTCCACCCGGTGGTGATCGCCGAGCTGTCGATCGAAGACAGCGAGCCGTTCCATCACCTGCTCACGTACCCGTCGGTACTCACCCAGCAGGCGTTCACTGACGCCGTCGAACAGGGATGCGACCCGACTCTCCCCTGGCAACTCTGCGGGATAGCCTACCCCTACCAGCTCAATGATACCAAACAGCATCAGATCACCCACGAACTGTCGCTGATATTCGCCCGACAGCTCGACCAGCATACCCTCATGACGCACGCCGGGACGGTATTCTGCGCTGCCAGTCCACGGCTCGGCGCGACGATGCAACAGCGGCAGGGCCGCTTGCACGAAACGTTCGCCCAGCTCCTGCTGCAACAGCCGGCCGAGCGTAGGGCCGGCCATGCGCAGCTTGAGTGCAGCAAACGGGATGCCGTGGCGCAAACCCTTGCGGTTGAACACGTAATTGCCGGTATAGACGGTACGCGCCGGGGCCAGGCTGGTCTCGACATCGACCGGCGAGAACGGCGTCACACGGGTCGGGTGCTCGCCATCGAAGAAGCGCGACAGGCGCTCCCCCAGTGCCTGCAAGGTATCGACATGGGTATGCGTTCCGTCCAGCGGACAGGCGTATTCGAAAGTCTGTGCCGCGGCATCCAGTCCGAACAGGGCTGCCATATCGTGATAGGCCCCGTGTCCGACTCCGGCCGTCTCACCGTGAAAGCCACAGGCCGCACCGGGGGTCGGCAGGGCGCTCTCGAGAATGCCGTTGAGATCCCGCAACAAGGTGCCGGCCATCACTGCCGGAGAAACCGGCGGGTCACCAACGACCTTGCCGGTCAGCACCTCGATATCACGGGTACGAAACAGGCGGTCGATATGGCGGGCATGATCCAGCAGGTAACGCGGCCTCGCAGCAAACGGATCGACATGGAACACCTGGTCGCTGTCGATGAAATGAAACAACGGTCGTTCCCAGCCCTGGCGGGCCAGCCACAGCATGGCAATGTTGCGTGTCACCGAGGCACCCTTGTGTCCCATGGCATCGGCGCACTGCCGGCCCAGGAACAGCGGCAACGCCGCTTGCAGCGGTTCGACCAATGCCCACTGCGCAACCGTATCCAGGTAATGGGCATCCACCCCTGCAACGGCCATCTCGCGCACCAGCTCGGCGTGCGCGCACCGGTTGGCCGGATCACGCGAGTCCTCGACCACCACCAACGACAAGCCGCCGGCATGAGTGAACCTCCGCTGATGCTCAGCGAGGCTCTCGAGACAGTGCCGCAACTGGCGCGGCCGATCGGCGACCGGCACCACCACAACCAAGTGATGAGCGACCGCGTGCTCGCACGCCGCCACCTGGCGACAACAGTCCTGGTAGAGCATTTCGAGTTCCGGGGCAGAATCAGCCCGGAGTGTCTGCTCGAAACGTGACAGCAGGGCATTGTGATCCACAGCTTCCGCCGTGCTCATACCCAGCCGCTGGCGGGCCGTTTCGAGCGCTGTGTCCACCATGCCGTCTCAGTGCCGGCGTGAATCGTAGTCGGGAAAAGCGTCACGCTCGAGCACGATCTCGATCAGGGTGCGACCAGCAACGAAATCGACCAGATCGAACACCAGCCCCACCTCGTCAGGGTGCGCAATGTAGTGATATGCCATACCAAAGCTGGCCGCCAGCTGCCGGTAATCCGGATTGACAAAATCGCAGTCGATGTAACGACCTGCATAGTTCTGTGCCTGGTTCTTTCGAATCAGACCCATGGTGGCATTGCTGAACATCACCACCGTAATCGGGATGTCGTAGTTCACTGCGGTCATCAGTTCCATGCAACACATCTGGAACCCTCCGTCGCCGAGGATGGCCATGACCGGCACCTCGCACGCGAAACGTGCACCGATGGCTGCCGGGATGGCATGGCCCAACGAGGAGATACCGCTGTTGGGAAAGAAACGCACACCCTCGGTCACGTCCAGGAAGTTCTGCGCGAAGATGATGTTGTCGTCGAATACCATCAGCCCCGGCAGACGTTCGGCCTGAAGATGCCGAAAGAAGCACTCGACGACCGAGAAATCGGAACGGAAGATCTCGCTGGTACCGGCCTCGCGACGCCGGACCGAGACATGCGGTGTACGGGTACCGGTAGCACGGCGAGGCCCCGCGCCCTGCCGGTCGATGCGCGAGAGCACCCCGCCGAGTACCATGCGGATATCCCCGTTCACCGTCACCTCGGCCTTGAACACCTTGTTGAGCTGCCGCAGATCATTGTCCACCTGCGCAATGTGCTTGTCTTCGAGCAAAGCGTGATCCCAGAGATAGCTGGTGCGCTCGTTGAAGCTGGCACCGAGAAAGATCACCGAATCGGCATGGTCCACGATGTAGCGATAAGCAAAGCCGGTCGAGGTCACCCCCAGACTGCCCAGCGAACGTGGTGAGTTCTCGGCAATCACTCCCTTACCCTTGAGACTGGTGGCTACCGGAATGTCCAGCGTCTCGCTGAGGCGGTCTACCAGATCTTCGCTGCCCGAACAAATACAGCCGTAACCGGCTACGATCACCGGGTTGCGTGCATTGAGCAACAGCCCGGTCAGTGCGTCGATCTGCTCGTGCCGCACGTGAATGCTATCAAACAGCCGCGATGTAACAACCTGGTCGAGTATTGTTTCATCCACCAATTCCTTCTGCACATTGAACGGCAGGCTGAGCAACACCGGCCCCGGGGTGTCGGACAGCAGCTCACGCGCCGCTTGGTTGAGTACATTGGCCAGATAATCGGTACGTTCGATCAGGCGCCGGTAGCGGGTGATACCTTCGAACAAGGTGCACTGATCGATCGCCCCGCCCTCGCCCGCACTCTCCTGCAGACCGCCCCTGCCGAAGATGTGGGTGGAAGTCTCCCCGGTAATCAGCAGCAGCGGCTGACGATCGGCATAGGCGCTGGCAACCGCGGTGACAGTATTGGTGGCCCCCGGCCCCGCCGTGGTGATACAACAACCAATGCCGCCACTGACTCGCGCATGGGCACAGGCCATGAAGGCCGCACCCTGCTCGTGCTTGGCGAGCACAGTACGAATGGGTGAGTCATACAAGGCATCGTAGACCCGCAGGATGTGCGCGCCCGGCATGCCGAAGACGCAATCAATGCCCAGACGTTCCAGAAATCGGACAATCAGCTCGCTGACTTGAATCTTCATGGCCTGCCGGGACTTCGACACCTGAGAGCGATTCTATCGCCTTCTGAGCAGGCCGCCCATGCCTGTATTCGAGCCGGGGACAGGCATCTCCTACTTGAGCACCACATCAATGTCGGCACGGGTACGCAACACCCGCAAGACACCCCGGAATTCGGCGCTGCCAAGAACCTGCCTTGGCCGCACCAGACGCTGTTCGTACTGTGCCTTTCCGAGTGCTTCGAGATCGCCATCGATCACTTGGTCTACTGCAATCAGGAAGTAATCTCCATCGGCTGAGACTACCCCGTCGTAGGTAGACCGGCCATCGACTGGACATGCTGCCTCGAAGACAGCGCGCACCACCTCGACAGGGGTGTCCTTGTCACCTCGCCGACCGACCCTGGCCTGCTTCAGATCCCAGCCACGCGCCTTGACCAATTCTTCAAGGTCCCCCCCTGCACGCAGTTCCGCCAGTCGTTTCTCTCCTTCGGCATGGGCCTCGTCCGCTGCCTGGGCACGGGCAGCGGCCTGCCGAACCTGCTCCTTGACCTCATCGAAGGGCCTGACCGTCGCCTCCTCGTGCTCCTCGACGCGTACCACTACTGCACGGGTTGGCGCCAACTCGATCACATCGCTGTTGTTGCCTTCGCCAAGCACCTCGTCCGAGAAGGCCACGCTGACCACCTTGGGCGAATCGATCGCCAGCGGCAGGCTGTCGCCTCCATTACGCGTGATCCAGTCGCTGTTCTTAACCTCGAGCCCCAGTGCCTCGGCCACGGGGACAAGGCTGTCAGGTGTTTCATAGGCCAGGTTCGCCAAGCGTTCAAGGCGTTCGTAATAGATTTCCTCGGCCTGGGCGTGGCGATAAGCCGCCTCGACCTTGTCTCGCACCTGTTCGAAACCAGCCTCGGCGCCACCACGAACATCGGTGACCTCGATGATGTGATAGCCGAACTCGGTCTTGACCGGCCCGGTGATCTCACCCGGTTTTGCCGCAAATACGACTTCCTCGAAGGGCTTGACCATCACCCCGCGGTTGACCCAGCCCAGATCGCCGCCATCGGCAGCAGACCCCGGGTCCCTGGAATATTCCTTGGCCAGCGCCGGGAAATCCGCACCCTGGCGTAACTGTTCGACCAGTTTCTCGACCTTCTGACGCACCTTGTTCTCATCACCCTCGACGGGAATCAGGATATGTCGCACCCGGCGTTCCTGCTCGGCAACAAATTCACTGCGGTGGTCTTCGAAATACTGGCGCAACGTTTCTTCGTCCACCGACACATCATCAGCCAGCGCCTTCACTTCCAGCTGTATCCAGGCCAGCTTGACCCGTTCGGGGACCTGATAGTCACGTTGCGAGCGTTCGTAATACTGCCGAGCCTCTTCGTCGCTGACCGCGGCGGCATCGAGAAAGCCATCGGCAGGAATTCGTGCATAGCGAACCTCCCGCCGCTGTTCGCCTAGGCGCACCTGCTCGGACAGATCACTGTGGGTAACAATCGTGGTATCACGAATGCCCGATTGTTGCTGCGCACGAACCATTTCCTCACGCACCAAGGCCTCGAAACCGACCTTGGTCAGCCCCTGGTTACGTACCGTAGCCTCATACAGACGCATATCGAACTTTCCACCACTCTGCAGACCGGACAGGGAACGGATATAGGCTGCCACCTGCTCGTCACTCACCCGCATCCCCCAATCCTTGGCAGCCTGCCGAAGCAGGGTCTCGTCGAGCATCGCCTGCAGTACCCGCGGCTTGAGCAACTTGTCGGAGAAGATATCGGCACGGAAGGCCGACCCCATACGTTGACGCATGGTCTCACGGAACTCACGCACCCGGCGCTCGAGCTGCCGGACTGTGATGTCGGTACCATCGACCGAGGCCACCACCGGGTCGGCGCTGACTCCGAGATACTGCTGTATCCCGAACAACGCAAAGGGGATACTGATGAGGATCACGATCGCCCAAGCGATCCACCCTTGAGCCTTTTCTCTGATTGCCTGCAGCATGGTTTGTCTTTTTGTTTCGTCCGGATTGAATTTCGATACAAAAAAAACGGGGTATCGCAACGATACCCCGTCTTTCAGAGCTGGCGGAGTGGACGGGACTCGAACCCGCGACCCCCGGCGTGACAGGCCGGTATTCTAACCAACTGAACTACCACTCCTCAATACCCGTGGTGGGTGCTGCAGGGATCGAACCTGCGACCCTCGCCTTGTAAGGGCGATGCTCTCCCGGCTGAGCTAAGCACCCCGTTCGAGGGGCGCTAATTTACAGCATCCTTGAACGCTTTTCCAGCCTTAAATGCAGGCGATTTGGACGCCGCGATCTCGATGATTTCACCGGTCTTTGGATTACGCCCCTTGCGTGCGGCACGCTCGCGCAGGGTAAAGGTGCCAAAACCGATGATGGACACGCTGTCGCCCGATTTGATCACTTGGGTGATGGCATCGATCATACCGTCCAGTACGCGGCCGGCGGCGGTCTTGGAAATATCGGCAGCGTCTGCCATGGCTTCGATGAGCTCGGTCTTGTTCATGTCGTTGAATTCCCCCTGTTGGATACTCCGGCCTGTTCAGACCTGGACGTCACCAAATTTTCAGTTTTATTAGGATGAGCGGTCATGTAGCGACCACTTTCGAATACAGTCACGCGCCGTCAGCGTCCTGGGTGCCTCTCACTCCCCTGCAAACAGAGCGAACCCAAGGGGTTCCCCGCGCAAGCCCCTTTCTACCAGCGTTCACATCGTCAATCAATGATGACGCAACCCATCCTTGTCGCTTTCCTCGGTTTTTGCGGTACTTGCTACCTTCTTGTCGTCAGTGTCGATTCGCGGCGTCGGCATCGTGAGCAGCGCGATCTCCAGCACCTCGTCAATCCACTGGACGGGACGAATATAGAGGTTTTTCTTGATGTTCTTTGGGATATCGACCAGATCACGCTCGTTCTCGGAGGGAATAATGACCGTCTGGACGCCACCACGATGCGCAGCCAGCAACTTCTCCTTGAGACCACCGATGGGCAACACTTCGCCACGCAGGGTAATCTCACCAGTCATGGCTACGTCGGCCCGCACCGGGATGCCTGTCAGCGCCGACACTAGCGCAATGCACATGCCGATACCGGCGCTCGGGCCATCCTTGGGTGTAGCACCCTCCGGAACGTGGATGTGGACATCTACCTTCTCATAGAAATCGTCGTTCAGCCCCAACGCCTTGGCACGTGAGCGCACCACCGTCATCGCGGCCTGTATCGATTCCTTCATCACGTCGCCGAGCTGTCCGGTATGGGTCAGACGTCCCTTGCCCGGGGTAAGCGCGGCCTCGATGCGCAGCAACTCGCCACCCACCTCGGTCCAGGCCAAACCCACCACTTCGCCCACCTGGTCATATTCCTCGGCACAACCATAACGGAAGCGCCGTACCCCGAGATACTTTTCCAGGGACTTCGGCGTGACCGTGACCTTCTTGCCCTCCTTGCCTTTGAGCAGCAGATCCTTGACTACCTTGCGACAGATCTTGGCAATCTCGCGATCCAGGCTACGCACCCCGGCCTCGCGGGTGTAGTAGCGAACGATGTCGCGCACCACGGACCTGCGAATCACCAGTTCGCTCTCCACCAAACCGTTGTTTTTCATCTGCTTTGGAATCAGGTAGTTCTCGGCGATCACCACCTTTTCATCCTCGGTGTAACCCGAGAGACGAATAACCTCCATGCGGTCGAGCAACGGTGCCGGAATGTTCATGCTGTTGGCGGTGGCCACGAACATGACTTTGGAGAGATCGAAATCGACCTCCAAGTAGTGATCTTGAAAGGTATGGTTCTGCTCGGGATCGAGCACCTCGAGCATCGCCGAGGCCGGATCGCCGCGGAAGTCCATCGCCATCTTGTCGATCTCGTCGAGCAGGAACAGCGGGGTGCGTGTGCCAACCTTGATCAGGTTCTGGACGATCTTGCCAGGCATAGCACCGATATAGGTGCGGCGGTGACCGCGGATCTCAGCCTCGTCACGCACCCCGCCAAGCGCCATGCGCACGAACTTGCGATTGGTCGCCCGCGCAATGGACTTTCCGAGCGAGGTCTTGCCAACGCCAGGCGGCCCCACCAGGCAGAGAATTGGGCCCTTGAGCTTGCGCACCCGCTGCTGCGCGGCCAAGTACTCCAAAATGCGCTCCTTGACCTTCTCCAGACCGTAGTGGTCAGCATCCAGCACCGCTTGCGCGCGCGAAATATCGATGCGCACCTTGGTACGCTTCTTCCACGGCACACTCACCAGTGTGTCGATGTAGTTGCGCACTACCGTGGCCTCGGCCGACATAGGCGACATCAGCTTGAGCTTGTTCAGCTCGGACTGCGCCTTGGCCTTGACCTTTTTCGACATGCCAGCCTTCTCGATCTTCCTGTCCAACTCCTCAAGCTCGTTGGGCACGTCGTCCAGCTCACCCAATTCCTTCTGAATGGCCTTCATCTGCTCGTTGAGATAATACTCACGCTGATTCTTTTCCATCTGGCGCTTGACCCGCCCACGGATACGCTTCTCCATCTGCAAGATATCGTTCTCACCTTCCATGAGTGCCATCAGGTGCTCCAGGCGCTCGCGCACGCTGGCAATCTCAAGGACGTGCTGCTTTTCCTCGATCTTCAGCGCCATGTGTGCGGCCATGGTGTCGGCAAGGCGCGAGGGCTCATCGATACTGGCCAACGAGGTCAGCACCTCGGGCGGCACCTTCTTGTTGAGCTTGACGTACTGATCAAACAGGTCGGTGGACGAGCGCATCAGCACATCCATCTCTTGCTCGGAAGTATCGACATCATCTTCCACAGGTTCGATCGATGCAGCCAGGCAGCCGGCGCCCGCAACATGGTTCTTGATGTGTACCCGCTGATTGCCCTCGACCAGCACCTTGACAGTGCCGTCCGGCAACTTCAGCAACTGCAGGATATTGGCCAACGTGCCCACATCGTACAAGTCACTAGCCTCCGGATCATCGATATCGGCCGCCCGCTGGGCGACCAGCAGGATCTGCTTGTTGTCGGACATGGCCACATCCAGCGCATGAATGGACTTTTCGCGCCCGACGAACAAAGGTATGACCATGTAGGGATAGACCACCACGTCGCGCAACGGCAATACCGGCACGCTCAACGGGCCACCACCCTGAATTTCCTGTCCCATGGGTTCCTCCGAAAGGCGCTCCCAGAGCGGGAAGCACCTGAAATCTGTCTGCCACCCCGAATTCGGACCAGCAATCTGGGTGTGAACTCGATCGAGGCCAATCTGGGGACTTCCCCGGCAGAATCAAGCTATAAAAAATGCCCGGAAAGCCGGGCATCCGGAATCAGTCGGAAGCAGCCATCTGCTGATCCGTTCCCTCGAAGATGATCAGTGGTTCCGATTCACTCTCCACCACGGATTCGTCGATCACCACCTTGCTGACATTCTTCAACGAGGGTAAATCATACATGGTGTCGAGCAGGATCTGCTCAAGGATAGTACGCAAGCCACGCGCACCGGTCTTGCGCTCCATGGCCTTGCGGGCAATAGAGCGCAAGGCGTCCTCACGAAACTCCAGCTCGGCGCCCTCCATCTCGAACAGCCGCTGATACTGCTTGATCAGCGCGTTCTTCGGCTCGGTGAGAATCTGCACCAAGGCGCCCTCGTCCAACTCCTCGAGCGTGGCGACCACCGGCAAACGACCGACGAACTCGGGGATCAGGCCGTAGGAGATCAGGTCTTCTGGCTCCACCTCATGCAGGATCTCACCCAGATTTCGCTTCTCCTCCTTACTGTTCACCTCGGCGGAGAAGCCGATGCCACCCTTTTCGGATCGGTTGCGTATCAACTTGTCGAGCCCGGCAAAAGCGCCACCGACGATGAACAGGATATTCGAGGTTTCCACCTGCAGAAACTCCTGTTGCGGGTGCTTGCGCCCCCCCTGCGGCGGCACCGAGGCTACCGTACCCTCAATGAGTTTGAGCAATGCCTGCTGTACACCCTCTCCAGAGACATCCCGGGTGATTGACGGGTTATCGGACTTACGCGAGATCTTGTCGATCTCGTCGATATAGACAATGCCAGTCTGCGCCTTCTCGACGTCGTAATCACACTTCTGCAACAGCTTCTGAATAATGTTCTCGACATCCTCGCCGACATAACCCGCTTCGGTCAGCGTGGTGGCATCGGCAATGGTGAAGGGCACGTTGAGCAGACGCGCCAGAGTCTCGGCCAGCAAGGTCTTCCCCGAACCAGTGGGACCGATAAGCAGGATGTTGCTCTTGGAGATCTCGATCTCATCCTTCTTGCCGGACATCTCGAGACGCTTGTAATGATTGTAGACGGCCACAGAGAGCACCTTCTTGGCCCGATCCTGACCGATAACGTACTGATTCAGGGTCTCGTCGATCTCGCGTGGCACGGGAAGCCCGCACGAAGACTCAGGTGCGTTCTCCTGCATCTCCTCGCGGATGATGTCGTTGCACAACTCAACACACTCGTCGCAGATGAACACGGATGGACCGGCGATCAGCTTGCGCACCTCGTGCTGACTCTTTCCGCAGAAAGAGCAGTAAAGTAACTTGCCGTCATCGTTCTTGCCGTGTCTGTCATCACTCATACTCAAATACCCTGTTGCGTTGCGACCGGGGAAAGGCGGCAGATTCCTTGTACCCCTTGTCCACGGCCTACGACTCCATCATATCGGAAACCCTTCCATTGACAAGCCAGCAATTACCGCCATTTTCACCTGCGAATTACGGTCTCGGTGGGAAGGACGACACGGCCTGTGCACTCGATCAATCCATACCACCACGTCGTCGTGCGACCACCTCGTCGATCAATCCGTAGTCACGGGATTCCTCCGCGCTCATGAAGTTGTCCCGGTCGGTGTCCCGACCAATTTCCTCAAGCGAACGCCCGGTATGCTCTGCCAGAATCGTATTCAGACGCTCTCGGATCTGCAGGATCTCACGGGCGTGGATCTCGATATCGGTCGCCTGCCCCTGAAAACCACCCAGCGGCTGGTGTATCATCACCCGCGAGTTGGGTAGTGCATAGCGCTTTCCCTTCTCGCCGGCGGCCAACAACACCGCGCCCATGCTCGCCGCCTGGCCGATGCACATTGTGCTCACATGTGGCCGGATGAACTTCACCGTATCGTAGATCGCCAGACCGGCGGTCACCGAACCGCCCGGCGAGTTGATGTACAGATGGACGTCCTTGTCTGGATTCTCCGACTCGAGGAACAGCAACTGCGCCACGATCAGATTGGCCATGTGGTCTTCCACCGGCCCCACACAGAACACCACCCGCTCCTTGAGCAGTCGCGAATAGATGTCGTAGGCGCGCTCACCACGCGCCGTCTGCTCCACCACCATCGGCACCAAACCGAGATTCTGCGGTTCGAAAGTGTTCATTCCCTTGGCATTGATCATGCAGAAAAATCCTTGAGTGTTATTTTTGAGACCGGTTCGGTTCTTCACCTGCTTGCTCAGGATTCATCACCTCGGAGAACGTGCGCTTGTCTTTCTTGACCGCGACCTGGTCGAGCACCCAGTCCACCACCTTGTTCTCGAGCACCAGTTTCTCGAGTGATGCTCTCTGCTGCGGGTTGCCCAGATAATAGTCCACGACTTCCTGCGGGTTTTCATAGGACTGAGCCAACTGCTCGATCATTTGACGCACGTCATCCTCGGAGGCATCGAAACCCTGCTGGTCGATGATCTCACCAACCAGCAGTCCCAGATGCACCCGCACCCGAGCCTGCTCCTCGAACAGGCTCACCGGCAGATCCAGCGACGACTGCTGCCCACGCGCCTGCATGTCGTCCAAGGCCTGCTGCTTCATGCGCTCGGCCTCCTGCCTGATCATCGCATCGGGAACCTCGAACGGGTTGACCTCGCGCAACAGGGCCATGACGTTGTCCTTGATCAGACCGGACAGCTTCTGCTCCAGCTCGGTCTCCATGTTCTTGCGCACCTCGGCACGCAGGGCCTCCTCGGTGCCCTCCTCGACACCGAAGTCCTTGATGAACTGTTCGTCGACATCGGGGAGACGGGCCTCGAGCACCTTGCGTACCGTGATCTCAAAGCTGGCGGGCTTGCCGGCCAAGTGCTCGACCCGATAATCCTCGGGAAAGGCAACCTCCACGATGCGGGTTTCGCCGCCCTTGGCGCCCAGCAGACCAGACTCGAAACCATCAATCATGGTCCCCGATCCCAGCACCAGCGGCGCATCTTCGGCACTGCCACCCTCGAAGGCATCACCATCAATGAAACCCTTGAAATCGATGTGCACGGTATCGCCGTCTTGTGCCTCGCGATCGACCTCTTCCCAGCTCTGGTGCTGGCGGCGCAACTTGTCGATCATCTCGTCCATATCCGCCTCGGTCACCTCGGCCACCGGTTTGACAATCTCCTTGCCTGACAGATCGGCCAGCACAATCTCGAGCATCACCTGGAAGGTCGCGGTGTAACTCAGACCACCTTCCTCGGCAGCATCGCGCAACTCAATGCTGGGGTCACCCACCGGGACCACGCCGGACTGCTTTGCCGCCTCGTAGAAAGTGGCCTGGATCAGGTCACCATAAACTTCCTGGCGCACCCGGTCACCGAACCGCTGGCGCACCACACGTACCGATACCTTGCCGGGGCGAAAGCCATCAAGGCGAATCGTCTTCGCCAACTCGGTGAGCTTCTTCTCCATCTCGGTCTCGACCTGCTCTTTCGGCAGATCCACCAACAGGCGCCTTTCCAGACCATCGCCAGACTCAACAAAAACTTGCATGAAACATTCTCCGGCAGCCCTGACTGCCCACTAATCGGTTCAAATTTACGGGATGATTCAATATCGGAGGCACACCCCCCGGAGTGACGCACCGAACAGCCCACGGGCCACAAGATCGCGACCCGAAATCCTGGTGCGAAAGGAGAGACTCGAACTCTCACGGGTTGCCCCACTGGAACCTAAATCCAGCGCGTCTACCAAATTCCGCCACTTTCGCATCCACCGCTCACCGCGGGAGGCACCTAGTATACAATACCTGCCATCCCGACATAGCCCGATCCCATGCACGTCTTCCTTGCCTTCGTCCTGTATCTGATCGCCTGCATGACCGTCTCGGCATTGCTCCTGCCCTGGCTGCAGCCCCTGTTCCACGCCGTCTTCGACGCCACACCCGACCGTGCCCTATACCGTTTCGGGATGTTGCTGATGCTGCTGGGGCTGCCGCTGCTGGCACACACACTGGATCTGCGCGATCGCCAAACCTTGGGCCTGACCACAGGCCCGGACGGATGGCGCCGCCCGCTGGGCCGGGGAATGCTCTGGGGACTGGGCATGCTCGGGATGGTACTCGGGCTGCTGATGGCCCTCGACATCCGCCACCTGGCACCCGATGCACTGTCCGCGGGCAACCTGTTCTCGGCAGCGCTCGCCGGCCTGGCCACCGGCCTGGCCGTCGGCCTGATCGAGGAGTTCTTCTTTCGCGGTGCCCTGCAGGGGGGCATGCGCCGATCACGGGGGCTGTGGCTTACCGCCCTAGCCATCGGCTTGTTCTATGCGGTAGTGCACTTCATACGCCCCACTTCCCTGCCCCCGGACACCCCGCTGACCATCACCAGCGCCTTGGGTATGCTCGGCGGCGGCCTTGCCAACCTCGGCCGGTTTACCGAGTATGCCGACAGCTTCATCACCCTGGTCATCGCCGGGCTCTTCCTCAGCCTGACCCGCGAACGCACCGGCACCATCTGGTTCGCCATCGGTACGCACGCCGGCTGGATAACGGTAATCCGCATCGCCAAGCGGCTGACCGACACCAACCACCAGTCGCCCTGTATCGGCCTGATCGGCGACTACGACAACATTACCGGCTGGCTGGCCAGCGGGGTGTTGTTGGCAGGCACTCTGCTTTTTGCACGAGGCGCTTCCAGTGCCAATTCGACATAAACCCTGCTCAGAAAACCAACAATCCCGCCTGACCTTTCGTTCTTTGTCTGTTCTCTTATGATGTGCTAGCATCGGTAGAGAACAGATGAAGAACACGCGTGGAGGGCGCCATGAAATTCGACAGCCGTTATATCATGCACGATCAGGTCCGAGGCCTGGTTCCCGATCTGATGAGGTTCGACGCCCATGGCGGGCGGCGACTGAGAAACACCTTCGGCAAATTGCTGCTGTTCGCGCTGGCGACCCTCACCTACCTGCTCGCCCTGGGGCTCAGCAACTGAATCCGGCTTCCCTTTCATTTTTTGGCTAGCAAAATGCAGAATCGACTTCGAGGCCTGCTCCTGGGAAACGGAATGAAAAATCACACATCCTCCCCTATACGACAATAGGGTACCTGGTCTCCCCTTCCCGTACGCACAGGGCTTTTCAATGGTTTTCCAGAGAGAGAAACGAAAAAACCGGCTAATGCCGGTTTTTTCGTTTCTCTGCTACAGATATTTCAGGACGTCTCTTCCTGTGATGGCTGGTAGTTCTTGTTGACACGCTCACGCAACTCCTTGCCTGGCTTGAAGTGCGGCACATACTTGCCCGACAGTTGCACTCCCTCGCCGGTCTTGGGATTACGTCCGATACGCGGCGGCCGGTAATGCAGGGAAAAGCTGCCAAACCCCCGGATCTCGATCCGATCACCAGTGGCCAGCGCCCGACTCATCTGTTCGATCATGCACTTGACCGCCAACTCGACGTCCTTGTACGCCAGATGGCTCTGCTCCCTGGCAATGACTTCGATCAGTTCCGATTTGGTCATTACGTGTTTCTCGATAATGTGGCGGGGCAACCCATACTGTCCCTTACTTATTGGCGTCAAACTGTTCCCTGAGCAGATCGGCCATGGAGGTCTTGCCAGCCGAACTCGCATCACTGTTGTACTGCGATATGACCGCCTTTTCCTCTTCGTAATCCTTGGCCTTGATCGACAGGCTGATGCTACGGTTGCGACGATCGACGCCCATGAACTTGGCCTCGATCTCCTCGTTTTCCTTCAGCACGCTGCGCGCATCCTCGACACGGTCACGCGACAGATCAGATGCCCGGATATAACCCTCCACGCCCTCGTCCAGTTCGACGATAGCGCCCTTGGCATCGACCTCGTGCACGATACCCCTGACGATGGCGCCCTTGTCGTGGGTGGCAAGCCAAGTGGAGAAGGGGTCCTTGTCGAGCTGCTTGACACCCAGGGAGATACGCTCACGCTCAGAATCCACCGCCAACACCAGGGTTTCGATCTCCTGGCCCTTCCTGTAATTGCGGATCTCATCCTCGCCGGTGTCGTCCCAGGAGATGTCCGACAAGTGGACCAAGCCATCAATGCCACCGTCCAGGCCGATAAAGATACCGAAATCGGTAATCGACTTGATGACACCGGCAACATGATCGCCCTTCTTGTAGCGCTCACCGAACTCTTCCCAGGGGTTGGGCTGACACTGCTTCATGCCCAGTGAGATACGACGACGCTCCTCGTCGATGTCGAGCACCACAACCTCGGCTTCCTGACCCAGGGTGACCACCTTGCTGGGATGGACGTTCTTGTTGGTCCAGTCCATCTCGGAGACATGCACCAAGCCCTCGACACCGTCTTCGATCTCAACGAAAGCGCCATAATCGGCAATATTGGTGACCTTGCCGAACAGGCGTATGCCCTCGGGATAACGACGGGTGATGTTGACCCAGGGATCCTCGCCCAGCTGCTTCAGGCCAAGGGAGACTCGCATCTTCTCGCGGTCGAACTTGAGCACATTGACCTCGATCTCGTCACCGATCTGGACCACCTCGGACGGGTGCTTGACCCGCTTCCAGGCCATATCGGTAATATGCAGCAGACCGTCGATACCGCCCATGTCCACGAAAGCGCCGTAATCGGTGAGATTCTTGACCACACCCTTGATCACCTGGCCCTTGGCCAGATTTTCAAGCAGCTTCTCGCGTTCTTCGCTGTATTCCTTCTCGACCACGGCACGACGCGATACCACCACATTGTTGCGCTTCTGGTCCAGCTTGATGACCTTGAACTCGAGATCCTTTCCCTCGAGATAGGAGGTATCACGCACCGGGCGCACATCGACCAGCGAACCCGGCAGGAAGGCGCGGATCTCGTCCAACTCGACGGTGAAGCCGCCCTTGACCTTGCCGTTGATGCGACCAACCACGATCTCGTCGTTCTCGAAAGCCTTCTCGAGCTTCCGCCACGCATAGTGGCGCTTGGCCTTCTCGCGCGACAGCCGGGTCGCGCCGAAACCATCCTCCACAGCCTCGAGAGCCACTTCGACCTGATCACCCGGCTCGACTTCGACGTTGCCATCCTTGTTGGTGAACTGGCTGATCGGGATACAACCCTCGGACTTGAGGCCGGCGTTGACGATCACCTCGTCGCCATCGATGGCGACCACTGTGCCGATGATGATGCCACCGGGTTGGAGATTGGTGTTGTTGAGGCTCTCTTCGAAGAGCTCGGCAAAACTTTCTGACATGTTGAATACCCAAGGCCCATTCGGACCGAATTCGCCGCAGCCAAGGCTCCGGTACTGGTTGAAATTGAACGAACGCAGACCGTGCGGCCTGCCCCTATACCCCTTGCGGGACTCCATAACGAAACAGCCCGGCGAACCGGACCTGCTCAATCCACTGACGGCAACAACTCGCGTGCCGCCTGCAGAATACGTTCTACCACCGCTTCGATGGTCATGCCGGTCGAATCGATGATCAGCGCCCCCGACGCCGGGAACAATGGCGAAACGGTGCGACTGCGGTCACGCCCGTCACGTTCCCGGATCTCGACTGCGAGACGGTCGATGTTAGACGATATACCCTTTTCCTTCAACTGCTTATAACGCCTTCTCGCACGTTCTTCGACGCTGGCATCGAGAAACACCTTGAGCAGCGCATCGGGGAACACCGTGGTGCCCATATCTCGCCCGTCGGCCACCAGGCCCGGCAAGCGCGCCGCGCGCCGCTGCCAGTCGAGCAGGGCCGCCCGCACCTCGGGAACGGCGGCCACCTTGGAGGCGTTGTTGCCAGCGGTCTCCGAGCGAATTGCGAGCGTCACGTCCTCTCCATCGAGAAAGACCATCCACTGCTCGAAGCGCACATCGAGATTTTCCGCGATTCTCGCCGCCTCTTTCAGATCTTCGAATCCGATCCCCGCCTTTTCGACCGCTAATCCCGTCAGGCGATAAAGCGAACCCGAATCCAGTACGTTCCATCCCAGTGCCTCGGCCACACGCGCAGAGACGGCACCCTTGCCCGAGCCACTGGGGCCATCGATAGTGATCACTGGCACCAGATCAGTCACCCTGCACCTCAATGGCCAGACCGCTCGCCCCAGCCAATTCGACAAAACCGGGAAAGGATGTGTTCACGTTAGCGCAATCATCGATCAGGATCTCACCGTCGGCACGCAGTGCAGCCATGGCAAAGGCCATGGTGATGCGGTGGTCACCGTGGCTGTTCACCCGGCCACCGCCGATGCGCCCACCGCGGATCACGATGCCGCTGGGCGTCGGCCGGGAATCCACCCCCAACACCTGCAGACCATCGGCCATCACCTGGATACGGTCAGACTCCTTGACCCGCAGCTCCTCGGCACCGGTCAGCACCGTCTCACCCTCGGCGCAGGCCGCAGCCACAAACAAGGCCGGGAACTCATCAATCGCCAACGGCACCTGGTCTTCCGGAATGCGGATACCACGCAACGGAGCCGAGTGCACCTGCAGATCCGCCACTGGCTCACCGCCGACCACACGTTCGTTGCTCACCGTGATGTCCGCGCCCATCTGACGCAGGATGTTGATCACCCCGTCGCGTGTCGGGTTCATACCGACATGACGCAACATCAGATCCGAGCCATCTGCAATGCTCGCTCCCACCAGAAAGAAGGCCGCCGAGGAGATATCCGACGGCACATCTATATCACAAGCAAGCAGACGGCCATCACCCCGCACTCCGCGCCGCAGGCCGTCGATCATCACCTCGTAGCCGAAGCCCTGGAGCATGCGCTCGGTATGATCACGCGTGGGAGCAGGTTCGGTCACCCAAGTCTCGCCCTCAGCATACAATCCGGCCAGCAACAGGCAGGACTTCACCTGGGCGCTGGCTACCGGCATGGAATAGTCGATCCCGCGCAGGTCATCCACCTGCCGGATCACCAGTGGTGCAGTGCCCTTCGGCGCGGTGTCGATCTCGCCCCCCATACGCACCAACGGATCGGTGACCCGCTTCATGGGGCGGCGCGACAGGGAATCGTCGCCGATCAGTGTGACCTCGAAACCCTGCCCCGCCAGCAATCCAGCCAGCAGACGCATCGAGGTACCGGAATTGCCCAGATCCAACGGCGCATCGGGTGCACTCAGCCCGTGCATGCCTACGCCACAAATCGTCACCTGGCCATCCGAGGGGCCCTCGATCCCGACCCCCATGGCGCGAAAGGCGTTCAACGTGGCCAAGACATCCTCTCCCTCGAGGAAACCTTGCACCCTTGTCGTACCCTCGGCCAGCGAGCCGAGCATGATGGAACGATGAGAGATGGACTTGTCGCCCGGCACCCGGATATCGCCACGCAGACGACCACCCGGCTGCACCCTGAACTGAATGAAAGACACGCTGTCAGTCCTGCTGGATCACGGAGAACCGCAGAGGCTAGCGCCTGCCCGCGGTAATTACAAGCCGGAGTCAGCGGTCTCGAGCTATGCGATGAAGCATTCCTTCGACAGCAGATCCGCCGCCCTGGCCTGCTCCAATTCAGGCTGCAAATTTCAACAATCTGTCAAGGATCCGACGGTATACAACAAAAGTTTGATGCCGATCACTCAGCCACGCCGCTGGCGCAGCGCATCGTACAGGCAGATACCGGTAGCAACCGAGACATTGAGACTCTCGACCTGACCAAGCATGGGCAGGCACACCAGTTGGTCACAGGCCTCGCGGGTGAGTCGGCGCAGGCCGCCACCCTCGGCGCCCATGACGATGCCGAGCGGGCCGGTGAGATCGGCCTCGAACAAGCCGGCATCGGCCTCACCGGCCGTGCCAACCAGGAAGATACGGTGCTCGTCCTGCAGGCGGCGCAGGGTGCGCGCCAGGTTAGTCACCTGGAAGAAGGGCACTGTCTCGGCCGCACCACTGGCGACCTTGCAGGCAACCGGGGTGAGTCCGGCCGATCGATCGGCCGGCGCGATCACCGCTTGTACGCCGGCCGCATCGGCGGTGCGCAGACAGGCACCCAGGTTGTGCGGGTCGGTGACGCCATCGAGAATCAGCAACAGGGGCGGCGCATCCAGCCCGGCGAGCAGCACATCCAGCTCGTGCTCGGGACGCGCCGATGGGGACTCGACCCGCGCCACCGCACCCTGGTGATTGGCGCCCCCGGCCAGGGCATCGAGCTCGCGCCGCTCGACCCGCCGCACGAGCACGCCCTGCCCGCGAGCTCGCTCTACCAACGTCTGCAGGCGACGATCGCGCCGACGCACATCCACGCGCAACTCGTGCATCCGACCACTATGGCCCAATGCGGCGCGCACCGCATGCAGTCCGGCCACCCAGTGTCCCGCCTCCCGATTCACGAGCGCGACCTGCTCCCTCGGTGTACCGGATGACGCTGGGAGGTCACCTTCTTCGCGACTTTCCTGCCATTCTTCCTGGAAACATTCTTCCCGCCTGCCTTCTTCTCCTTCGTGCTCCGAGCACTGGCCTCCTCCACCGGCTGCCCCCAACCCGGCACCGCCGGACGCCAGACATCCCTGTCGGTGGCAGATGCCTTCTCCTCGGACCACTCCCCCCTTCTGGCACGCGAGGCTGCCTCCCCGCGTGGGGGCGCAGCATCCCGTGCCGGGCCTGCCCTGCGCTTTTCCCGGTCGCGATTCCGGCCACGACGGCGACTGCCTCGCCGTACTCCCTCATCCTCTTGCCCACGACCATCGGCGAGCACGAAATCAATCTTGCGCTCGTCCATGTTCACCGCGGCCACCTGGACACAAATCCGATCGCCCAGGCGATAGGCCTTGCCGCTGCGCTCACCGGTCAGACGGTGGCCGATGGGATCGAAGTGGAAGTAGTCGCGGTCCAGCGCGGTGATGTGCACCAGGCCGGTGACATAGATGTCGGCCAGCTCGACGAACAGACCGAAGCTGTTGACGCTGACGATCAGCCCCTCGAACACCTGCCCGACCTTGTCGAGCATGAACTCGCATTTGAGCGCATCGGCCGAGTCGCGCGAGGCCTCGTCGGCACGGCGCTCGTTGGCGGAACAGTGCTCGGCCATGATCTGCAACTGCGTGTGACTGTAGCTGAACTCGGCCGGCTTGCTGCCCGTGAGCAAGTGTCGGATGGCCCGGTGCACCATGAGGTCGGGATAGCGCCGGATCGGCGAGGTGAAGTGCGTGTAGGCATCGAGCGCCAAGCCGAAGTGGCCCTTGTTCTCGGCGGCGTAGACCGCCTGCATCATCGAGCGCAGCAGCACAGTCTGGATCAGGTGGTAGTCGGGCCGGTCCTTCGCCTGCTCGAGCAGCTCGGCATAATCCTTGACAGAGGGATGAGGCATGCCGCCAAGACGCAGGCCAAGCTCCGCCAGGAACTGTTGCAGGTCCTCGAGCTTCTCCTCGCTGGGCGGCTCGTGGTTGCGGAATATCGCCGGCATCCGTTTGCGCAACAGGTGCCGTGACGCCGCCACGTTGGCCGCCAGCATGCACTCCTCGATCATGCGATGGGCATCGTGACGCTCCAGCGGGATCACCTCGGCCACCTTGCCGTTGTCGTCGAAACGGAACTTGGTCTCGACCGAATCGAAATCGATGGCGCCACGCCGCTCGCGCGCCGCATGCAGCACCTTGTAGAGGGCATGCAGATCACGAAGATGCGGCAACACATGCGCGAAGCGTTCACACAATTCGGGATCGCCGTGTTCAAGCATGTCGCGCACCTGATCATAGGTGAGCCGCGCATGCGAATTCATCACGCCCTCGAAAAAACGCGAACGGTACGTCTTGCCCTTGGCGTCGAAATACATCTCGGCCACCATGCACAGGCGGTCGACATGCGGGTTGATCGAGCACAGACCGTTGGACAGCACCTCGGGCAACATGGGCACCACCCGGTCGGGGAAATACACCGAAGTGGCTCGGTTGTAGGCCTCGCGGTCGAGCGGGCTGTCGGGCTGCACATAGGCCGAAACATCGGCAATGGCCACCAGCAGGCGCCAGCCCTTGGGCGTGGGCTGACAGTACACCGCGTCGTCGAAGTCGCGCGCGTCCTCGCCGTCGATGGTCACCAGCGGCGTCTTGCGCAGGTCCACCCGGCCCTGCTTGACCGCTTCGGGCACCTCCTCGCCGAGATCGGCGATCTGCTCGAACACATCGGCCGGCCACTCGACCGGGATGTCGTGGGAACGGATGGCGACATCGGTCTCCATGCCCGGCGCCATGTGGTCGCCCAGCACCTCGACGATGTGGGCGATGGGTTGGCGCCACTCGGTGGGATGCTCGTCGATGGCCACGACGACCACCTGCCCGTCCGCTGCATCGCCAAGCTGATCGGGCGGCACCAGGATCTGCTGCGGGATGCGCTTGTTGTCCGGCAGCACGAAGGCCACGCCCTTCTCGATATGCAGACGGCCGACCAAGCTGGAGAAGGCGCGCTCGAGAACTTCGATGACAACCCCTTCCTTGCGCCCACGCCGGTCGGTACCCGAGACCTGGGCGACCACACGGTCGCCGTGCCAGACCTTGCGCATCTCCCGCGGCACGAGGAACAGATCGTCGCCACCATCGTCTGGCTTGAGAAAACCAAAGCCGTCGGGATGGCCGATCACCCGTCCCGGAATCATGTCGGCATGGTTCACCCGACAATAGCCACCACGGCGGTTCCGGATCAGCTGTCCGTCGCGAATCATGGCGCGCAAGCGCCGGGAGAGGGCCTCACGCTGAGTGTCCTCCAGCAAACCGAGCGCCTCGGCCAGTTCGTCGAATGACAGGGGGCAGCCCAGTTCGTCGATGGTCGCCATGATGAACTCACGGCTGGGGATGGGATTCTCGTATTTCTGCGCCTCGCGTGCGAAATTCGGGTCCTTGGCACGCTGCCGGTGTGATTTGTCTCTTCTACTCACTCAATCGTTGCCTTGATCTGGAATCATGCCGCCATTGTACGTGTTAACAACAGATAGAACCGTCCGGTTTTGCGGCATATGCAAGGTGCCCGCATTGATTTCAGTGTCGATCCGGCATGACAGTGGACATTGGCCGATGCCTGATCGGGAAATATCGAGAGGCTCGAAGAGTGGGCCTTCGGGGTGACTGACCCATCTTTCGGGTCTGTGAAAAAGCACCAAGGAACGATCGAGATAACGATGCACCCACCCTTGGTGAACCTCTGATGAATGGTGTTTTTTCCAACCGACAAGCCAACCGGATGATTTTTTGCAAACCCCGACGAATGGCTCGATGAAAACCGCCCCTGAAATCGCCCAAAAGGGGCTTTCCGGCAGTTTTTCACTTCTACCAAGGCCATCGACCAATGGGCACACTGAATCCTGTGAGCGCAAGCAGTCGTCGTCGGACCCTGTAGACTCGCCAGGGCAAACCGGGGCGTCAGCGTCTGGCTGTTCTTGAATAAACCCCGGTAACGAACCTTCCGGAAGTTGAACTGCCGCTTGACGCCCCGGAAGGGAAACTCACCAATGGCCCGCAGGCTGGACAAGCAACGGTTGATTGCCCGCTTCCATTCCGGCAGTTCTCCTCTTGCTGCGCTTCATCAGACGCGCATCGGTCAGGCCAAGTTGCTTCATGGGATCATGCTTGCGGTTCCGGCCAGGTGGATGGGGAGGTTTTCGCATGAGCAGGGAAGTTTTCAGAGACTCCTTGGAGTTGACATGATGGCGTCGACAGCGACCGGCAGGAATCTGAGGCCTGAATCCACCGAAGACGATGCCGTTGGCCTTGTTGACGATGCGCTCATAGCTGTGCGCAGAAAATGTCGTCCAACCTGATCCCGAAAAGGGGACGAAGGCCGAGCCTTCGACGACGGGCACAACGAAAATTCCCGATTGAAGGCCGGCAGACAGCATTCCCGAAGGTAACAGTTGGCCTCTTCGAATCGCATTTTTCGGTTCTCCTGTAGCCGTTCTGTCCGGTTCCTGGGCACCTCCCAGGTGACCAGGAATCCGGATAAATCACCTGCTACCTGTCCGGGTGGTCTAGTTGCACCAATGGAGCCTTGTGTCGTTGACAAGGTTGGTCTTCCGCTGTAGATTACGCGCCCTCAGCTACTCATGCCTGGGTGGTGAAATTGGTAGACACGCTAGCTTCAGGTGCTAGTGGGGGTAACCCCGTGGAGGTTCAAGTCCTCTCCCAGGCACCACAATTTCACGGTTGAGCAGCCGTCCTTACTTCGCAACCGGCATTGATTGGCAAGGCCTCCCTCGGGAGGCCTTGCGCCTGTGGCGTCCATGGAAATCGGCAGATACGCAGCAGCCAGCGGAGCCACACGTACCCTCTGACTCCGGATCGGCACAACGAGCCTCAGGTTGTACAGACAGGCCTTCCTCCCGACCGCAACAACAGTACCGGACAGGGCGCACGTTCGGCCACCTTACTGTGCGCAGGAACCGGCCAGCACACTCTCGGCCCAGTCCTTGTCGCAAGGTGGCACGATCACCTGAGCCACTGCTTCCTCCGTGGCCACGCGAAGAATACGCTTCCAATGTGTCCCTGCTCGACCTCACGCTACGCCTTCTGCTCGGTATCCGGTGGAAAGTAGCTGGCCACGATCGCCATGCCAAATCCGGGCATCATGATATGGCCGTCGCCGGCACTTTCCGGCGGGCACGTGCCTTCTGCAGGAAGGTGATCAACCCCAATGACAGCAGGGCGGGCACGAACATCCACTGCTTTGCCGGCCGGCCCGTCGGCACCTGTACGTTGACAATCTCCTGATCGAAATCCAGACCGGTCTTCTCGGCGGGGCTGCCGAAGACCACATTGTCGATCAGCATCTTGCCATCTTTCTCATGCAGATCCATACCGGACGCCAGCAGACGTTCCTTACCGTCCTGCCCCTCGCCGAGTGGCAGGATCACCGTCTTGCGGAAGGCCTTGCCGCTGTCCTTCTCACCCGCTACCGTCAGGCGCAGGCGGCTGCCGGGCGGTTGCGCGGCGGCCAGCTGCACGACTTCACTGCCCGGATGCTCGTCGAATGGCGGATAGATCTGGTCCCACCAGAAACCCGGGCGGAACAGGGTGAAGGTGATCAGCAACAGCACCGATGTCTCCCACAGGCGGTTGCGGGTAAGGAACCATCCCTGGGTGGCTGCTGCAAACGTCAACATGCCAATCACCGCTCCCAGGATCACCACCACCATGTGTATCGGGTCTTCCACACCGATCATCAGCAACTCGGTATTGAAGATGAACATGAACGGCAGGATGGCGGTGCGGATGTCATAAGTGAATCCCTGGATGCCGGTGCGGATGGGATCACCCTGCGAAATGGCTGCCGCAGCAAAGGCCGCCAGTCCCACTGGCGGCGTGTCGTCGGCGAGGATGCCGAAATAGAACACGAAAAGGTGCACCGCCACCAGCGGCACGATCAATCCCTGCTCCGCACCCAGGGTGACGATCACCGGGGCCATCAGGGTAGAGACCACGATGTAGTTGGCGGTGGTCGGCAGACCCATGCCCAGGATCAGACTGATCATTGCGGTGAACAGCAGGATCAGCGGCAGATTGCCACCGGAGATGAACTCCACGAACTCGGTCATCACCAAGCCGATGCCAGTGAGTGTCACCGTGCCCACCACGATGCCGGCCGCCGCAGTCGCCACGCCGATACCGATCATGTTGCGCGCGCCTTCCGACAGGCCGTGCAGCAGATCATCGAAGCCGTCACGCAGGGTATGGCCCTGCCCGGTCCGGCCACGGAAGAAGGCCTTGATCGGGCGCTGGGTGAGCAGCACAAACATCATGAACACCGTAGCCCAGAAGGCCGACAGACCGGGCGACAGCCGCTCCACGGTAAGCGACCAGATCAATACCACCACCGGCAGCAGGAAGTAGTAGCCGGCGGTGGCCGTCTCCTTCAGATCGGGCAGTTCGGTGATCTCGTGGCTGGTGTCCAGTTCGGGCACGGTACAGGCCAGCTTGACCAGGCCGATGTAGGCGGCCACCAGCAGCGCCGAAGCCACCCAGGGCGTGGCCCCGCCAGCCACGGTCTTGATCCAGCCCAGACCATGGTAGACCACGGCGGTGAGCACCATGAGCACCAGGACCGTGAACAGGAAGTTGATCAATGTGCACAGCAAATTGCTGGGCTTGCGACGCGGCAAACCCTTGAGGCCCAGCTTGCAGGCCTCGAGGTGCACGATGTAGACCAGCGCGATGTAGGAGATCAGCGCCGGCAGGAAGGCATGCTTGATGACCTCAATGTAGGAAATCCCGACATACTCCACCATCAGGAAGGCCGCTGCGCCCATGATGGGTGGAGTAAGCTGGCCATTGGTGGACGAAGCCACCTCGACCGCGCCCGCCTTCTCGGCACTGAACCCCACGCGGCGCATCAAGGGAATGGTGAACGTACCAGTAGTGACCACGTTGGCAATCGACGAACCCGATACCATGCCGGTCAGCGCCGAAGACACCACTGCCGCCTTGGCAGGTCCGCCTCGCATGTGCCCCATGACCGCAAAAGCGACACGAATGAAATAGTTTCCCGCACCGGCACGCTCGAGAAGCGAACCGAACAACACGAACATGAACACCATGCTGGTCGAGACCCCCAGCGCGATGCCGAACACACCCTCGGTGGACAACCAGTAATGCTCCATGCCCTTGGTGAGACTAGCCCCCTTGTGCGCGATCACGTCAGGCATCCAGGGACCACCAAAGGCATAGAGCATGAACACGCCGGCGACCACCATCAGTGTAGGCCCCAGGGCACGGCGCGTGGCCTCGAGCAATACCACCATACCGGTCACCGCCACCACCACGTCCAGGGTGGTCGGGTTGCCCGGACGGTCGGCCAGCCCGGTATAGAAGATGTACAGGTAGGCAGCACAGAAGGCACCGACCAGACCTGCGATCCAGTCCGGCACGGGAATACGGTCACGCGGCGAGGAACGGAAGGTGGGACAGGCAATGAACGCCAGGAGGATAGAAAATGCCAAGTGGATGGCACGGGCTTCGGTGTCGTTCAAAATGAAGAAATTCAGGGTAAACGGCAGTGGCGACGAATACCATAGCTGGAACAGTGACCAGACCAGCGGTATGCCGAACAGTAGCGCCTTGGACAGCTTTCCCTTGGGTACCCGTGCCCCGGTGTCAGCCTCGGCGATGATCGTCTCGGCAGATTGAAGATCGGACACCGCCTGCTTGTCCTCCTGAACCATGGACGGTTCCCTCTTCGTTGAGAACAGTCTCGTGTGTGAGGGTCTTTGCTTGTCGCCGAAAAAATGAACCAGGGCTCGACGCCCCGGTTCGTCAGGCGATCACATCAGACCAGCTTCCTTGTAGTACTTGACCGCACCCGGATGCAGCGGGGCGGACAGGCCATCCTTGATCATCTCTTCCTTCTTCAGGTTGTTGAAGGCAGGATGCAGCTTGCGGAAGGTGTCGAAGTTCTCGAACACCGCCTTCACCAGGTTGTAAATGACTTCGTCAGGCACCCTGGCCGAGGTCACCAGGGTGGCGCCCACGCCGAAGGTCTTTACATCATTGGGGTTGCCACGATACATGCCGCCCGGAATGGTGGCCTTGCGGTAGTAGTCGTGCTCCGCGACCAGCTTGTCGATCGCCAGGCCGGTGACATTCACCAGCACCGCATCACAGGAAGTGGTTGCCTCCTTGATAGACCCGGAAGGATGACCAACGGTGAACACCATGGCATCGATCTTGTTGTCGCACAGCGCCTTGGACTGCTCGGAAGATTTCAGCTCGGAAACCAGCCTGAAGTCCTTCATGGTCCAGCCCTTGGCCTCCATCACCACCTCCATGGTGCCACGCTGACCAGAACCGGGATTACCCACATTGACGCGCTTGCCCTTCATATCGTCGAAGTCCTTGATGCCGGCATCGGCGCGCGCCACCACGGTGAATGGCTCGGGATGAATGGAGAACACCGCACGCAGGTCCTTGTTGGGGCCGGCACCCTCGAACTTGCTGGTACCGTGACAGGCGTGATACTGCCAGTCGGACTGGGCCACGCCAAGATCCAGCTCGCCGTTGCGAATGGCATTCAGATTGTAGATCGAGCCACCGGTACTCTCCACCGAGCAGCGGATGCCATGTTGCTTGCGCGTCTTGTTGAGCAAGCGGCAGATGGCACCGCCAGTCGGATAATACACACCGGTCACGCCCCCGGTTCCAATGGTGACGAAGCGCTGCCCGGCAGCCTGTGCGGTACCCAGCAGACCCACGCCCAAGGCAAGCCCGGCCTTCAGCAGCAGACTGCCCATACGTTTCTTGTCGAACATTATCGAACCCCTTGGCAGGTTGTTTTGTTGGAGAATGCCCTCCGAGGTTGCGCCCGGGAGGGCAACTGCGGACAGCAGGTTATCGAAAGATAGCGCCTAACCAGAGTTCATGCCAACACGAAGGGACTGGCCAGCGCCACATGAACCTATCACAACCGCAAGACAGGCCTCACTCGGCCAACACCACGACCTTGACCCGGCAAAGGCCGATCTGCCTTGGTCCTGTCAGGTCTCATATCATTCCATTCCCAGAAGCTGAGAACGGTTATTCCTGGCCCGTGAACAGATTGACCTGTTCCTGGAAGACAGGTAGGGATGAAGCTCATGGTCTCGACCCTTCATCCCAACGCACGGACCGCGCCCCGCATCCGGCGGGAGATCCAGATGGCACCGTCGACAGTGACCAACGTCGAACTGACCAGGAAGTACGGAATCCATCGCCATACGATGGCCAAGTGGCGGAAGCGCGCCTCGGTGGAAAACGCCTCGGCCCCCACATCGGTTGGGCACCACGTGTGAGCGCAAGCCCGCAGGCAACTACCTATTTGGCCAAATGTACCGGAAAGGGGCGATCGAGCACCGCCTGATTCTCCCAGGACACACACAAACCAACGATACGGTGGAACGGCTCAACGGACGCATCGCCGGGATCCTCATAGAATACCCACTCCGATTCCTCGACAGATGAAACAGACCCTGGAGAACCATCAATGGGCCTACAACCACCAGTCCCCCAGCGGACATTGGGCCATCTCATCCCGGGACAGGCCCTCAATGAGCGGCAGAACAAGCGACCGGATCTGTTTGTAAAACAGGCATATGACGTCACAGGGTTTGGTATGGCACCGGTCCCCGGTCGTCATTGCCCATGAACGCTCGGGACGAACACTGGATGCGCCATGCCCTGGTTCTGGCACGGTGCGCCGAGGCGAAGGGCGAAGTGCCGGTCGGTGCGGTTCTGGTACGAGACGGCGAGCCGGTGGGCGAAGGATGGAATCACCCCATTGGTACGCACGATCCGAGTGCGCATGCCGAGATCATAGCCCTGCGGGCAGCCGGGAAAGTGGCGGGCAACTACCGGCTGCCTGACAGTACCTTGTATGTCACACTGGAACCTTGTCCCATGTGCGCCGGGGCCATCGTGCATGCGCGTGTCGCGCGGGTGGTGTTCGGAGCAGGCGAC
The DNA here is from genome assembly GCA_024510845.1 of Gammaproteobacteria bacterium. Lineage (GTDB taxonomy): Bacteria > Pseudomonadota > Gammaproteobacteria > Chromatiales > Chromatiaceae > MONJU. The sequence goes on from JANEMA010000016.1 coordinate 33,435, forward strand.
CCACGTAGCGGTGCTGCCGGCAGCGTGTTCAACCTGTTGCCATCGGATGCCCGTTTCAATCACCGCACTGCCTGCGAAGGTGGTCTGCTGGCCGACGAGGCGAGCGAACTGCTGCGCGCCTTCTTCCGCGTACGCCGAAACCGGAGATGAACGCACGAAGCCATTGTTCAAACTGCTTGTGCTGCTTCCTGGTCATGGCCCAGGCCACCACCCGTTATGCTCCGGTCGATGTGAACATCCAGGTCCGGAAGATTCGGTGCGCACAGCTATTTCGCGCAGAAAGCAGCAACCGAGAATCAAGAGCTTCATTTCCAACGTTGGATTCATTATCACCGATACCGGGGGAGGATGATCGTCGCCCTGGTGTCAGAACACGGATCCACAACTCGCAATCGTGCTGACTTGGCACTATCTGCAGTGCTCACACGAGGTGATGGGCACCGCAATCATCGAGGAGACAGAAAACTTCAAGAGCGCTTTCGAATCCGCAGACTGGTCGGAATTTTTACAGCTGCCGGCCTTCGAGGCCGAGCAGCCCGATACCGCCAGATTCCCACGAGCGGGTGTGAGGAGAATAAAAAAGCCCGGCACATCCGGCCGGGCTCCATGTATGGCTCCCCCGGTTGGATTCGAACCAACGACCAACGGATTAACAGTCCGCTGCGCTACCGCTGCGCCACAGGGGAGTGACTTGAGGCGGCAGATGTTACTTAGCGATAGGTGGGCGGTCAAGACCCTGTCTTGGTTCAATACATCTGAGACACCGAGACGACAGGGACCTCATACCCGGCATCCCGAAGATACTCGGCAGGCGCCCTCCATATTCAACGCACTCTCCACACACTTTCTCGTTTTTTTCAATGCCTTATATTTCGAATCAGAAAAATTCTGAAGGCATCAGGGAAGCATGGTTGACAAGTGTGCCAATGCCGCTAGAATTCACGCCTCTGAATCAAGCGCCCGTAGCTCAGCTGGATAGAGTACCTGGCTACGAACCAGGTGGTCGGAGGTTCGAATCCTTCCGGGCGCGCCATCTCGAGCTCAATGAAGATCAAGCGGTTACGACTACGTCGGGATCGCTTTTTTCTTGCCAGATTTTCCGGATGTGCTGGACTTGTACTGACCATCCGGATTTCCGGGAGACCGTCCGCCTACTCCGCCAGATACTCGACCAGCACAATGAGCATATCAGCGGACTATTTCTAGCAGGCCGTTGAAAATAACCCGACTGAAGGGGCCTTTCTGGCAGCCAGCAGCAAATGAAGCACAATGGCTCCTACCCTCTGGCCGGAAATTGGCCAATCTGGTCCGATTCGCCTGTTTCCAGGCACACCAAACCCTTGGAGCTCGGCCATCGACATACCGCCATCCCCAGATTGCGCATCCCATCGATGGCCGATGAACGGTGGCTCGTGTTCTGTGCGACATGCGGTGTCACGTTGGCGCAACGCAGTGCATCCACACAGCCCTTGATGTCGTAATTGGAAATCGACATCGGGGTTACGGCCTCCACCTCCAGGGGGATCCCCTTCATCCTTTGGTCGGTAGCTCTTGAACGAGGTCAGCGCCCCGATCAAGGTGCCATCCACGCTGAAGTGCTCCCTGGACAACAGACCAGCCCGCTCGGCCTGACCGAGCACCCGGGCAAAGAAGCGCCGCGCAATATCTCCTTCCAGCAAGCGATCACGATTCCTGGTGAAGGTCGAGTGATCCCATACCCTGTCATCGATCGAGAAACCAACGAACCCGCGGAACAGCAGGTTGTAGTCGATCTGTTCCATCCACTGGCGTTCACTGCGAAGGGAGTGGAACGCCATCAGCAGCTGGGCACGCAGGAGCTT
>JANEMA010000017.1 GCA_024510845.1 Gammaproteobacteria bacterium
AATTGGCCAACCTTGGCCCGATTCGCCTGTTTCCAGGCACACCAATCCCTTGGGGTTCGGCCATCGACATGCCGCTACCCCGAATTGCGCATCCACTGTCCCCCTGCGCGCGCCGGCGAGCACTTCCAACACCGTATGATGGCCTCCACAGCCAGATTCGTAAGACGACCCGGAACATAAGGGTATTTTCTGAATGACGATGCGGCAGATCGAGGCGAAATGGAAACGGCCGCAGAAGGAATGGTCTGCTGCCAAGTCACGATTTGACGAACGATCGACGCTTGAAGACTGATTTCAGCAACCGGCCTCACACACAGGATTCAGTACGGTTCCCCGGGCCTCTCTCCCGAAATCGCGCTACCAAGTGCCTGACTTGGTGTACGCTCGGACTGGTTGGCGGGCACGTTTCCCGTGCTGTCCATCCTGAACCGGGACCAAGGGACATTGTCTTGGGGAAACCCCCTCGAGTGATGCTCAATTGCAATGCCTGCCTCCGTGGGAGATAATCCCGCACATCATGCGGTTCTCGTTGAGTTGGGTCTGCTTTCGGTGCGAAGCCGCGCTCCAGAGTCCGGGGTTGGGTCCCCGTTGCCGTGTACTGAGGACCTCGATGACGACCATGCGAAGTATCCTGACAGCCGCTGTCATGGGCGTAGTGAGCCTGGTCGGCCAGGCATTGGCCGGTACAGGGGATTCCGCCGACCTCTTCGAGGTAAAGGTCTCTGCCGAACAGCCGACTGTGGCCATCGGAGGGACGGTGGTGCCCTATCGCCAGGTGACCTTGGCCGCGCAGTTGCCGGGGCGGGTCAAGTTCGTGGCGGGTGTGGAGGGTAATTTCTTCAAGGAAGGCACCCTGCTGGTGGCGCTCGACGAGGAAGAGTTGCTGGCCAGGCGTGCTGCGGCCTATGCCCAGTACACCGCTGCCGGGGCCGAATTGCGCAATGCGGGGGTGCAGTATTCGCGCGAGTTGTGGTCGCCCAGGTCCAGGTCCGCACCTGGGGGTATGGGGTTGCCCAATCTGTTCGACCAGATGTTCACCGGCGCGGCCGAAGATTTCTTCGGCGAGCGGGATCGGGATGCCGAACATCAGGCCGATCTATATGCATCGACCACGCATATAGAGCAGGCACGCAGCGCCATGCTGCGGGCCGGGTCCGAGATTCGCGCCATCGATGCCAAGCTGCGTGACACCAAGAGCCTGGCACCCTTCGATGGGGTGGTCATGCACAAGTACGTGGAGGAAGGTGACACCGTGCAGCCGGGCCAGCCGCTGCTCGATTTCGCCGATGTCACCTGGTTGCAGATCGAGGTGGACCTGCCGGCGCGGTTGGCTCAGGGACTGCAGCCTATGGTGATCCTGTCGCGTGCCGCCATTTTCGATGACTACCCCGATCCCGTGGACATTCGCGTGGCCCAGATCTACCCCATGGCGGACATGCAGCGGCATACCGTGAAGGTCAAGTTCGACATTCAGCAGGGCGTCTCCAAACCGGGAATGTATGCCAAGGTGATGATCCCCGATACCTCGCAGGCTGCCGGCATGGTGCGGCTGCCGGCCATTCCTACCTCGGCCATCATCTATCGCGGCAATCTGCCGGTGGTATATGTGCAGAATGCCGGGGCCCGGCCCGAACTGCGTATGATCCGCAAGGGTCGGCGTTTGCCCAATGGTATGACCACGGTACTCTCGGGCATCGCCGAGGGAGACCGCGTGTACGTCAACCCCGGACCTTCCATCCTTGGGCAGCCGAAGTCGGCCGAACCCGATGCCTCTGCGGATTGAAGCCGTCCGAAGTGCCTCGTTTACGCCCACGGGTAGTCAGCCAGCAGGATTGATGCAGACGCATGAGTGAGATCGATACCAAGCCGGACTGGGAAGCAGGAGTACAGTTCGAGGAACACAGCCTTGGCATTGCCGGTGCCATCGCCCGCTTCTTCATCGACTCACCGCTCTCGCTGCTGCTCTACGTTGCCATGCTGGGCTTGGGTATCCTGGGCCTGATGATCACGCCGCGACAGGAGGATCCGCAGATCTCGGTGCCCATGATCGACCTGTTCGTGCAGTATCCCGGTGCGGATGTCGATCAGGTGGTGGCTCTCGCGGTGCAGCCGCTCGAGCGGCTGATGTATGAGATCGACGGGGTCAAGCATGTCTATTCCGCCGCCGAGCGTGGAAAGGGTGTGGTCACTGTGCAGTTCGAGGTCGGTGAGGACATGGCTCCCTCGCTGGTCAAGGTTAACGACAAGCTGGCATCCAACCGTGATCGTGTCCCGCCCGGAGTGCTGCCACCGCTGGTAAAGGCCAAGGGCATCGACGATGTGCCGGTGGTAACCATTACCTTGTGGTCGGAAAAGGACTACAACCAGGATGGTGTGCCCGACGTGGATGACTCGCAGTTGCGCAGCCTGGCGCAGTCGGTCCTCCAGCATCTGAACGAAATCCGCGAGACTGGAAACAGTTTCGTTGTCGGTGGGCGTGCCGAGCAGGTGATTGTCGAGGTCTATCCCGAGCGGCTTGCCGGTTTCGGTCTCAGCCTGGGGCAGGTGGCGCAGGCCATTCAAGCGGCCAACATGGAGCAGCAGATGGGTAACGTGGAGGCCGGGGGGGCTCGCCTGCTGGTTGTCTCCGGTGCCTTTCTGAAGAGCGTCGATGACATTTTCGAACTGCAGGTGGGTGTGCACAACGGCGTGCCTGTCTATGTGCATGATGTGGCGGATGTACGTCAGGGGCCGGAAGATGCCCACCAGCTGGTGGCCTTCTACTCTGGCGCGGCCAGCGGTGATCTGAATCGGGCTGTGGCGGTGCCGGCGGTGACCATCGCCGTGGCCAAGAAAAAGGGCACCAACGGAGTGAAGGTGGCCAACGAGGTCATCACCCGTGTCAATTCGTTGAAGGGCAGCCTGATCCCCAACGACGTCAATGTCACCATTACCCGAAACTATGGCAAGACCGCCAACGACAAGGTCAATGCCCTGATCAAGAAATTGTTCATTGCCACTGCCATCGTCTTCGCTCTGGTGTGGCTGGCGTTCAAGGCACTGAAACCGGCGATTGTGGTATTGATGGTGATTCCGGTGGTTTTGCTGTTCACCATCCTGTGCGCCTGGTTGCTTGGTTTCACCATTGACCGGGTGTCACTGTTCGCACTGATCTTCTCCATCGGTATTCTGGTCGACGATGCCATCGTGGTGGTCGAGAACATCTACCGTCGCTGGCTGGAGGCTGGTGCCACCGACATGGCCACTGCAGTGGATGCAGTGCGCGAGGTGGGTAATCCGACTATCCTCGCCACCGGCACGGTGGTAGGCGCCCTGCTGCCCATGGGTTTCGTATCCGGCATGATGGGCCCCTACATGCTGCCGATTCCGGCGCTGGGTTCGGTAGCCATGGCCATCTCGTTGTTCGCGGCCTTCGTGTTCACCCCCTGGTTGGCCATTCACGGCCGGTTGCGCCCCACCATGGCCTATCTGAAGAAGGCCGAGAAGCGTGAGCACAAGGAGGCCGAATGGCTCGACGGTCTGTTCCGGCGCATCCTGATTCCCATGATCCGCAGCCCGCGGCGCGCACGCCTGTTCAAGCTGGGGATGTGGGGTGCCTTCTTCCTGGCGTGCAGCCTGTTCTATTTCAACTGGGTGGCGGTGAAGATGCTGCCGCTGGACAACAAGCCCGAGTTCTCGGTGGTGCTCGATATGCCGGAGGGGACTGCACTTGCGGTGACTGGAAACATGGCGCACAGCATCACCGACCGCCTGCGACGCATGCCTGAGGTGGTGGATGCACAGATCTACGTCGGCACTGCACGCCCCTTCGATTTCAATGGCATGGTGCGCCATTACTATCTACGCAACCAGCCTTGGCAGGCCGAGATCCAGGTCGAACTGCTCGACAAGCATGAACGTGAGCGTTCCAGCCACGAGATCGCGGTGGATGCGCGCGAGCAGGTCCGCAAGTTGGTCGAGGGCAGCGGGGCGACCTTTGCTGTGGTGGAGATGCCGCCCGGGCCGCCGGTGTTGCAATCGGTGGTGGCCGAGGTCCATGGGCCAGATGGTAATACCCGTCGCGCGGTGGCTGCCATGCTCACCGACGTCTTCCGCCAGGCCGAGAATCTGGTCGATGTCGACAATTACATGCGCGAGCCCTACGACTATTGGCACTTCGAGATCGATTACGAGAAGGCCCAGCGGCGCGGTATCACCGTCAAAACCATCAACCGGGAGCTGGTGATGGCGCTGGGGGGCTATGTGCTGGGAGATGTCAAACAGCGCGCGGGGCACGAACCAATCAATATCGTCATCCAGATTCCACTGGCCGAACGTTCCAATGTCTCCCGCCTGGGTGACATTCTGGTGGCTACGCCAGATGGCAAGGGGGTGCCGCTGCGCGAGCTGGGACATTTCGTGCGCAAGGTGGAATCGCACATTGCCTATCACAAGGATCTGCGGCCGGTGGAGTATGTAGTGGCCGATGTCGGCGGCAAGCTGGCTGCTCCTATCTACGGGATGCTCGAAGTGCAGGACAAGCTTCGGGAACTGGGTTGCGAGGCGCCCGATGGCGTGCGCTTGTGTGACCATATCCACTGGATCGGATCGCCACCGAGCGATGAGCATTCGGCCTTCGAGTGGGCAGGCGAGTGGACTGTCACCTACGAGACTTTCCGTGATATGGGATTGGCATTCATTGCCGCGCTCGGTCTGATCTACATTCTGGTGGTGTGGGAGTTCGGTAATTTCCGTATCCCGGCCCTGATCATGGCGCCCATCCCGCTGACTCTGCTGGGCATTATCCCGGCGCACATGCTGTTCTTCCAGATGGGTTGGGGTGGTGGTTTTACTGCCACTTCCATGATCGGCTGGATTGCCTTGGCCGGTATCATCGTGCGCAATTCCATCCTGTTGGTGGATTTCTCGGTGCATCGCCTGCATGCGGGTGTGGGTGTGGTCGAGGCAGTGATCAGCGCGTGCAAGACCAGGACTCGTCCTATTCTGATCACCGCGTTGGCGCTGGTGGGTGGTTCCTCGGTGATTTTTTTCGATCCCATTTTCCAGGGTATGGCCATCTCTCTGGCCTCGGGGGTGCTGGTATCCACTATCCTGACCCTGATCGTGATTCCGCTGGGTTGTGTCAAGGCTGCTGGTGCCTTGTGTGAGGTCGCCAAGGTGGATTGTGCTTGTCAGGGTCTGTTGCCCGAACAGACCCACCCGCAGGAGGAGTCGGTAGTCGCTACCCCATTGTGGGTATGCCTGTGGGGTGGGCTGATGAGCGTCGTCTTTGCTGTGGCCGGCGCGGTCGCGTTGGTTTGGGGCTGGATCGCCGAACGTCGCGCGCGTAAGACGACCTCGGTGTCGCTCGATGTTCCGGTTGCCCGACGCTCCGAGACGGCCTCTTTCGCAGCGGATTCGGAGGTGAAAAGTGGTCGCGGAGAGGCCACGGAAGATATCGTGCCTGCACAGCCTTCAGCTGCGGAAGATTTGCCAGAGGGGAGCGGACTTTCGATTGGAGAAACGGTCGAAGCGCCTGTGGTGCCTTCCGAGCCTTCGCCGACAGAAGGAATGGCAGATGTGTCGGGTGTGGAACGGGTAGAAGAAGCGGGTGCGGTGCGTCGTACTGCCACGCGAAAGAAGACGGCCAGGAAGGCAACCCGCAAGAAACATACCGCGAAAAAGGCAGCCTCCCGGAAGAAGGTGGGCAACAAGAGGGCAGTGGCCAAAAAAGCGGTCTCGAAGAAGGTTTCGGCAAAGAAACAGGGCGGCGATGTCTCGCCGGCTTCCCCACAGTCCGGTCACGAGGGGGAGAAGAGCGAGGATGCTCGCACGTGGCGTGGTATCCGCCTCAATGCGCCCGATAATCTCAGTGACGATGGTTTGGGTTGAGTACCGGGCGTACGGTGGCCTGACGAGCCTGGATCTTTCCCCGATCGACTCCGAGACACTTCGCTCGGGATTCGTGGAGGCGTGGTGCGCAAGGTGACAGCGGCTGATGCCAGGAGATGGCGCTACCGCTGACCAGCATTCTGATGTTGGCATTTTGCTCCGGTGCCGTAACGTCCGTTTCTTCCCGGGTGGTCCGATCGTGTCGGATATGACCGAGCCCCGCTTGGAAACGGCGCAGTCAGAGGTGGAAGTCGATGCGCGTGCGCAGTTTCTGCCGTTCGCGTGTCCGCGCATCGGTGATTCGTAGAAGGTGCCAACAACCCAGCCATCCGGGTTCCGTGTCTGTCTCCCGTATCCGGCCTATCCACCAGGGGGTCTGTCATAGTGCCCTTTCTGCCAATTCCTTTGCCTTTTGGGGAAGCGCCTTATGGTACCGTAACACCTTGATGTGCCACACAGCCGGCGCTTTATGCTCTGGTCTGGCCTGCTTGGTAGATCTGGACGGTAACGAGAGGTTGAGAATGAAAATCGAGTACATCAGGAAGATTTTTCTGCCCTGTCTGGCAGGACTGGTCTCCATTCCGGTGGCGCTGGCTGCCGAAACGATGCAGTGGCGACTCGACGCGGTACGATTGCCTGCCTCGTCGAATATCCCTGTGGCGCCGCCACCGCCGCCCATGCAGCCGCGATTCCGGCCAGTGCCGGTTGCGACCTGGCAGCCATTCCGTCCGACGATGCCTTATCCGGGACAGTTTTTTGTGAGCATGGGCCTGCCGCCCTCGTCATCGCCACCGGTGGCTCCGGCCTTTGCACGTCAGTATGCGTGGCGGCCTGCGACTCCTCCGTTGATCGTGCCGCGCCGACCACCAGCCCCGCCGCCGGTGCCGCAATATCGCTTATCACGGCAGCCTCGAGCTTGGATGCCGTCCGGCGCTGCCTGGGCGCAGGGCTATCGGTTCGCGCCCCCGCCGCCACCGCGTTATCGTCTCTTGCCCCCGCCGCGTCCGGCCTTCCCTGTGGCCGGCCAGGTCCCGCTTGTGCCTTATGGGTATCCGCCACTGGGGTACTATCCGTATCCCTACTCCGGGAGGGGCTTCCGCAGAGCGTTGGGGCAGTCGTATCCCATGCCCTTCCGGTCTGGTCCCTATTTCCAGCCCGGGCCGCTGCCGACACTGATGCCCTGGGGGGTGATGCCGGCAGGCAATGGCTGGTCTGATCCGTATTTCACCCGCCGTTGGTCAGGCACTGGCTATCGCCGGTTCGGGGCTGGTGGTCGGCGGTCGTCTTGGGGCAGTTTCCTGCCGGGGTGGATGCCGCTGGCCGGTACGCCCTGGGCTGGTGACTGTTCCTGGTGTGGTAGCTGAAACAATCGAGGAGCCGTCGATGATCACCATGGTTGGCAGCTTGAAGGGAGGGTCGGGGAAGAGCACGGTCACATTCAATCTGGCCATCTGGCTGAAGCTGGCAGACAGCGAGGTGGCAGTGGTCGATGCTGACCCCCAGGCGACGCTTTCGGATGTACTGATGGTGCGGGAAGAGGAGGGCTATCGGCCGATGCTCCCACAGCTGAAGGCCGATGTCCTGAAGTCTTCCGGGGTGCAGGGTGACTATGAAGAGGTGTTGATCGATGTCGGCACCGCGTCCATGGACAATCTCAAGCGCGCCATCGCCGTGGCCGACCGCATTCTGGTGCCAGTCCCCCCCAGCCAGGCGGATGTTTGGTCCACCCAGCGTTTTCTACGTTTTGTGGTGGCCAATGCGGGCGATCGGGACATTGATGTGCTGGGTTTCATCAATCGTGCCGATACCCATCATGCCATTCGCGAATCCGACGAAGCGGCTGCGGCATTGGTCAGTCTGCCGGGGATTCGTTACTTGAAGCCGCGGCTGGCTCAGCGTACCGTTTATCGGCGCTCGTTCAGCGAGGGGTTGGCGGTGTTCGAGCAGCAACCGAGTGGCAAGGGTGCGGCGGAGTGGAACGCCCTGGCAGCTACCTTGTATCCGGACTTGCTGGGCTGAGTCATGTGGCGTGGGTTCGGGCAATGGCTCGACGGGTTGGCGTGTCACTTGGTTACGATTGGGTTTCTCGTCTTTCCTCTCGTTGCCGTGCTGTTTCGTGGTTCCCTTTTCGGGTGCTCCGATTTCAAGGAGAATTCCACATGAAGCGACGAATAACCGGTTATTTTCAGTCGCTCTTTGGTGTACATCATGGCGGTGTGTGTTATTTTGCGAGCTGATTTTCAACGGGATACCGACACATGAGTGAGCAGGAGAGCGAAGTTCTTGAGGCGGTCACGTCTCAGGACGAGTATGCGCGCCTCTCCGAGGTGTTCGAATCGAGCGCACGCCGCTGGGAGTTGATCATCTACCCGTCCCTGTTCGCCTTTATCGTGCTGGCACTCTACGGGTTCTACCTGATCTACAATCTGCAACGTGATGTGCATTACTTAGCCATCAGTGTTGATCGCAACATGACCACACTGGCGGGCAATATGCAGGTGGTCGCCAAGAACATGGGACAGCTCACTACCAGTGTGCGTGCCATGACGGTGAGTCTGGATTCCATCGATCAGAAGGTGGGCACGCTCGAGCCCATGCTGGCCAATATCCATTCCATGGACCAGTCGATGCGTGCCATGACACGCACTACCGGCGCCCTGAATACCGCCGCGCAGGGGATGAATCTCCATATGTACCGCATGAACCGTGATCTGGGACGACCGATGCGGATCATGAGCACTTTCATGCCCTGGTGATAGCCTCTGCTGCCACCGAATTCGAGAGTTCACCCGTTGCCGACGACGCCGGTATGTGGGGCGGGTTCCTGCAGAAGATATCCCTGGATGCAGTTGACGTTCATTCGCGTGTAGCCGAACTCATTGTACGGTTTGGGCGGATGGTCATACAGGAGCCACCGGAAATCTCGTTGAGTGTGGTCACCTCCATTCTCTTGGCAGAAACTGTGTTTTCGAAGTCGGATAATCGGCCTGTAGAACGAGATAAGGCTCAACTTTGAAACACTGCGTCGATGATGGTCGGCAACTTGCGCATGGCAGCGACCAGGGCGACTTTCTCGGGTGTCCCGCCGGCCCCAGGCGTTGGTGGACATCTTTCATGCGAGGGCCATGGTGGACCGCTGAGATCGTCAACGCCGTACGAACGGCCGAACGTCTACCGTAGATGCGTCGTCGGCCTTTATCGGCAAACTCGATTGGCGTACGCATGTCCAGCAGGGGCATGTTCTGGAGGAACAGTTTGAGCAGGTCGTCGATTTCGGGCAGGTCGGGGCGTGAGCCAGGTTGCCTGGGACGCGAGTGTATCATTGGGTATCGTGTGACTGGTGCAGGAGGGCTTGGGTGGCGGATAGACGGTTTTCGGGCATCGCAAGGTTGTACGGTGAGGCTGGCGCCCAGGCCATTGCCAGTGCGCGCCTGTGTGTGGTGGGTGTGGGTGGTGTCGGCTCCTGGGTCGTGGAGGCGCTGGCGCGCAGTGGGGTAGGGGGGCTCACCCTGATCGACATGGATCACGTGACCGAGTCCAATATCAACCGCCAGTTGCCGGCGCTGGAATCTACTCTTGGGCGAGCCAAGATCGGGGTGCTGGCCGAGCGAGTGGTGCAGATCAATCCGGCCTGCGAGATCACTCTCGTCGATGATTTCATCTCGTCCGACAATCTGGCGCTCCTGCTCGAGCAGGCGTATGACTGGGTGCTCGATTGTATCGACAACGCTCGAGTCAAGGCTGCAATGATCGCTTGGTGCCGCATGCGTGGCCGGCGCATCGTCACCGTGGGGGCGGCAGGCGGGCAGATCGACACGACACGCGTGCGTGTCTCCGACTTGCGGCGCACCGAGCAGGATGCCTTGCTGGCGCGCACCCGCCGTATCCTGCGTCAGCAGGCGGGTTTTCCTCGCAGCTTCGATGTCCCTGCGGTGTGGTCCGACGAGCCGGTGCGTACAGTCGACAACTGTACAAACGACGGCTCGCTCAACTGTGCCGGTTTCGGTGCCTGCATGCCGGTGACGGCTGCCTTTGGTATGGCGGCTGCAGCACACGTGTTGCGCGATCTGGCGGAGGGGGTATGACCTTCGATTATCCAGATAGTTATGTGCCCCTGTGTCGGAGGTTGGGGCTGGATTGCGGCATTCCCTATACACCGAAATGGTCGGCCGAGGCCGATTTTCTGGAGTTGGCAGTCGATGTACTGAACAAAGAGGCCCCCGAGGTGGTCATCGAATGCAGCAGCGGCCTGAGCACACTGGTGCTGGCCCGTGCCTGTCGGCTGGCCGGGTGTGGGCATGTGTACAGCCTGGAGAATGAGGTGGAATTTGCCCGTGCCACGCGCGAGGCGCTGGCGGCCTACGATTTGCTCGATGTTGCCGATGTCTTGCATGCTCATTTGCGCGAAACCCGAATCGGAGAGGAAAGCTGGCAGTGGTATGACTTGTCGCACCTGCCTAGGGTGGTTGCGCAGATGTTGGTGATCGATGGGCCGCCGGGCTTTCTTCAGCCGCTCTCGCGCTGTCCGGCTCTGCCCATGCTGGCAGAGCGATTGGCGCCAGGATGTCGGATATTGTTGGATGATGCCGACAGGCCCGATGAGCGTGCATCGGTGGCGCGCTGGCAGAGAGAATGTCCCGGGATGTCGGTCGCCTGGCTGGAGACTTCTCGGGGCTGTGCCTCCCTGCGCTGGCCGAACTGAATCTCAGGAGCTGTTGTGATGGATACGCAGCTCGGCGAGAGCGGCATCCAGATCACCTTCGGCGCCGATGACCGACCAGAAGTGCAGGAAGTCTTCGTATTCCAGGCTGACCTCCAGCACGTGCGGTTTGTCACGCAGGAACAGCGCAATGTTGTGCTCGATCGTCTCCAGATAATCGCGCGCCAGCGACAGGGTGCTCATCTGTGGATCGGCGCCAATCAGGATCCCCTCACGGTAGGCCTTCATGATGCCGAAGTCGCTGCGCCGGGTAAAGCTCAGGGCTGTGGCCTCGGGATCACGCCGCAGATACACGTAGAAGGCCTGGTTGCCGTAGATGGCATCCAGTCGACCCAGCAGCCAGCTCAGGCGGTTGTCGGCCTCGATGTGGTTTTCCGGGTAAGTCAGACGTGCAGGCCCCACCAGATGTGCCCGACTCTCGTGGCCGGCGGTGTAGTTGTGTATGTGCCTGCAGGCACGAATCCAGGTGGTCGAGCCGCAGCGCCCGCTGTTGAGGACGAAGATGTTCATGGGCGCATGATCGACTTTCGCACCAAGCTTTGGCAAGGCCGTCATTGCCCTGCTGATCCGTTTCTGTTCCTGCAGCCACCGCTCTGCCCGTTCTAGGACTTCAGGGGAATATCGGGTTGGCTTGTTCATGACTCCATCCTTTCGAGGTTCGGAGTCTCCGGTTTCCACGGATACGGAAGACAGGTCAGTTTCCCCCGAAGGCCTGCCTTTCGAACCTCTCGATATCCCCGATCGGACATCGGTCAATGTCCGTTACCATGCCGGATCCACACTGAACTCAGAGTGGACACTTTATGTGCTACAAAACTGGATAATTCTATTTGTTGCCAACCCTCTGGGAGGGGAGATCGTGCGAATACCAGAATTGCTTTCTCCAGCTGGAACCCTGTGTAATCTGCATTATGCCTTCGCCTATGGGGCGGATGCTGTCTATGCTGGTATGCCGCGCTATAGCCTGCGGGTACGCAACAACGATTTTGACGAGGCCAATCTGCGGGCCGGTATCGAGGAAGCGCACCGGCTGGGCCGGCAGTTCTTTGTTGCCGCCAACGTGATGCCGCACGGGGCCAAGTTGCAGACCTTTCTCGATGACATGGCACCAGTGGTCGCGATGGGACCCGATGCGTTGATCCTGGGCGATCCTGGGCTGATCCTTCTGGCCCGTGAGCGTTGGCCGGAGGTGCCCATCCATCTCTCGGTGCAGGCCAACACCGTCAATGCTGCGGGGGTCCGTTTCTGGCAGCAGGCCGGCGTGACCCGGGTGATTCTTTCCCGCGAGCTGTCACTCGACGAGATCGCGGCCATCCGTCAGGCTTGTCCTGACATGGAGTTGGAGGTGTTCGTGCACGGTGCTCTGTGCATTGCCTATTCGGGACGTTGTTTGCTCTCGGGCTATTTCAACCACCGTGATGCCAACCAGGGCACCTGTACCAACGCCTGCCGCTGGGGTTATCGCATCGGCCGTGAGGACTTCGAGGCCAGTCAGGACACGGCCATCTCTTCGGTGCCGCTGTCCGAAGTGCAACGTCATCCGGCGGCCGATGCCGTCTACTATCTGGAAGAGGGGCGTCGGCCCGGCGAGTTGATGCCTATCTTCGAGGACGAACACGGCACTTACATCATGAATTCGCGTGACCTGCGTGCCGTCGAGCACGTGCAACGGCTGGTCGAGATCGGCATCGATTGTCTGAAGATCGAGGGTCGTACCAAGTCGCACTACTACACTGCGCGCACCACCCAGGTCTATCGCCGTGCCATTGATGATGCCGTGAGTGGGCGACCCTTCGATCCGGCTTTGCTGGCCGAGCTGGAGCACCTGGCCAATCGTGGTTACACCGATGGTTTCTTCCAGCGTCACGAGACCCACGAATTGCAGGAATATCGAGAAGGGGCGTCGCGTGTGAGCAAGTCGCAATTCGTCGCCGAGATCGTCGGTTTCGATGCGGAATCCGGTCTGACCGATCTGGCGGTGAAGAACAAGTTCCGGGTGGGTGATGAGATGGAGCTGGTCACCCCTGCAGGCAATCACCGTTTCCGGCTCGAGGCACTCTACGACCAGTGGGGCGATCGGCTCGAGGAAGCGCCAGGTGGTGGTTGGAGGGTGCGCGTCCCCCTGCCGGTCGTGGCCGACGAGATGGTCTTTCTCACCCGCCTGTTCCCGGCGTAAGGGGTGGGTTGACCACGAAAGGTACAAAGTTGATATGGAAGAGTCCGTGATGGACACGCTGCGCTTTGCCCGTCCTGCCAGACATCATGAAAACCTTTATGTCTTTGGGGTTTTCTGTTGGTCCAGTGTCTCGAAGGCTCGTTTCAGATGCTCCGAGGCATCGGATGAGTGGAATACCTTGAGCAGGGAGGCGTATGCAGGGCCTGGTCGAGCCCGTGGCCGGGCACATGGTGTTCCAGATACTGAATTCAGTGGACGTTCAATGGCTCGGGTGGCAGGTATGGAATGGCACAGGAAGGATCAGTAGCAGGGTGAGCCAAGGCTGTTCGGCATGCTTGAAGGTTGGGAAGTCTTCGCGCGTGATCGGGTAGCACACGGTGTCCCAGGCCGTGGAAGCGCAGGCTGGAGTCGGTATTCTCGAGAAACTTCGTGAGTGTCATTTCAGCCAGTCCACCAAGTGGTTTTCCAGGGCATCGGCCTCGTCCTCGCAAATGGTACGATCGCATACCCGCTGCCCGGCCGATACCACCGAGTCCGGATCACCGGTCACCAGCGGGTGCCAGTTGGGCAGCGGTCTGCCTTCGGCCAGCAGCCGGTAGGCGCAGGATCGGGGCAACCAGCCGGGAGGGCGCAAGGTGTCGAGCGTGATGGTGACGCAGTCGGGAACCCGGGTCGAGCGATTCGCATAATCGGTACAGCGCCCGGTTGTAGCATCCAGCAGGCGACAGTGGACATTGGTGAAATGGATCTCTCCGGTATCTGCGTCCTCCAGCCGGTAGAGACAGCAGCGGGCGCAGCCGTCACACAGGGCCTCCCACTCCTCTCGGGTCATTTCCGCCAGTGTCTTGTGGCGCCAGAAAAAGGGGTCGGCCTGCATCATGACAGGGCATTGTACGCGGTCGTGAAGAAGTGCGCTGAGTATGTTAGTGATTGTTTATACACAGTCATTGTCCGTGTGTTCCAACAAAGAAGCATTTGCACACCATTTTGCACTCATTCTCTCATAAACAACAATCAAGACTTTGTATTTGAAATAAAAATTACATTTTTATCGAAATTATTCCTTCTGAACAGAAGGCGATGAAATCGTGCGGCCCGTGCCGGGATTTCAGCAACTTTTTCACAGAGTTATCCACAGCAAATGTGGACAAAGCAGAGGCCGGACAGAGTTTTGGATAGCTGGTGAGACGCTACTGTGTAAGTGCACTGGATAGGGCACAATGGCTGCATGCGTGCTACTGCCCCCTTCTCGGAACAACACCTGATCGAACGCTTTGCCGATGCCTTGTGGATGGAGCGTGGGCTGTCGGACAATACCTTGGCCGGCTATCGAGCGGACTTGCGGGATCTGGCCACCTGGCTGGCGAGGGAGGGGAGTGATCTGCTGTGCGCGTCGCGCGCGGACCTGCAGGCCTATCTGGCCTCGCTGGTACAGCGAGGGCTGAAAGTGCGAACCAGCACGCGTCGTCTGTCCGGCCTGCGCCAGTTCTATCGTTGGGCTGTCGGCGAAGGATTGACTGCCGAGGATCCCACAGCATTGATTGAGATGCCACGGCAAGGGCGCCCCCTTCCTCATTTGCTCACGGAATCTCAGGTCGATGACTTGCTTCAGGCCCCTGGCCTCGACAGCCCCGAGGGGGTGCGTGATCGCTGTATGCTGGAATTGCTGTATGCCACGGGTCTGCGGGTGAGTGAGCTGATTGGGCTGCGCGCCGAGCAGATCAGCCTGGCTCAGGGTGTGGTGCGGGTGGTGGGCAAGGGTAACAAGGAGCGGTTGGTACCCATGGGTGACGAGGCCGCAGACTGGGTGTGCCGTTTCGCTGCTGGTGCTCGCCGTGAGCTCCTGGGCGAGCGGGTTTGCGAGGCCTTTTTCCCGACCCGCAGGGGAGCGGGGATGACACGCCAGGCTTTCTGGTATCGCATCAAGCAGTATGCCAGACAGGCTGGTATCACCACTCCCCTGTCACCTCATACCCTGCGTCACGCCTTTGCCACCCACCTGCTGAACCATGGGGCCGATCTGCGTGTCGTACAGTTGTTGCTCGGACACAGTTCGCTCTCGACGACCCAGATCTACACCCATGTCGCGCACGAGCGGCTGCAATGTCTGTACGAACAGCATCATCCCAGGGCCTGACGACAGGGCCGGCTGTTTCCACATGCGTGCGAATGGACCGGGGCGACATCTGTTGGTAGCCTTGGCTCGTTTCGGCGCATCCATTTCTTTTCGAGAGATCCGACACATGAACAGATTATTTTCGATGCTGGTATGGTCCTTGCTGACCGCCAGCCTGCTGGTCGGTCAGGCTCTGGCCACGACTGATGGTGCCGGGAAGGTGCGCGCTTCGCTGGCCGTGCTGATCCCGCACCTGAAGGTGGATTCGGTCACCGCCAGCCCCATCCCCGGCCTGTACGAGGTGACCTTCGGCAACCATATCGTCTATGTCACCGAAGACGGCAAGTACCTGGTGCAAGGGCGTATCACCAACCTGGAGACGCGTGAACCGATCACGGAGTTGCGGGAGCGGGCACTCAAGAAGGCCCTGCTCGATCGTCTCGACGAGAAGGACATGATAGTTTACGGCGATGGGGACCTGCCGTACACGGTCACGGTCTTCACCGATATCGATTGCCCCTACTGCCGCAAGCTGCACAGCCAGGTGGATCAGTACAACCAGCAAGGGATTCGTATCCGTTACCTGGCCTATCCACGTGCCGGCCCCGGCAGCCCTTCCGAGAAGAAGGCCGAGGCCGTTTGGTGTGCGGAGGACCGCAAACAGGCGATGACCCTGGCCAAGTCGGGGGGCGAGGTGCCGTATCGCAAGTGCGACAATCCGGTGCGCGAGCAGTATCGTCTGGGCCAGGATCTGGGTATCACGGGCACGCCGGCGCTGGTCCTGGACGATGGCGAGATTATTCCTGGCTATGTGCCGCCGAAGCGGCTGCGGGCGGCTCTGGACAAGCGCAAGGCGGCCATGGCTGGCAATAACTGAAATTCAGAGATGGTGGTAGATCTTCATGATGCTCAACACCTCACGCGTGCGGGCCTCAACGTCAGTACAACGAGGATTATCTGGCATGCAGTGACAGACCGCGTGGCCGGGTCAGTGACGAGACCCGGAACCATGTGGTGCTGTCTCATTCTGAACAACAGGGCATGGTGCGCGAGCTGATGGATGTGGCTCAGCGTTCCGGCAACGGCAACGTTTTCGGCTTGCCGTTTCACTCGTCAGGATCGATTACCAGGAAGTTTGGTCGGTCGATCAAGTGTTCTACAGGCTCCTGATCTTGTCCAGTTGTGTCGTCAGTTGCTCGAGCGCGCCTTGAGATTTGTCAAGCCGGTCGCGTTCCTTCTGCACCACCGCGGCGGGCGCCTTGTCCACGAAGTTGGGGTTCTCCAGCTTCTTGCGCACCCGTGCGATGTCGACCTCGAGCTTGCCGATCTCCTTTTCGAGGCGTGCGATCTCGGCCTCCTTGTCGATCAGGCCGGCCAGCGGGATCAGGATCTTCATCTCGCCGACCAGGGCGATGGCTGATTCGGGTTCCGTGCTGCCTTGCTCCAGCATCTCGATGGACTCCGGCCGGGCCAGGGTATCGAGGTACAGGCGGTGGCGGGCGAGGCGCTGACGATCCTGTTCGCTGGCATTGGCCAGCAGGATGGGCACCGGTTTGCCCGGGGCGATGTTCATCTCGCCCTTGATGCGGCGGACGCCCAGGACGAACTGCATGACCCAGTCCATCTCGGCCTCGGCGTCACTGTCCTGCCAGGCGGCATCCACCTGTGGCCAGGGTTGGTGCATGATGGTCTCGCCCTCGACGCCGGCCCGTGGGCGCACGCGCTGCCAGATCTCCTCGGTGATGAAGGGCATCACCGGGTGGGCCAGGCGCAGCAGGGTCTCGAGTACCTGCACCAGGGTCTGGCGGGTGCCACGGCGTTGTGCCTCGGTGCTGTCCGCGGCGTTGAGCACCGCCTTGGAGAGCTCCAGGTACCAGTCGCAGTACTGGTTCCAGATGAAGTCGTGCAGGGCGTTGGCCATCTGGTCGAAGCGGTAGCCTTCGATGGCGGTGGTGACCTCGCTGATGACCTGCTGCAGGTGCGCGCGGATCCAGCGATCGGCCGCCGAGTATTCCACCGGCTCACCACCCAGCCCGCAGTCCTGGCCCTCGGTGTTCATCAGCACGTAGCGCGCCGCGTTCCACAGCTTGTTGCAGAAATTGCGATAACCCTCGATGCGGCCCAGGTCGAACTTGATGTCGCGTCCGGTGGCGGCCAGTGCGGCGAAGGTGAAGCGCAGGGCGTCGGTGCCGAAGCTGGGGATGCCCTCGGGAAACTCCTTGCGTGTCTGCTGTTCGACCTTTTTCGCCAGTTGAGGCTGCATCATGCCGCGGGTGCGCTTGGCGGTCAGTTCCTCGAGCGAAATGCCGTCGATCAGGTCGATGGGATCGAGCACGTTGCCCTTGGACTTGGACATCTTCTGACCCTGCGAGTCGCGCACCAGTCCGTGCACATAGACCTCGCGGAAGGGCACGTCATCCATGAACTTGAGCCCCATCATGATCATGCGCGCGACCCAGAAGAAGATGATATCGAAGCCGGTGACCAGCACACTGGTGGGGTAGACGGTGCGCAGGCGCTCGGTGTCCCCGGGCCAGCCGAGGGTGGAGAAGGGCCACAGCGCCGAGCTGAACCAGGTGTCGAGCACATCCTCATCCTGGGTCAGCGGGCAGTCAGGGGCCAGCTCGTGCTTCTCGCGCACCTCGGCCTCGGAACGGCCGACATAGACATTGCCCTCGGTGTCGTACCAGGCTGGTATGCGGTGGCCCCACCAGATCTGGCGGCTGATGCACCAGTCCTGGATGTTGCGCATCCACTCGAAGTAAGTGTTCTTCCAGTTGTCGGGCACGAAGCGGATGCGGCCCGACTCCACCGCCTCGATGGCCGGTTTCGCCAGCGGGCCGACCTTGACGTACCACTGGTCGGTGAGAAAGGGCTCGATGACCACACCGGAGCGGTCGCCGCGCGGCACCATCAGTTTGTGATCGACAACCTTCTCGAGGAGGCCGGCGGCCTCCAGGTCGGCGACGATGGCCTTGCGCGCGTCATAGCGGTCCAGGCCGATGTACTTCGCCGGGATCAGTTCGCCCTCTTCGGGCAGGTTCTCGTGGATCGCCGCGTCCACGGTGAAGATGTTGATCAGGCCGCCATGGATCTGTTCGGCAATGGCCTTTTCGTCACGGTGGCGCAGCCAGACTTCGTAGTCGTTGAAGTCGTGCGCCGGAGTGATCTTCACGCAGCCGGTGCCGAACTCGGGGTCGGCATGCTCGTCGGCGACGATCGGGATCCTGCGGCCGGTCAGCGGCAGTCCCACCAGTTCGCCGATCAGGTGCTTGTAGCGCTCGTCGTCGGGGTTCACCGCCACCGCGCAGTCGCCCAGCATGGTCTCGGGGCGGGTAGTGGAAACCACCAGGTGGCCGGTCCCGTTGGACAGCGGGTAGCGCATGTGCCACATGTGGCCGGCCTCTTCCTCGGAGATCACCTCCAGGTCGGAGACCGCGGTGTGCAGCTTCGGGTCCCAGTTGACCAGGCGTTTGCCGCGATAGATCAGGCCCTCCTCGTAGAGGCGCACGAAGACTTCCTTCACGGCTTCGGACAGGCCCTTGTCCATGGTGAAGCGCTCGTGTGCCCAGTCCAGTGAGGAGCCCAGGCGGCGCAGTTGACGGGTGATGGTGCCGCCGGACTCTTCCTTCCATTCCCAGATGCGCTCGATGAACTTGTCACGGCCCAGGTCGTGGCGGCTGAGACCCTCGGCCTCGAGCTGGCGTTCGACCACCATCTGGGTGGCGATGCCGGCGTGGTCGGTGCCCGGTTGCCAGAGGGTCTTGTCGCCTTTCATGCGGTGATAGCGGATCAGGGTGTCCATTACCGTGTTGTTGAAGCCGTGCCCCATGTGCAGGCTGCCGGTGACGTTCGGCGGTGGGATCATGATGCAGTAGGGCGCGCCCGGCGCATTCATATCGGGGGCAAACCAGCCCTTGTTCTCCCAGGTCTGGTACCAGCGTTGTTCGATGACGTGCGGGTTGTAGGTCTTGTCCATTGGCGTGGATTCTGGCCGATGTGCGAAAGGCCGCGATTATAGGGGATGGCAGGTGTCGATGAAGCGGAATTCTACCGCTCCCGGCATCCCTCGCAGGCGGGGGGCGAGGGGGAAGCATCGCCGCTTCAGAGTCCGGGGGAATCGGCGGAGTTGCTAGAATACGGGCTTCTCGTACTCGTTGTCCTTGTGCATACCATGAAACGACTATCCATTCTTCTGCTGGGGTTGCTGGTTCTGCCTGCGCATGCCCATGTTGCCGGCGGCCTGGCAGGGGGCTTCATGGCTGGCCTGTTGCACCCGGTGCTGGGCCTGGATCACGTGGTGGCCATGGTTGCAGTCGGCCTGTGGGGTGCCTTCCTGGGGCAGCCGGCGATCTGGCTGTTGCCGGTGGTGTTTCCGTTGGTGATGACCGTTGGTGGGGCGCTGGGTATTCTGGGCGTACCCTGGCCAGCGGTGGAGACCGGTATCGCCGTGTCGGCCATCGTGCTGGGCCTGATGGTGGCCTTCGCGGTGCGTCCACCGCTGTGGCTGGCGGCACTCATCGTGGGTTTCTTTGCAGTCTTCCACGGTTATGCGCACGGTGCCGAGCTGCCGTCTTCCGCCGGCCCCCTGGCCTTCAGTCTGGGTTTTGTGGTCTCCACCGGGCTGCTGCATCTCTCAGGGGTGGCGCTGGGCCTGCTCACCCGCTGGCAGGGGGGGCGGCGCCTGGTGCAGATCGGAGGCGGGGTGGTCACGCTGATCGGTGTGGGTTACCTGGTTGGCCTGTTGTGAACAGCCGTTGGCTTTGGTTGGCGCTGATACTGCCCGGTGCTGCTCTGGCACACAGCCCGTTCAAGGGTCTGGGTGATTTTTACAATGGCATTCTGCACCCGTTGTTCGTACCCGCACAGTTGCTGGTGGTGGTTGCTTTGGGGTTGGTGATCGGTCAGCAGGGGGTGCAGCGGCACTTGCCGGTCGTGGCCGGGTACGCGCTGGGCGTGGTGGCCGGCCTGACGCTGATCGGCCAGTACCCGCAGGTAGTGGCACCGGGGCAGCTCGAGGTGGCGATCCTGGGTACGGCGGTGGCACTGGCCCTGCTGGTAGTGCCGGCGCGCGCGTTGCCGCGGGTTTTGCTGACGGTGCTGGCGGCGCTTGCCGGCCTGTTGCTGGGACTCGATTCCCTGCAATCGGACCCGGCCGGCAGCGCGCGTACCGCGGCGCTGTTCGGCAGTGGTGTCGCCTTGTATTTGTTGATGCTCTATCCGATGACCCTCGCCGAATATCTCCAGGGGTATATTTGGGCACGCATCGGTACCCGGGTGCTGGGTTCGTGGATAGCGGCCAGCGCCCTGCTGGTATTGGTCCTGGCCCTCTCGCCGTCCGGTCCGGACGTTGTTCCGGCTTCGCCAGCGCCGGAGGGATATCCCGGTTAGCCCAGCAATGCGAGGATCGACTCCCACTCCAGGCGATCCCAGAACCAGTACAGTGCCACCACGCTGATCAGCAGGGACAGGGGCATTGTTACCAGTGTCTGGTACCAGGAGTGGCGGCAGAACCACAGGCCGGTGAGGAGCCAGGCGCCGAGGATGATGCTGATTTGTCCCAGTTCGACCCCGATATTGAAACTGACCAGTGCGGTGGAAAAGGCGTCCCGGGGCATGCCGAACTCGCTGAGCATACCGGCGAAACCGATGCCGTGCAGCAGGCCGAATCCGAACACCAGGGCCAGGCGGCTGTGCGCCAGGCGGCGCTGCCACAGGTTTTCGATTCCCACATACACGATGGATAGTGCGATCAGCGGCTGTACGATGGCCGCGGGCAGGGTGAGCCAGCCGTAGATGGCCAAGCCCAGAGTGAGGGTATGTGCCAGGGTGAACATAGTCACCTGCCAGAGCAGCGGGCGGATACGTGCACTGAACAGGTAGAGCCCGAGGATGAACAGGATGTGGTCCATGCCGCGCGGCAGGATGTGGTTGTAGCCCGCGATGACGTATTCGCGGACGATATCGGTCCAGCCGCGGTGGTTGGCTACCTCGGTGATGGAGAAAGCCTGGCTCACGCTGTCGTCACGGATCCACTGCCAGTCCGACCAGTGGTATTCCTGGGTCTGGCGGTTGATCTGGCGCACCCGCACCGCGTTGTCGCCGAAGGCCGCGGGATAGTACCAGGTCAGGGTGTGGGCCGATTTCGGCACCTCGCCTTCGAGAAGGACGACGCTGATGCGCGGGATCTTGGTGTACCCACGCTCGGGAATGGTGACCTCGCGGATGCGCGGCATGCTGCGCTTGCCGTCGAAACCGATGGCGACCCTCTCCAGAAGACGGGGGCGGAAGGGCTCGAAGGCACGCATCAACTCGTCGGGCGGCAGCCCGCGCAGGGCATCGTATTCGGCGGCGTTGGGGGCGTTCCGGGTATTTTTGTAGCGGGCATTGATGCCGGTGAGCAGGGCCTCGATGCTGGCGCGCAGTTCCACCTCGTAGTGTCCGTCGGCAAATACGCTGATCTCGACCAGTGCAGGCTTCACCACGTCAGCTTCGGACGACAGCGGTATCAGCAGGCTACAGAACAGCAACAGCAGGCGTGACAAGATGAGGTCTCTTGGTAGTCGGGAATAAAGCCAGGCCGGGCGCGTCTGTTCGTCATTCCAGATGGCAGGGCCTGATGTCCTTAGGTGTGCAGGGTGGCCCAACAGATCGCCGGCGAGCTTGATACACTCGGTTCAGTATGCCGATGGTCGGGCCGTTCAACAATACGAGAGAGATAGATCATGTCCAGCAGAATCGATCGCCGTGATTTCATGAAGCTGATGGGAGTGGGGGCTGCGGTGAGTGCGGCTCCCTGGGTTGTCAGTCGTGCCATGGCCGGACCCAAGCCCCCCAGTGGCTTTTACGATGTCCCGATGAAAGGCACGGTGCGTCTGTTGCACATCACGGATGTACATGGGCAGTTGTTGCCGGTCTATTTCCGCGAGCCCAATGTCAACCTGGGTGTGGGCGAGGCCTTCGGACGGCCACCGCACCTGGTCGGCAAGAAGCTGCTCACCGCCATGGGTATGAAGATCAATACTCCCGAGGCTTACGCCTATACCTATCCGAACTTCACCGAGGCCGCGCACAGGTATGGACGTACCGGTGGCTTCCCGCAGATCAAGACTCTGCTCGACCGGCTACGCGAGCAGGCCGGCGGGCGCGACAAGACGCTGACCCTGGACTCGGGCGACCTGTGGCAGGGATCGGCCACCGCACTGTGGACGCGCGGTGTGGATATGGTCGAGGCCTCCAACATCCTGGGGCTGGATGTGATGGTTGGCCACTGGGAGTTCACCTACAAGGAGAACGAGGTGCTCAACAACGTGGCCTTGTTCAAGGGGGACTTCATCGGCCAGAACGTGCGTGTCAAGCCCGATGCCCTGATGAGCGACGAGTATATGGCCTTGATCGAGCAGTATGACGGCCGTGGCCTGTACGACGAGGACGAGGGTTATGCCTTCCAGCCCTATGTCATCAAGGAGATCAATGGGGCACGCATCTGCATCGTTGGTCAGGCCTTTCCGCGCACCGGCAACGCCAACCCGAAGGAGTTCTTCCCCGACTGGTCCTTCGGCCTGCGCGAGGATGACATGATCGAGATGGTGCAGGCCATCCGCGAGGAAGAGAAGCCCGATGCCATCATCCTGCTGTCGCATAACGGCATGGATGTGGACATCAAGATGGCGCAGCGGGTGCCTGGTCTGAACGCGGTGCTCGGCGGTCATACCCACGACGGCATGCCGAAGCCCATCAAGGTGAAGAATGTCGAGGGACACGAGTGCTGGGTGACCAACGCCGGTTCCAACGGCAAGTTCGTCGGTGTGCTCGACCTGGATGTGCGCGATGGCATGCTGCGTGGCATGCACTACAAGCAGCTGCCGGTGATCACCAACTGGCTGCCGGCCGACAAGGAGATGGGCGCCTACCTCGGACAGATGCGCAGTAAGGTTTACGATAAGCACATCGTCGAATCGCGCCGCAGCGACCTGTTCTACAACGAGGATCGCCTGGGCAAGACTTTCGAGGAGATACTCTCCGAGAAGCTGGCGGTCGCCGATCGTACGCTGTATCGGCGTGGCAACTTCATGGGAACCTGGGACCAGGTGCTGTGCAACGCCTTGCGCTGGGAGTTCAAGGCCGACATCGCGCTGTCGGCCGGCGTGCGCTGGGGCACCACCACCCTGAAAGGGGAGTGGATCACCATGGAAGACCTGATGACCCAGTGCGCCATGACCTACGGCGAGACCTATGTCACCGAAATGACCGGCCAGCAGATCCACGACATGCTGGAAGGCGTGGCCGACAACCTGTTCGATCCCGACCCCTACCTGCAGTCCGGTGGCGACATGGTGCGCGTTGGTGGCATGGACTACACCATCGAACCGGCCCAGAAGCTGGGCAGGCGCATCACCCATATGGTACTGGACGACGGTACTCCGCTGGACCCGAAGAAGACCTACAAGGTTGCCGGCTGGGCCACGGTCAATCGGGTGCCCGATGGGCGTCTGATGTGGGATGTGGTACGCGATTACATCCTTGAGAACCGGGGCGAAGACAAGATGTTGCATCTCGAGAAGATCAATGTCCCGACCCTGGTGGGGGTCCGTGACAACCCGGGCTTTGCCGACTACGCCGGCAAGGTGAGTTGAGGTCGGTTCTCCCTGCCTCCCTTTTCTCGCCTCTGGCAGGGTCGTCGACCCTGTCGAGGGGATTCGGGACGAAGCTTTCGCAGATGTGTATACTGCCCTCCGGACGCGCTCTCGGTCCGCGCCTGTCAGGCCACTTTGGCCGTGTTTCCTGATTCATTCTGAAATGTCTCTCCCCTGACCGTATCCGGCATGCCGGCGGGGACGAGCATGGACATCACATCATGACCTTCGAACAGCTCGGCCTCTCGGCCGACATCCTGCGCGCCGTCGCCGAACAGGGCTACAGCGCGCCTACTCCCATTCAGGCCCAGGCCATTCCCGTCGTCCTCGAGGGACGAGACATTCTTGCCGGGGCGCAGACGGGCACCGGCAAGACGGCCGGTTTCACCCTGCCATTGTTGCATCGCCTGGCGGAGACGAGGCACGAGGGAGGCCGCACGGTGCGTGCCCTCATCCTCACCCCGACCCGCGAACTGGCCGCCCAGGTGGGCGAGAGTGTGGCCACCTATGGCCGGCATCTCGATCTGCGTTCGGCGGTGATCTTCGGCGGGGTCAAGATCAACCCGCAGATCCAGCAGCTTCGGCGTGGTGTGGATATCCTGATCGCCACTCCCGGGCGGCTGCTGGATCATGTCTCACAAGGCACTCTGGATCTTTCGCGGGTCGAGATCCTGGTACTCGACGAGGCCGATCGCATGCTCGACATGGGCTTCATCCACGACATCCGCAAGGTGCTGGCGCAGCTGCCGGCACGTCGGCAGAACCTGTTGTTTTCGGCGACCTTCTCGGGCGAGATCCGCGCCCTGGCCGAAGGGCTGCTGGATGCGCCGGTGTCGATCGAAGTGGCGCGCCGCAACACGGCCGCCGAGAGTGTTGCGCAGCGGGTCTACCGCGTGGACCGCGGACGCAAGGCAGAACTTCTGGCCTGGCTGATCGGCTCGCGCGACTGGCGACAGGTGCTGGTGTTCACGCGTACCAAGCACGGTGCCAACCGTCTGGCGAAGTATCTCGACAAGGCCGGCCTGAGTGCCGCGGCGATCCACGGCAACAAGAGCCAGGGCGCACGCACCCGGGCGCTGGCCGGCTTCAAGAAGGGTGACATCCGCGTGCTCGTGGCCACCGACATCGCGGCACGCGGGCTGGATATCGACCAGTTGCCGCACGTGGTCAACTTCGAGCTGCCCAATGTCGCCGAGGACTATGTGCACCGCATCGGGCGTACTGGCCGTGCCGGGCGCGAGGGCGAGGCGCTGTCCCTGGTCTGTGTGGACGAGGATCGTCTGTTGCGTGATATCGAGAAAGTGCTCGGTCGCCGTCTGCCGGCCGAGGTGCTGGAAGGCTACGAGCCGGATCCCGCGATTCGTCCCGAACCCATTCAGAACGGACGGGGGCAGCGTGCCAAGGGTCGGTGCGGCGGGCGCGCGCACCGTGCTGGGCGATCGGATGGCAAGCGTTCCAGTGGCAGGCCGTTGGGCACCGGGGCGGACAAGTCAGCACGCTCCCGGCCAGCGGTGCGCGATGCGCAAGGTGATGTCGATGGCAACACTCTTTTCACCGACAACGGCAACCGTGATCCGGTGATGCTGGCGTCGGGTGACATCAAGGTGCGACGCAAGGGCGGAAAGCCGGCTGGTCAGAGCGGACGGCGTTCGCGCCGTGGCGGGGCAGTCGGTTAACCGGCGAGGGGGGCGGCCTGTATCCTGTTGTCGCGCTCGTGACGCGCAAACCACAGGGCCGCACCCAGCGCCACCAGCAGCATCGGCACTACGCCCAGATTGACCAGTTGCCAGCCGAACAGGTGTTGCAGCGCGCCGGCCGACAGTGAGCTGAGCGTGACCGTGGTGAACACGGCGAAATCGTTGCTCGCCTGTACCCGGGTCTTCTCGCTCGGCCGGTAGCAGCGCGTCAGCAAGGTAGTGGCACCGATGAACAGGAAGTGCCAGCTCAGCCCCAGCAGCACCAGCGCGGCCCAGAAATGGCTGACGCTGGTGCCGTTCAGGTTGACGATCACGCAGGCCAGGCCGGCCAGGGCGCCGAGTATCAGGATGCACGGGATGCCCCAGCGGTCGATCAGGCGCCCGGTGAAAAAGGATGGCGCAAACATCGCCAGCACATGCCACTGGATCACGAAGGCGGCATCCGGCAGGCTGTGATGGTGGTGTGACATGGCCAGCGGTGTGGCGGTCATCACCAGCGAAATGACGCCATAGCCCAGGGTGGCACAGATCAGGGCCACCCGGTAGGCGGGCTGGCGCGCGATCTCGCGCAGGGGACGCACGGGTTCCGTGTCGTCCGGCCGGTCCTCGGCCTGCGGTGGCAGGCGCAGCAGCGAGAGTGCGGCTGCGGCGGCCAGGTAGAGCAGCATGACGGCAAGGAAACCGCCGGCGAAAGGGGCATTGCCGATCCAGTCATGGCCGAGGTTGGCCAGGTTGGGGCCGATGAAGGCCGCCAGCACCCCGCCAGCGAGAATCCAGGAGATGGCGCGTCCCTTCTGTTCCCGTGGGCTGCTGTCCGCGGCCGCGAAACGGTAGTAGTTGCCGAAGGCGTTGTGGGTGCCGATCAGCGCCGCAGCTCCCACGAACCCCCAGAAAGCCCCCTGCACGATGGACCAGGCCGCCAGCGTGGCCCCGGTGGCGCCGATGAAGCTGGCCAGCACGAAGCCCGCCTTGCGTCCGATACGGTGCATCAGCCAGGCCGCGGGCACGCTGGCCAGCATGGTGGATACGAAGGCGGCGGCAAGCGGTGCGGTGGCCAGCGCGGGATCGTTTGCCAGGTTACGCCCGACCAGTGCCGCTGAAGTGACCATCAGCGAGGTGCTGCTCATCATCATGGCCTGTGCAAAGGCGAGCAGCGGAATATTGCGGCGGAAAGGGTTCATGGGTTCTCCTGGACCTGCTAGCTCGAATATTTTACCGGCCGAACAACGCTCGAAGCCCAAGAGGCTGAATGATTGAGCAAAAATGGAAAAAAGGACGCCAATCGTCGATTACAGCTTGTACCCCGCGTTGTTCTATCCCGATTCCGGCGGTTTCTCGCTCGCTGTGGCTTGGTTTTCACTCAAGCGATAGCACGGCTATCGCTTTCGCTCCAAACCGGCGCCACAGCGGCTGCGAATTCCGCCGGCTCTCGGGATGCCGGTGAAACATCCGGGCTGGGGCAGACCGGCAGAGGACGGGGATCTTTTCCCCTCGCTTCCATGGAACTTCACAGGAAGGCGAGGATTTCGCTCTCGATGTCCGCCTTGTCGATGACCGTTGGCTGGGCGATGGGGCGCTCGGACAGCGCGGC
This sequence comes from Gammaproteobacteria bacterium, assembly GCA_024510845.1. Lineage (GTDB taxonomy): Bacteria > Pseudomonadota > Gammaproteobacteria > Chromatiales > Chromatiaceae > MONJU. Next base: position 26,808 of record JANEMA010000017.1, read on the forward strand.
GATCATCGGCGGGATGGGCAGGCTGGTCTTCTCCGAGATTGCCTTCAGGGCGTCGATGTCGTGCGCGCCAGTCTTCCCGGTGAGGGCCTGGGCGATGGTCGGCGAGAACTTGGTCCATTCCGCGGTGGAATAGACGATGTCGGGCAATGCCTGGTCGCGGCCGTTGCGGTGCGCCTTCAGGCAGGTGGCGGTATGCGGGTCTATCAGATAGCCGTGCTCCTCGAAGGTTTCGCGGATGGCTGATACCACTTCTTCGTCGTTGGCCTGGTCGGCGGCGAAGATGGTCTGCAGGTGCGCGGTCTCTTCTTCACTCAATTGGTAGAAACCCTCAGTGTCCAGTGCCTGCATCAGCTCGCGGGTGCGTTGTGCTCCGAACAGGTCGAACAGTATACGTTCGACGTTGGATGACTTGAGGATGTTCATGGCCGGCGAGCTGGTGGCGATCACGTCACGGCCGCGCAGGTCGTAGCTGCCGGTGTCGATCCAGTCGGTGAGTACACTGTTGGCATTCGAAGAGATCAGGATCTTTTCCACCGGCAGCCCCATCTTCATGGCGTAGTAGCCACCCAGGGCATTGCCGAAGTTGCCGCTTGGCACGTTGAGATACACCTTGTCACCGATGGTGATGCACCCCTGGCGCACCAGTTCCAGGTAGCTGTGGAGATGGTAGATCTGCTGGAAGACAATGCGACCGAAGTTGACCGAGTTGGCCGCTGACAGACGGGTGTCGCGCTTGGCCAGGGCCTGCTGGAAGCGCGTCGAGGAGAGCAGGGACTTGAGGGCTGTTTGCGCATCGTCGAAGTCGCCATGGATACCGATGACCTTCAGGTTGGTGGCATCCTCGGTGACCATCTGCAGACGTTGCACGTCCGAGGTGCCGCCGTCGGGATAGAGGCAGGCAACCTTGACATTAGCCTGGTTCTTGAAGGTCTCCAGCGTGGCTGGACCGGTGTCGCCGCTGGTAGCTGCCAGGATCAGGTAGTGCTCACCACGCGCCTGTGCCAGCCGCGAGAGCACCACGCCGAAGGGTTGCAGGGCCATGTCCTTGAAGGCACGGGTGGGGCCGTGATACAGCTCGGCGACGAACAGCTGGTCGTCCACTCTCACCACAGGCACCGGTTGCCCCGGGTCGTCGAAGCCGTTGTAGCGGGTCAGTGCCTCGTCGATCACCGCCGACTCGATGTCGATGGCATAGGCCTTGAGCACGGCGCGAGCCAGTGTCTCGTAGTCGCTGTTTCGGTGGGCCTCGAGAAAGGGCAGGCCCAGCGAGGGCAGGCGTTCAGGCACGTAGAGCCCGCCGAAAGAGGCCATGGGTTCCAGCATGGCCTGCGAAAAGCTCACGGATGCGGGTCGGTGGCCGTCGTTGCCTCGGGTTTCGATGAACTGCATGGGTGGTCCCCGTGGGTGTGAATGGCGCGGATTATACCGCTGGACCGGGGCTTTGCATTGTTTCACGCGACGATGGACAATGCGGCCGGGGGGTGACCAGGCCGGAACTTCCATCGTCCTTGCGAGGGGTGAGCACGTCGATGTCAGCGCAGTCCGACCCCGTAAATTCCCGTTCCTGGCCGATCGATCGCAAGCAGGTGATCGCTGCCCTCGTGTTTCTGCTCTCTGCCTTCGGTCTGGTGCCGTTCGTGCCCAGTGTGGAGATTGCCTGGGTCAGTGCCATCCTGCTGTTCACCATCTACCTCTTCGCCTTCGAGGTGGTGAGTGTGGATGTGGCTGCGGTGCTGGTGATGGTGTTGCTGGGGCTGACCTCGCTGACCGCGCCCTTCATGGGCTTGAGCGAAGGGCTGGTGGACAACAGGCATTTGTTCGACGGTTTCGCCTCGAACGCGGTGATCTCCATCATCGCGGTGATGATCATCGGTGCGGGTCTGGACAAGACCGGGGTGATGACCAAGATGGCCGCCTTGATCCTGCGTATCGGCGGCAAGACCGAGGCACGCATCATTCCCGTCATCTCGGGCACCGTGGCCTTCATCTCCTCGTTCATGCAGAACGTGGGGGCGGCGGCGCTGTTTCTGCCGGTGGTTTCGCGCATCTCGGCGCGTTCCGGCCTGCCCATGTCGCGCCTGCTGATGCCCATGGGCTTCTGTGCCATTCTCGGCGGCACCGTGAGTATGGTCGGCTCCAGCCCGCTGATCCTGCTCAACGACCTGATCCTCACCTCCAACCAGGCTCTGCCACCGGATCGGCAGATGCAGGCCTGGGGCCTGTTCTCGGTGACGCCGGTCGGCGTGGCCCTGGTGCTGACGGGCATCGTGTACTTCGTGATTGCCGGACGCTACGTGCTGCCGGTGACCGAGAGTGAGTCGAGCGCCACCGGCTCGGATACCCTGGGCTATTTTCATGATATCCATGGGCTGGACTGCACTCTCTCCGAGGTGGTGGTGCCCGACGACAGTCCGCTGGCCGGCAAGCAGATAGACGACATCGAGACCGACTACCGGGTGCGCGTCATTGCCCACAAGCGTCCGGGCGGTGAGGTGAACTTCGGTCCCGGCACCCTGGCGCGCGATACCGAGATCATTGCCGGGATGGTGTTGGGTATCGTTGCCGATCCTGTAGATCTGGACCACTTCGTCGACAAATACGGTCTGGAGCAGCGCGACCGCCTGCGTACCTTCGCCGAGACCCTGTCGCCACGCAAGTCGGGTATTGCCGAGGTGCTCATCCCACCCGGATCGAACCTGATCGGCAAGAGTGCGCGTGATGTCTGGATGCGCAAGACCTGTGGTCTGGCCATGCTCGGTCTGCACCGTAACGGCAAGACTCTGCGCGAGGGTGACGATATCCGCAACATGCCCTTCCATGCCGGCGACATCCTGGTGGTCCATACGCATTGGAACGCACTCGAACGTATCGAGAAGGACCGCAATTTCCTGGTGGTGACGACCGAGTATCCGCGTGAGGAAAAGCTGCGCCCACACAAGGTATGCTGGGCAGCACTGTTCTTCTTCATGGCGCTGAGTATGGTCCTGTTCACCGATATTCGCCTGTCGGTGGCGCTGCTCACCGGGGCGGTGGGCATGGTGCTCTCGGGTGTGCTCAAGATCGACGAGGCTTACCAGGCGGTGAGCTGGAAGACAGTGTTCCTGCTTGCCTCGCTGATTCCACTGGGCCTGGCGGTGGAGACCTCGGGCACCGCGCGCTGGATCGCCCAGGAGGTCGTCGGCCTGGTTGGTGACGCCGAACCCTGGGTGATCCAGACGGCCATCGCCGCGCTGGCCACTTTCTTCACTTTGGTGATGTCCAATATTGGTGCCACCGTGCTGCTGGTGCCGCTGGCGGTCAATATCGCCGTCCAGGTAGATGCCGATCCGGCGGTCTATGCGCTTACCGTGGCGATTGCCACTTCCAACTCCTTCCTGATTCCCACCCACCAGGTCAATGCGCTCATCATGGAGCCAGCCGGCTACCGTGTGCCCGACTTCATGCGTGCCGGCGGTATCATGACTGTGTTGTTCCTGGTCGTGATGATGGGGATGATGAATCTGGTGTTCTGATCGATGTGTGAGCAATGAGGGCAGGTCTTTCCAAGGTCAGCACCTGGCACAGTTCCTCTTCATCGCCACGGCCTGGGGCTGTCCGGTTACCTGCTGACCGGGGCGGGCCGCCGGGTGCTCACTCTGTAGCGTGTCCACACACTGGCGTTGGGTAACCCTGTTCTGGCAACGAGTTGTATGGCGATGCTCCGGTGCGACAGGTTGCTGCACGCGCAGGCACTGACTTTCGGGCGCTCCTCGAATGAGGAAAGGTTGGTGATCGAGAGCCTTGCGCTTTTTCGATGGTTCGCACCGAGGGCGTCGTTTTCGTGGGCAGGAAGCCTGTCCGCGGGTCGAACAGGGGGGTGGCTTGGCGCCTGTGCGTCGGTGCCGGATAATACCGGTCTTCGCACCATGGTCCGCCCGGGAGGGCACAGTGAAGTTCGACGTCGAGACATTTCGCCGCTGGGATCGTAAGAAGGTCACGCTGTTGGGCATGTCGGGAGTGGGAAAAACGCACATTTCGAGCATGTTGCGCGCGCATGACTGGTTCCACTATTCGGGTGACTACCGCATCGGTACCCGTTACCTGGACGAGCCGATTCTGGATATGATCAAGGCGCGCGCGATGGCGGTTCCTTTCCTCTGTGACCTGCTGCGCCGTGACTGGATCTACATCCGCAACAACATCAAGGTCTCCGACCTGGGGCCGGTGCTGTCCTTTGTCGGCAAGCTGGGCGATCCCGATCGGGGCGGGTTGGAGCTAGAGACCTTTCGTTGCCACCAAGCACTGTATCGCGAGGCGGAGATCGCGGCCATGCATGACGTGCCCGATTTCATCCGCAAGGCCCAGGAGATTTACGGCTACCGGCATTTCGTCAACGATGTCGGTGGTTCGCTGTGCGAGCTGGATGAGCCGGGCATCATCGAGTTGCTCGAGGAGCACACCCTGATCCTCTACATCAAGGTGACCGATGCGGAGGAAGAGCAGAAGCTGATCCGGCGTGCGCAGAGTGATCCCAAGCCACTCTACTATCGCCCCGATTGTCTGGAGGAACAGCTGGCCATCTACCTGCGTGAGCATGGTCTGAGTTATGCGGCCGAGATGGATCCTGACGATTTCACTCGCTGGGTCTTTCCCCGCCTGTTCCGTTCGCGCATCCCGCGCTACGAGGCCATTGCGAGACGGGGTTACACCGTCACCTCTCAGGAGGTATCGGTGGTACGTGACGAGCAGGATTTTCTGGCCCTGATCGAACAGGCCGTCGCACGCGAAACGGAGTAAAGCCGCCATGCCGATCGTCGCCCACAATGACCTGCCGTCCTTCGATCGTATGCACAAGGAGGGGGTGAGCGTGCTTTCGCCCGAGCGGGCGAGGAACCAGGATATCCGCGAGCTGCATATCGGGCTGCTCAACATGATGCCCGATGCGGCCTTGGCGGCGACCGAGCGGCAGTTCTTTCGTCTGGTGGGCGAGAGTAATCCCATCGCTCAGTTCTACGTGCACCCTTTCACGCTGTCGGAACTGCCTCGCAGCGAGAAGGCACAGGCCTATATCGATGCTTGGTACGAGCCTTTCGACAAGATTCGCGAGGAGGGACTGGACGCACTGATCATCACCGGTGCCAACGTGGTCGGCCCCGAACTGTCTACCCAACCGTTCTGGGAGCCGCTGATCCGAGTCATCGACTGGGCCTGGGAGAACGTCACCACCACCCTGTGTTCCTGCCTGGCGACCCACGCGGTACTGGAGTTCCGCTACGGTCGGAAGCGGCGTCTGCAGCCGCGCAAGATCTGGGGGGTGTTCCCGCATCGGGTGATGGACAAGGCGCACCCCCTGGTGGCCGATGTGAACACCCGCTTCGATGTGCCGCATTCGCGCTGGAACGCGGTAGAGCGCGACCAGTTCGATGCCGCCGGCCTGCGTGTGTTGGTCGAGAGCGAACAGGTGGGTGTGCATCTGGCGACCAGCGCCGATGGTTTGCGCTTCGTATTCTTCCAGGGGCACCCGGAGTACGACACCATCTCGCTGCTCAAGGAGCTGAAGCGTGAGGTCCTGCGTTATGCAGCAGGCGAGATCGACGCCTTCCCGCCATTCCCCGAGAACTACCTGGGCGAGCGCGAGCAGGCACTGGTGCGCGAGTACTGCTGGTGCCTGGACCAGGCGCTGAAGGCCGGCGGGCCGTTGCCGGAGTTTCCCGAGTCTCTGCTGGTGCCGCGCCTGGACAATACCTGGCACGATACTGCCGAGGCGGTGGTGGGGAACTGGATGGGCCTGATGTACCAGGTGACCCACCAGAGCAGGCGGATCCCGTTCATGGAAGGGGTCGATCCCGACAACCCGCTGGGATTGTGGAGCCGGGTGGCGCTCAGTGCGCCTTCTTGACCTCCTCGAGGGGGTCGGTTTCGTTGTCGCAGGGCTGGATCCGATGGGCCTTCGGGCTCCACAGGTCGTGGCAGCGGTCGGCCTCCACGCCTTGCAGAGTGGCCAGTGTCCACACCGCGGCAATGCCCCACATGACCAGCCCCAGACCCACGGTGTACCAGCTGGTCCCGGGTTCGTTCGTCGGGCCGCCCAGCAGGCCATAGACCACACTGATGACACCGAATAACCAGAAGACGGTGATGGGTGCGGCGCAGCTGGTGCCGCAGCCGTAACGGCAGGCGCCAACGGGCGGGATCAAGGTGGCGGTGATGTAGCTTTTCATTTCTCCGGACTTTCCTCGACTGTTGGTTGTTGGAGTCGATGTAAGCACAGTCTCCCCGCAGACGACAACGGGGGAAAACCCTAGTCTTGACATCGGCGTGTCCGGACGGATTAAGCGCGCAAGGCCTCCGGCACGTGGGAGGCGAGTCGCTTCACCATGGTTTGGTGAACCTTGGGATTGCCGGCAATCACGTTGCCGTTCTCCAGATGGCGGTCTCTGCCACGAATGTCGGTGACCACGCCGCCGGCCTCGTGCACCAGCAGCACGCCGGCGGCGAAATCCCATACCGACAATCCCAGTTCCCAGAAACCGTCGAGGCGGCCAGCCGCCACGTAGGCGAAGTCGAGAGCAGCCGAACCGGGTCGGCGGATACCGGCGGTGTCTTTCACCATGGCGCCGAGCATGGCGAGGTAGTTGGCCAGATAGCGCTGGTCCCGGAAGGGGATGCCGGTGCCGATCAGTGCCCCCTTGAGCGAGCGCCGGTCGCTGACACGAAGGCGCCGGTCGTTGAGTTGGGCGCCCTGGCCGCGGCTGGCGGTGAACATTTCGTCGCGCAGCGGATCGTATACCGCCGCGCTGATCAGGTCGCCGCGGTAGCGCAGGGCGACGGATACGGAGAACTGAGGAAAGCCGTGCAGGTAGTTCGTGGTGCCATCCAGCGGATCGATGAGCCACTGATAGTCGTTGCCTGCATGCTCACCGCTCTCCTCGGCAAGGATGGCGTGGTTGGGATAGGCGCGGTGGATCACCTCAATGATCGCGGCTTCGGCGGCATGATCGACCTCCGACACATAGTCGTTGGTCTGTTTTTCGCTGATGGTCAGTGTGTCGATGCGGTTGTAATACCGCATCAGGACGCTGCCGGCCTTCCGGGCGGCACGTACGGCGATGTTGGTTGTGGGATTCATGGCGCGCGAGGATACGGCAAAAGCGGTCGGTGGGCCAGTATCGCCGGTTTCTTGCAGGGGGTAGGGATGGGTTCAGCAGGCGTTCTTGCTGAACAGGGCACAAGGCGGTCTGGGAGATGATTGCCAGGTCCAGGTTGAGTGACCAGCTGTTGATGTATTCGATGTTGTATTCCACTCACTTGGTCATCTGCAAAGTTTCGCTGTGGAACCCCTTGACCTGAGTCAGCCCGGTGATGCCGGGACTGGTGCGGCGACGTGCCAGTGAAGGCCGTGTGTGCGTGGCGTTGCTCAACCACAGTGCTTACCCTGCCGGTCTCTCTTTACT